>JBAYKV010000035.1:0-19502 GCA_041664405.1 Syntrophales bacterium
AACCCTTTACCCCCTGCTGGCGGCATGGATTCCCAACCTGCTTTTCAGTGTTGCGGCGTATTACCTGATCCGGCGGGTCAACACCTAATTCGTCCCCTAAATCATGGTGAAATATTTGATTTTTATTGAAAGCGATAATGTGGGGGAAAGCGTTTGTGTAGCAGCTTTTAAACCGTAATGCTCAAGCATGACCTGCCACTCTGCTTGGTTTGCATCAACAGATTGATTCATGAAGCAAACAATGATGCAAACAAGAGCCGTTGATTCATTGTTTGCTCAATGATTGCTTCAAATGCCATAGAGCGGTCTGGCCATGCCCCTCTTGATAGACCAGCCCGTCTGATTCCAACTCCTTCATAATCCTATAGACCTGCTGACGTCCCAAGTCTGTAAAGTTTCTGATGTCAGCATTGCGGAGATGCCTATCTTTAAGCAGAGACAGGATGCGGACTTTGATTGCTTCTCGATCCAGCCTTCGTGTCATGTCGTAGGCTACGCCCTCGTTCAGGATGGCTGACGCCCGCCGAGAAAGACGATACGTCATACCACGGCCGGAGCCACTGTGTTCCAGCATTAGGAGGTGGGTCTCCAGGGAGGCCAATTTTTCACGCAGGCGCCGATCATCGTAAGGATAGGCTTGGCGAATGTCATTCCAATGTGCTTCATGACGTCGCCTGAAGAAATGGAGGAGCAGGAGATCATCCACATCCAGATAGGCGCCGTGCTTATCTGTCAGAAAAGAGAGCAGCGCTTTGAATGCCAGATCCACCTTCTGACCGGGGAAGGTCACGCGCACTGTCTGTCCTATTTCATCAAAGGCCGGCGGTTCTTTTCCTTCTTCCAAGAGTGCGCGGAAGATACGCGGGACACCAAGATTTTGCCGGTTTACCAGACGAGTGGCCAACAACACGGTCTCGACCAGATATCGGTTTCGTGTGACCGGCGCATGGTGGAGAATATTTTCCGGCGTGACACCTCCGGTAAAACCGCCTGGACTGTTGATCTCGAATCGGTCGCGATAGTGCCGGATAAATACCATTCCCGGAATTGTATAGTCCCGGTGGGCGAAGGCATTCAGCAAGGCTTCACGCAGTGCAATGGTCGGATACTGAGGAAATTCTGCATGGAATAGGCCGGAAGGAACTGTCGTCACAGGGTTTTGCTGTCCCAGAAGAAGCATAATCTTATCCAGTGCCACAAGGATACAGTCCCGGCCGCTTACCGGCGGCGTTTCATAGTCCGTATCCGTGCGCAGTCTGCTGTATTTCCATTCATGGTTAGGGGCATGTTCGGCGATAATTTCGTCTCTTCCAGCAACCAGCAAACCAGCTACGGTCAGACGGCCCTCCTTGAGGAAACCCAACTTACCGCATAGGTCCGTGTCATCACAGACCAATAGGTCACCCGGAGATCCCATGTTTTTCATTTCACGGCGCAGGATTTCAATAGCTGCCGGAGAGATCACCCGGAAGGGGTTATCGAGGGGCATGATCTTTGCCGTAGGATCGCTCAATCCGGCCTTTTCCCGCAGTTGGCGTAACAAGGAACCGGTTAGAGGCTTGCAGTCTTTACCTATCCGCATCCATCCTTTACCGGAAGTGGTTGTATAAGGGGGCATTGAAGGATGGACATGCATTAGCAGAAGACGACGCATGCCGTATGTCACCCATTCGAACTGCACCGGCAGCTTCGGGTCAATGCTGTCGTATAGGGTTGCCTTCAGCGATTCCAGATCAGGTGCAAAATCGAGTCCCACAATCGCCTTGTCACATCCGATTAACCGTTCCTTGATGCCGAAAACAACCGTTCCACCGGAGGCATTGCCGAGGCATACGGCCATTTCTTTAGCCAGTTCCCGCAATTTTGCTTCCGTCGGACATTCTTTGAAATCGAGAGTCTCGTTTTCAAGATCATCGGCGATTTGCTCTTCAAGTTGAGGCAGAAGAGAGAGTATCTTTTCGGGTGTATAAGCCATGACAAGTTCTCCCGGATGTAGTTTTACCAGTCCTAATGTCAGATCCAAGACTCGCAGTCCACTCTACTCATGAACTCGATTACCATTTACCACCCCTCCCGCAGCGCGTCCAACTGGATTGCCGAATCGAGGACACGGCTGCACGACTCCCAATCGACGTTTTCAATCCTGTCGTAGCGCATCTCGAAGGGGTGGCGTTTCGGGACGGCATCGATTACCCGCTTGGCCTCCTCTTCGTCCTTCAGGGCGGCTGCAACCCAGACGTCTTCCAGGGTATCTGGTATCTGGCCGAACATGTTTCGAATATTCACCAGTCTCTCCGATAGGAGCTGGTGGACGCGGTCCTCCACGGAACCCCTGTAGCGCATGTTGCAGATCAGCACCTCGGGCCGCAACTGGCCGATCCGCTGGATCCTTCCCTTGCGCTGTTCCAGTCGCGTCGGATTCCAAGGAAGGTCGAGATTGATCAGGGACCCTAAGCGTTGGAGGTTGAGCCCCTCCGACGCGGCGTCCGTGCCGATGACCAGGCGCAATTCCCCGGTCGTAATTCTTTTTTTGACTTCATCCCGGTTCATGCGGTGGAAGACACCTTTTTCGATGATCCCCGATTTCGTCGCATTGGCATAGACGCCGATCTTTTCGTCGGGCATGCGTTTCGACAGATGCAGACCCAGCCAGAGTACCGAATCGTAGAACTGGCTGAAGATGATGCAGCCCATAGAAATCCAGCCGCCGGCAACGGTGTCGTTCGCCGTGAGGAGCCCTTCCACTTGACGGAGCTTCGGGTCTTCGTCCTGGTTTTCTTCAAGGATTTTCAGGAAGCGCCTCAACACTGTCTGTTCCTCATGGGATAGCGGATAGAGGAAGGATAATTTCTCTTCCCCCTCGTTTTCACCTTCCTCATCTGCCTGATCACCCTGAGCTTGAGTCCCAAGCATTTTCATTGCGGTCAACCTGCCCGCCTCGATGGTGCTGCCCACGCGGCGCAGGAGAATCGTCTTCATGAAGCCCGAATTGAGTCCGGGCCTGCTGGCCAAAATGGCGCAGAATTCCTCGGCGGCGTCGTAAGCGTCCCGGAGAAAAGGTGGCAGGCCAATGGCCTCGGCATCGCTCTCCCCGAAGAGGCGCACCTCGATCCGCTGGAGATAGGGCTCATTGGTATGGGGGTCGATGGTGCTTTCAAGGAAATCGCGGGTCCGCCGGATGATGTGACGGATGAACGGGTTGTGCTTCGGGAAGAAGTCGTGCGACAGGCGCTTGATCCGCTGTAAATCCGGCGTGCGCAGACTGTGGAACGCCTCCGGGGAAATCCAGTGCTCGGAAGGATCGGTATTCAGGCTCCGGCGGAGCAACTCAAAATCCATGCCCTCTTCCTGGGGCGGCAGGGGGTCGCGCATCCACTCCCAGAGGTCCGTCGTCACATCGACGGGCTTCGTTTGTTCAAGAACGAGGCCAATCCCTTCCCGTGGTCGAGTCCGCCAGCGGCTGTATAGGGAACCCAGTACGTCGTTTTCCCCCTCGTTCAGGGCGTCCAGGAGGTCCCACGCCTCGATCGGATCGAGCTGCACCGGCGTCGCCGTGGCCAACAGCAGGCTCCGGGTTCTCGGGGCGATATCCATCAAAAAGCGCAGCAGGTTGTTGGGCTCGGCCTTCTCTCCCCAGTGCGTGGGGCCGAGATTGGATCGCCTGGCCCGGTGAGCCTCGTCGAGGATTACGCATTCATAATCGAGATCCTTGATCAGAGCGACGGTTTCCGATCCACGGATGATCAACCCCGTGGACATAATGCCGATCCGGCGGGGGCATTTTCTCATCCCCTGAGGGCCGTATTCGGGATAGGCCACCTCTTGTTCGTCGATCCACTGTCGGCCGTTCCACCGCGCCGAAGGCATATCCAGGAGGTTCCAGAGCTCGTCCTGCCACTGGATCATCAATGGCTTTGGGACAAGGATGAGGATCGGCCTGTTGCCGTAGAGAGCCATCAGTTTAGCGGCGAGGGCCAGTTGAACGGTCTTTCCCAAACCCACCTGGTCGGCCAGGAGATACCGGGCGCCGCCGTTCTTATGGGCGTCGAAGGCCAGTTTGATGAAGGATTTCTGATGTGCCCAGAGGCCGTTTTCCCGTCGGTAGATGGGCAGTTCCACAATCGGTTCGGCAGGGTCGGCCTCTTCCTTTTTCCAGGCGTCGATATCGGGGACGACGACCCGATGGATCAGCCGGGCCACGTCCTGTACGACCGCCTCCGCCAGGTCCACCGCCTGGGGGGAGGACCACAGGGCGTCGAATTCCTCCTGCACCCACCGGACGCCCTCCTCGCTTTCATCAAGCCAGACCAACTCATAATTGCTGACCCAGGCCGTCCGGGACTCGTTGGCGCTGCCGATAAAGCAGACCTGCGATCCGTCTGTTCGGGTGATCACGCCGGCCTTGCCGTGGATCAGGCCGAAGACCTCGTCGGGGAGAACCTTCACCTTGAGAAGGCCGCTGCTGAGAAAATCGTAGAGCCGCTGGAGTCTGGCCTTCATGGGTGCGCCGATCTCGGCGGGAAGCGAAGCGCACCATTCGCGGTGCATTCCCCACTTGGCCGCCCGGGCGGTTTGGACATCCAGGGGGTTAAGACAGGAGTTGCAGACTACTCGGGCGCAGGTCTCGCCGCCCTCCCGCACCATCTGTTCCAGGGCCTCGCCCGCCACCTCCAAAAGGGAGGAACTGAAGAACCCTGCGATCCGGTCGTACCGGAGGGCACCCTGCAACCGAGTGGCCAGAAAATCCTTCAGCGGACTGCGACGCGAGGAATAACGTTGGATCATTGTTCAATCTGGCCACTATGGCCTGTCATTTGGCGGCGCCTTTTGACCATATTACACGGCCGCCGCCAGAGGGATATTCTCAAGGGTGACATCAGGAACGCGGCCTTGCCCCAAGACCTCGGTGGCGTCAAGGATTTCGATTCCGACAAGCTTCTCATCCGGTCCGATGTTCAGAGCAATTTCCTCATTCAGTCTCACGGTGCGGCATTCATGTTTGCCTTCAATCAGCCTGATGTAAAGGGCATCGATTTCTGGATCATAACTGATTTTCATCGCTCTCTCTATCGTTATCCTCATCGATTTAAATTGATGGCCCAGCATGGGTCTTCCAGATCCGTTAGTTCGTAGGCGAAAGAAATACATGGTAACGGTTCCGATTGAGGAGAAATTCGACGCGGGACATGCCGGCCGGCTCGGCAGCTATCCCCGAGGAGAGACGTCCGAGCTCATAGAGCTTCACGGCGGCCAACATCTGCAACTCCCGGCTAAAACTGATTTCATCCGTCTTCTCTGCCAAGAGTACATTTTCCGGCACCTCGATGACGATCTGTCTCGTCACCATGGGCAATTCCTATAAAATGTTAGCTTATTCCAAGCTCTAGTACCGGGGGTCGGATCATTTTCAACAGCCATAGTGCCCCCTTTCAGTTTCCGAGTATCTTTACCTTTGTCTTTCCCGCTATTCTGAGCAGTTCTGAGTCATGAATGCCGAATCGTAGCCATTCTCGATTTAGGTCGGCCATATCACGGTTTGCCCGATTCCTTCGCACTTCACCGAGCCAAACAAATTGTTCGGGAGTTGAATCAAAATAGTAAATCGGCATATCAGCTTCACCCTCAACTGGAGAACGGGCAAGAACCCGGCCAGTTTTCCCATCACCGCGAAACTTGAACGTTCTTACTTTTCTGGGATGCGGGACGATATGGAGAGCGGTGTGGATACCGCCCTCTTCTGCGATTATCAAATTTGTCTTTCCTTGAGATACATCGATTTCAATCATCAGGAACATTCTTTCCTCATCGTTCAAACGCAGAGTATCACACGCGGGAGTCAAGCAGTAAAAATACCTTTTCGTAGTTTTTCCGTCTTCAGTCTCCGTTCGTCTCAGAATTGTTCCAAGTGTTAAAGAAGGTACCCATCCTTCATCAGAATGCAGCTTCGACATGCCGAATGCTTCTCGTTTTAATGCAATATGTCGGGAGAACTTACATTCGCCTGTTTTGGCCTCAAACTCCGTCCCGTGTAAAGCATGGGAAAGAAGTACCCTTTTGTCTTCTGGAAATTTTTTTTCGACATCTCCGACCTTAATTTTACCTTCCTTAATTCCATCTTGAAGTAGCCCATTGATAAATGCCCGATCAATTGAATACGAATTGTATGCAAACTGACCTTTGGGTTGACCTTTTACATCAAGCCAGAGCGCTATGCTATCCCGCTCCAGATAATTGTCGGCTACTTTATCCAACCCCAGAGCAGCATCACACTCAGAGACAAAAAGTTCACGAATCAGCTCTGAAACATCGCTTGGCGGATCAGTAATCAGACGATTGGTGACAAAAGCGGCATCAAGGTCACACGAAAATCTGGTAATGATGTGGTGAACATTCCGGCGAATCGCAGCAACGGCAGCAAGAGCAAAAGAAGGTAAAATACCATCAGAAAGGGCCGTAAAAGCTTCGAGAATCCGTGTTGGAAGGGCGGCACCGTGTACATCTTGCTTATTGAGGACGAGCAGGCAGTGATGCTTTCCAGAAGCGAGGCCACCTTTTTCATCGATTTTATTTGAAATCAAACCGCCGGCTGTTAGCTCTGCCACGGCATCTCTGGTTACTACATCAGTGTTCGTTTGTCCGGTATAAACACAGATCAGGCGAAGCCGACCTTTTTCAGCGTGGTCCTTTTCTGCGATTGTCTTTAATATTCTTTTCGTAAGATTCGGGTTCGTATCCCTCAAGTACCAGTCGATGACAACAATGTCCGCTGGCATTGAGGCGAGCATCACACGGCGGAAAATCTTTTCTTCGTCCGTATCCTTATCTTCTGGGAACACAAAAGCGCAAGCAATTTCCTCTTCTGCAAATGCATCGGATAGTTCCCTTACATTCAGGTTATGGGCTAGAATAATTCCTTCACCCGCACCCGCTTTATCTCTCTTTCGCTCCTCAGCAATAGCCTCATCTTCGCTTTCAGCTTCTTCTGTGGACGATTTTGCACCATCTCCCGTTTCTTCTGAAACTTCCGCCGTGAGTTCTGGTAAATTGTCACCCATGCCCTCATCCACAATTGTTGCACTTTCTCCAGCGAAAAATTTGATCTCTTCCACTCGCTCCAAAACCGGCTGGTTATCAATGACCACCGCATGCATGACGAACTTGCGGACAGCATTACGACAATGCTCACGCCACAAGGTATCCACGTCAACCGCTTGAGCTTCATTTGTCACCTTCTGCCCCCTCCTCATCTGTAATGGCAGTATTAATACGAAATACTGGTTCGATATCTGACCCGGCTTGCATCAGCTCGATGTCGAACCCCTCTCTCCGCAATGTATCTCGCGAAATTGCCAACCCCATTCCTCGTCCGCCGGGTTTAGTCGTCTCTCCAAATTCGAAAATCCGCTCCCGCAAACGCTCCTCGATTCCTGGACCGCTATTGGACACCAAAAATCCTTCATTGTCCACGTTCAGACGGATCACTTTTTCTCGCTTCGCGCCGTTCGCTACCCAATAGATAGCATTGTCTACGATGTTTATGAATGCTCCGAGCAATGCGGATGATCGGCATTTTACCTTATAGGCCAGAAACTCGCTGGAGGCTTCGACCTTAATCCCATTCTCATCCAACGCTTTTCTAAAAATCCTGAGGAGATGCATGCGGATTTCATCCCCGGAGATTTCAACCTTCGATCGGTTCAAACGTCGGCCGAGAGGGTCAAGAAGCTTCAAGTAGCCGTCGATGTGGTCGAACGAATCACGCAAACGCCGGTATATCACTTTCAGCTTCGGTGTTCCATCTGCCCAGGGTTTCAAATCTCGCATAGCAGTCCGCATATCGCGCGCGGTTTTCTCAAACTCATGCTGGAGGATACCCACAGACATTCCCATTTGCGCAAAATCTGAATAAAATTCGACCTGTTCTTCAAGCCGTTGCGTACGTTGCTCCATAGCACCGGTGCGATCTTCAAGGGTCTCCCGCTCCTTTATGCTTTCTGCAAAGTCCGTCATCTGCCTTCGGATAGAATCCAGCAACGACGCTTGCCTCTCGCGGATCACTGTTATCTCACGCTCAATGACGGCCCGTGACTCCTCCAGATTAAGTGGTTGCGTCGCCGTTTTCCGAGTGAAATTGATCAACAACGTTTCAACAGCCTCACGGAATTGGGCGAATTCTTCCCGTACCACATCCTTGATGGTTTTTAACGTCTCTTCGGCTGCGGCATAAGCATCATTTCGTAAGACGGAGAGATCGCGAACGAGACCATCTCTTTGTGATTCTAATAGCTGTAACGCTACAGCACGACGTTGAGCCTCGCTTATACGATTTTCCGTTGCGTGACGGATTTTTCCAATCAGTTCTCTCCGTAGCGGCTCGATCACATCTGTTCGAACTTGACCAGACATACGTTGATACGATGCCCAATCTTTCTCCAGCTTGCTCGTCAGCGACAAACCGCGAGGTTTTGTGATGATGACATCGGATCCCAAGGCGGATATTCGTTTCCATACATCCGTTTCAAGCTCACGGACTCCGATAGCAAGATCACCATCGTCTTCCAGTGTCATTAGATGTTGTAACCGATTTTCTGTATCCTCACCGATTTCTTCAGCCCGGCGTTCAAGCTCGCCTGAATTGTATCTTTCAAAAAATCTCTGGAGAAGTTTGCCGAACCCGGTCCGACGTTCATCAGCTTTCTTTTTTTGCTTTTCAAGAAATTTTGCTTCAGCGGTAAACGCATTTTTCTGATCCCAATATGTTTCGCCCTGAGGTGATGAAGGTCGAAAAAATTCAAGAGCCAGCCGCTGAAAAAAGTTTATCAGTACAACACGAAAATCTCGATATGCTTGATTTTGGCGGAACCCCTCACGTCCGGCTTTTTCATTTAACGCACTATTTTCCTTTTTATTTATAGCAATATAACCAAAGACACGCCGATATGAGAAAAACCAATCTTGCGCACTTTTTGTTCTCCTCTTTTCCATATCGAGAAAATCGAGATCAGAATTGCCATAAGGAAGAATACGAATTCCATCTCGATAAATATAAAGTCCGCCAATTCTAAATAATTTGTCGTATAATGTCTTGTGGTCATCTGCAGACAGATGACTTTCTTTGTGCTCCCCCATTAAATACGCGACATCTATAGAAAATGGCCCACAGTTAATTGATCGACCTCGTCCCTCAACCCAGTTGCATACGAACGGTTTGCGCTCACCATATACATTCACGGTACCCGTGAACTGGCCATGCACATCAAAAGTTCCTTTGAAATGATGATCGGCCTTTTCATATTCTTCTGGCAAAAAGAAGTTGCGGGGGCCGATCAATTCTTCGGGTGTTTCATCTAGATGGTGATCCCTGAACTCCGTGCGTATGACCGGCTTATCACCGGTCATCGTATTGGAAAAGCCTAGGAGGTTCTTCTCCAAGGCTGAAGCGTCTTTATCAGTGCCTCCATCTATATCATCGTCAAGCTCCGGTGCCGTTGGCAACAATATGAAATGGGTGCCATAGCCATCACCGGTCAGCGATAGTGGTTCCTCATTTATTTTTTGTTGGTTTTGAAGGGTGATCTCCAGTTTGTCCGGTGCTATCGATTTTGCACGATCCAGTTCGGCGTTCAGTTGATCGAAGGCTTCCTCGGTTAGTTCATTACGCAGGTCCTCAATATTGTCGCGAACCCGTTGGATAAGATTGTTGATATCTTCGCGAGTAGGGAGGGTACCACCGTGAAATTCAGCCACCGGCACATCGATTGCGCCGATATCGAGACCCGGTTGTTCGAAAAGACCCCAGTGGACGATGGCAGCAACGAGGTTGTGCAACCCATCAGGACGGACGGCACGGGAGAGGAGAATGGTGATGGGGGCAATGACGGCGATGGCCAAACGTCCTATGCCTTTTTCGCCCATGATCGCACGCCGGGGAAGATTCTTGGGACCGGTCCATCCGTTAACGTTGTCGGGTCGGTTGGCGCCAAGACGGCTTTCGGTTCCCAGAGTCAGCCATCGGGTTTCCACGTCATCCCTGGTCATCCCGTAACCATCGTCACGCAATACCATAACCTTTGTGCGGCGAAAATAATCGACCTCTACCCGTTCCGCATAGGCGTCATGGGCGTTTTTGAAAAGTTCGTGGATGGCGGTGGGAATGCCGGCGATTTGCTGCCGACCAAGCATGTCAACCGCACGGGCTCTCACCCGCAGTTTAACCATCTTATCTCCTATGAATCATACACGTACGTACACGAATTAACCGTGGAACGATAAGCGCACCATACTTTCAGCTATGCTTATTTCCCCTGGATTCAATCGCTAACAATACTTCTGAAACTATTTGCTCCTTCGGATCATGTTCCCAGTATCGCAAAACGATCCAACTGGCATTGCGGAGCTTTTCATCAGTATCCCCGTCTCGCAACCGGTTTTGTTCAATCTTATTTTTCCACCAGTCACGGTTATGCGCGGGAATGTTTCGATGCTCCGAGCATCCGTGCCAGAAACAACCATCAATGAACACTGCAACCTTTTTCCAAGGAAAAGCGATATCGATGGTTCTCCGAGATGCGCCGGGTACCGGATACTGTACCCGATAACGCAAACCCTTTGAAAAAAGCAACTGACGCACCGCCATTTCCGGGCCGGTGGAGTGTTCGGGCATGCTGCGCATGGCCTCGGACACTACCTTCGTAATCGCTGACGGACGCCCCTTCATTTGGCGGTTACCGACCGGATACGGTCTTCGGTTCCGCATTTCGAATCCCCTGCAAACAGTGTTTGAGTGAAGGCGCAAGGGTTCGGATCATATTCACCGGCACGGCGTTGCCGATCTGGCGGGCTATCTGACCAGAATTACCGAAGAAGCGATAATGGGAAGGGAATGATTGGAGCAGCGCCGCCTCTCTGAGCGTTATCGCACGGTTGTCGCGGGGATGGACGAAACGTCCTTTCGTAACATCCGTACAGCCGGTAGTCAATGTCGGGGCAACATCGTCCCAGCTCATGCGGCCGTAAACATCCGGGAAGTCGTTTTTTCTACCCTTGTGGCAGGCGAGTTCCAATTCCGGCGGCAAGGACGAACGACTTCCCCCGTCCTCCGGAATGTGCTGCAATCGCAGCAGGACAACTGGCTGATGTTTTCTGGCAAAATGAAGCGGATCGTCGGGGTCGCTTTCGCCGGAACAGAGTTGCCGCAATTCCCCGATTGCGTCACGGACCGTAACGTTCGGGCGGGGCGTTATCGCGTCGTAAAATGCGTTGATACGTTCACGGCTCCGGGCTGCAACCATGATGCAGCGTTCACGGCGTTGAGGAACGCTGCAATCGGCGGCGTTCAGGTTCTTTGAGTCACCCAGGCAATAGCCGATCTCTGCCAATTTGTTACGCAGACTGGCCAGTGGACCGAAGATTGCTATGCCGGGAACGTTCTCAAAAAAAACGACCTTCGGCTCGAACTCCTTAATGAACTTGAGACTTTCCAGAATCAAATCCGCCCGCTGATCATCGGAGGCACGCTTGCGGTTTTGGCTGCTGAACGGTTGGCACGGGGCGCAGACAACGAGCAAGTCCAACTGCCCGTTGAAGCTTATATTATTTCGTATGGTGGCGGGATTGAGTGCTCGGATATCGGATTGAACGAGATGAACTTCCGGGTGATTAAGGCGATATGTTTCACAAGCTATCGGATCGTTATCAACTGCCGCGAGAACGGTAATGCCCTCCGCTTTCAATCCTTCGGTCACGGCACCAGAGCCGCAAAAAATGTCAACAGCAATGAACTCACTCAGTTTATCCATGTGTTCATCCATTCACTCTCGGCGTTGAGGAAGTCGTTCCTCGTAAAAGGACGTGAGCTGTACCTTTGTCGTTGTCTTATACATGGGACATGGAGGGAACGCAATGGAAAAACAAAATATGGTGTGGTGGGATTCTGGTGATCATGAAAGCGATGTAGCGGAGTGGCCCCACTCTTACGGTTGAGCGATCCTATTTTGGGCTGTTTCGCCGTCTCTTGGCCCAGAGTGCGGCTTGAGGAGTAGCGATGGATCATACGCCGTCTCCTTCCACGGTCCCCAGGAGGAGATGGGCCGCTTCGACATCCTTTTTCCAGTGCGCCATCGCCACGGAGGGCTTCTGGGAAAGATAGTTCAGCAAGGCGATGATCGTCTGCCGTCGGTCCCAGTAATTGGGGATCTCCTGCTTGAGATAATCCAACCCCGGGCGCGGATCATCCTCCTCGGCGGTTTTGTACACGGCAAATAGAATCTGTCGCAACAGCGATCCGGCAAACCCCTCGCCGGAAAGATCGCGCCCTTTGAGCTCATCAGGCGTCTTCAGGCGGGTCTGGTTGGCAACACCGCTGCCGATAAGGCCCCGGTAATCGCGAATACCGAAGCCCTGGGCAAACTCCTGATAGACCCCGTCGCGATATTCCCCGTGGGCCTCGATTTCGACGCCCTTGACATAAAAACGCTCCTCCGGCAGGAGGCGCTTCCAAATACTGCTGTCCAAACCATCGGGGACGAGAAAATCGGAGGCGATCCGCACGGCGCCCCTGATCATGTCCGTAAGCGGCGACGACTCCCCGGCCTTACGGATTCGTCGAAGCTCGCGCTCAACGTCGATGTCCTCGATGGCGCTGTAGGCGGTGACAACCCGCAGGGCCGCCGCGTAGGCCGCCAACTGATAGTCCGAGTCGCCAAAATTCGGATCTTCCTTGTCGTCGATCTCCAACATGGTTTTGAGCTGTCGCTGGACCTCGGCCTGGACGTCCGGATAGATGTCGGACCGGTCTCCCCGGAGGGTCTCCTGCCGTTTGCGGAGAACCAAAAGAACGGTGCCCTGAACGTATTTCCCCGTCCGGAAGGAGGTGTCCGTCTCCGTGGCGATGGTCCATGCCGCCGTCACCCTAAGTCCCGCCGACCAGAGAATGAGGGCAAGGTCCGCCCAAACATCCACATCCTGGTGGGTGAACATGACGATCTGCATGCCGTTGTCGGGCATGTTATCGGCCAAACGGCGATAGCACTCCACCATGGCGATTCGGAAGTTTTCATCCGCCCCCTTTACGGCCAGGGCGCGCTTGCTGTCGGCATACCACTCAGGAAAAAGGACAGGCAATCGTTTTTCATACCAGGCCAGAAAGAGTTCGGAGAGTTCTTCGTAGTTGACAGCGTCGGCATAGGGGGGATCGGTGATCCAGAGATGGGCGGCTTGGGTCGTCGTTCGAGTGTCCAAGGGAATGATCTGTGAATTGGAACCGATATTCCTTTCTGGGAAGGTGAGAGGCCATGTCGTCTTTAAAGCGCCATGCGCCCTGGTCGCATAGTTAGCCAGTGTGTTCAATGCCTGATTGAAGTATGCTTGCTCCCCCTTTTCATTTGCGGCATGAGGATGCCATCTTGACAATCGAGAACACCAATCCGCCAACCGCCCGATGCCGAGGAGAAGGGCCACGCCGACCGGTTGGGTCTTCGCTGTCTGGACCGCCAGTTCCTGAAATAACCCGATTGTCAGCAATTGCCGGGGATTGTAAAGGTGATGCCAGTGGGTCCAGCCGCGTTCGCGAATCGGCTGATCCGTATTGTAACCCGATTCGATTTTTCGGCAGGGGATGAATCCTTTGGCCTGCCAATCCGAGAAGCGCAGCTTCAGGAGGCGCAGGCCTTCGGCCTCCCGTTCCAGATCTGCCGGAGTCGGCGCCCGGTAACACTTTTCGCCCGTCTCCGGGTCCACCCAGCGGATGCAGTAGAGGCACTCCTGAAGGGCGTCGTCCGGTCGCGGGACAAGATCATCGTTTTCCCAAAGCCGCAGTCCTTCGCGGCCTCGGATTTCGTTAAAGGGGGTGGCGGTTCGCATCTCCGGCGGAATCAGGTTTCCCTCCTTGTCCACGGGGCAACGGATGCCATCCGTTACCGTCCCTTCCAACTTGATTTTCTCCATCTCTTCCGGGCTTGCACCCTGGACGATCTCGATCCGGAAGGATTGTGTTTTTTTGTCGGGAATCAGGCGGGCGATGGTCCGCGTCTTCTGGCCGATGATCCAGGAGGGGGCCAGGGGAACCCGCCAGCCCGTCACGGGGTCCTTCGCCTCGATGCAGTAGAGGTAATAGTCGGCCTTCCATCCCTTCCCAACGGTCTCCCTCGTGGTTTCGTCCCGCCAGCCCTCGTCGTTCCGCTCGATCCCCCAGGCTTCAATCTGACGTCCCGCGGCGTCATAGACCTGCTTCTGAACCTTCTGAATTTCCTTCGCCATCTCTGCGCCGCCGCCGATCAGGTGGACGGCCGCCCAGGTTAGCAGCGCCCCCACTGGGCTGAGGTCCGTCCCATAGACGTCGCATCCCATGACCGCGGCCTCGAAGGGGACGCTTCCCCCGCCGCAGAAGGCGTCGCCGACGCGGGGAGGATGGCCGAAGCGACTTATGCCCAGTTCATTAACCAGTTCCAGGAGGCTGTGCGCCTCCGTTCCCAGATGGGCGTTGATGGCCTGCCAGGCCACTTCCGAGGGACCGGCGATCTCTTCCGGTCGCACGCAATAGGTGAGTTTCTTGTCGTAACCCATCCGGTTGAAGGCCCGCCGCTGCATGTGCCCCCGGTCTTCCCTGGTTGCCGATTTCTTCCACTGCCAGTTTCCGTTCTTGCGGTCGAAATAGAATTCCTTTTCCGTATCAGTGGCAAACTCATAGACCTCCGCGGCGGGGATATTCCCTCGCAGCCGATTCCAAAGACCTTCCTCATCCATCGTCATGAGCTTGAGGAAGATCTCCCGATCCTTCTTCGGGTCGCCGGAAGCGGGAAGGAGCAGCCCCAGGAGGGCCGCCCGGACGAGGACGAGGGGCTTGCGGCCCCACCATTTGCCGAGGCCCGTGAGGGTCTGGCTATTGTTGGACTTCCGCTCCTTGTAGCTTTCCTTGGAGAGCTTGCTGACGGGAAACTGGGTTTCGATGAAGGTCGGATCGTTCATGCGTTCTCTCTATGACTCCTCGAAGAGGGGAACCTGGGGGCTTTTCTTGATGGCGGCTCTCTTCTTTCTTTTCGGGACAGAGACCGGAGCGGCGCTTCCCGCCTTCGGCGCATCCTCTTTCATGGGCAATGTGATGAGGTCGGGTTCTTCCACGAACCGCTCGCCGGGGATCTCCGGGATGGGGTTTTCCGAAAAGGCGATCTTGATCGCCTTGCGCCAGCCCCGGTCCTTCCCCACATCCGCCCTGGTGAAGGTGGCGTTGACGGTTGTGTAGAGCCACCAGCGCTCCTCCGGCTCCAGGCCGGTCCAGTTGGCGATGACGTTGGGGATAAGGCTCTCGTCCATATCCTCGATTGCCCAAGCCAGGAGGGTCAGCTCCTTGCCGAAATGGGGGGGCAGAATATTCGGCTGGTCCGTTTTCCAGGAGACGGAGCGATGGCCGCCGGACCGGATCTTTTTGTTGAACTGACCTCTGGCTGCTTCCGCGATTCGTCCCCAGCGGTATTGGTCCAGGCGCACCTTGACGAGCAACGGCCTGGCGGTGTCGGCAACGGCCAAAAGCTCATCGTTCCATTCGAAACGCTCCTCAATGGTTACGGGATCATCTTCCCTTTCCGGGAAGATGACGGCGAAATGGTGCGCCGATTCCCCCGGGTCGAAGCCGAAGCCGATAAACTGGCGTTTTCTGCGGACCATCATCACTGGCGCACTTCCCCTTCTTTGAGCTCCGTCTTCAGATCGGAGACCATATCGAGAAGCTGCTGTCCCGAATCGAATTTCAGGCTGCCGATATCGATGCTGAGAACCCCTTCCGGGATGAACTCCTTGAGGAGGTCGGCGCCATGTTCAAAGCGCCCGACGGCATGGAAGGCGTCGTCCGGGGTGTTCAGCTCGATCCAGCGGGCGTCCTTGGCAATGGTCAGGCGGGCGCCCCCCAACTCCGCGCCGTGTTTCTTGGCGGCCTCCAGAAATTGGTAGGTTTCTCCCGTCGAATCCTTCTTGAAACCGCGCTTCCAGACAGCGGCCCGGGCACGGCCAATGGTTGCCGCAGGATCGACCTTTCCCTGCGGTGCGGGAATGTTGATCGCCGGGGATTTAACGCCTTCCCCTTCGGCGACGGCGAGGATCACCCGGCAATCCGCCGGGATCTCAAAGGGCTTGGCATAGGGAACGCCGCTGGTCTCGACTCCGGAGCCGTCGGTGGTAAAGCGGATCTTCCCGTCGGGCAGGGCCTTGAGTTCGCATTTGCGTTTCGTTCCCTCCTGGTAGAAGCGGTGCTTGATGAAGATGGCGTTGGTCCAGGATAACGGCTCCCCGGTGACATGCGCGCCCTTGGAATCGACGCAGAGGAAGGAGAGATTCAGAGCCTTTGTCTTGATGTCGTACTCTTCCAGCTTTTTTGAGGAGACGGTCGCCGCTCCCTCTGCTTCCATGTAAACCGTATCGCCGTTCTGGGGCCGGATGCGCAGGGTCGCCTGGCCGGTTTCATTGTCGCGGCTCAAGACCTGTATCTGGACGGAGGTAGCCGGTTTTTCAAAGGGTCCCCGCGTGATGTACCCCATCATCTCCCGCCAGATGTCCCGTTTGACCAGTTCATCCTTCAGATTGTCGAGGGCGTCGGGATGATGCCAGACCCAGGAGGGGTCGGAGGCGGCCCGCTGCCGGATCGCACTCCAGGCGACCTCCTTGGCGCTTTCCGGCCAGAGCTTGCTTTCCACGCGGTTCCGGAAATTGCCAGCGGCGGCGATCTCGGTCGTGTATTTGTAGCATTCCTTGAGGGCGCCCAGGACCTGTTCCTCTCCCTTGTATTCGTTGGCCACGTATTTCGGATCCAGATCCACCGGCACAAGGCCATTCTTCGCCGGGTAATAGAGGATCGTAAAGGTCTCGCGGCAGGCCTGGTAGAACCGGCCTTCCAGTTTTGACCGGATTTCCGACGCTTCGAGGTACTGAGGATCGCTTTCCCGAACGCCCTCATGATCCATCTCGCCGATGATCGTGCGGACAGCGCTGAGTTCGGCGGCCCGCTCCAGAACCGTGTCGTAAGCCTTCGCCGCGCCGGTCAGGAAGCAGACCCGGTTCTTGTAGGGCTGGTTCTTGTAAAACTCTTCAATGGCCCGGAAGGAATCTTCCGCCGGCCGAAAGACAATCAGGGTCACCGCATCGGGCTGGAGCTGGACCTGATCGAGGGCCGGCAAGGCCTGGATCTTCTGGTAGGCCGCCCGCGTCGTGACTTTGAACATGTCATTGAGGCGGTCGCGCAGTTCTTTTTCCCGCTGTTCCCGGAGTTTGTTTCTGGCGTACGTGGCCACCTTGGCCTTTAGATTTTCGACATTTTTAAAGAAGAGTTTTCCGTCCCGCGAGACATGGAGATACCAGGCGTCGGACTGGAGGCGGTCAAAAACGCCGCGCAACTTCACGACATCCCTCTCCGGGGCGGCCAGGCAGCCGAGGATTTCGGAACGGCTGAGCCCCAGGACGGGGTTCGTGGCCGTGGAGAGGGAGGAAAGAAAGATCAGCTTGGCGATATCCTGGGCGTCCGTCGAGGCGGCGCCGTCGATCTGCTGGGCCAGGGCGCTGCCGCCTTCCGCGGCGATGTCGCGGGCAACGGCCACCTCCAGTCCGGCATTGATCTGCCGAATCTCGCCGAGCATGGAGGCGTCCTGAAGGTCGAATTCGTGGGGACCGATCAAGCCGTGTTTCGCCGCCGCGCCCGAACTCCACAGATGGGAAACGATGAGCCGCATGATCCGGATCAGGGCGCGGGTCTGCTGAAAGCCGCGATTCTCCTTGAAGCGGGCGTAAAGATCGCGGATCGCCGGGTGGAACGGGTAGGCGTTCCGGATATCCGTCTTGAGCTGGTCGGGGGAGACTTCCGAAAGGCCCATCTTCTTGGCGTTGTCCACGGCAACACCGTAGGCGTCGGCCACTTCTTCGATGTCAGCGATGGGGGGCGTCTTTTCAAAGATCCTGGTCCGCAGGATGTGGTAGATCTCGTTGGTATTGATCTTTACCGGATCGATCCGGATGACGTTTCGGTTCACCTCCTGCTCCAGATCGTTCAGGGACTGCAAGGCCTGGGTGATGGATGCACTCCCGCCGGCATAGGCGGTGCCGCTGAGGTCGGTGATGACCACGCAGGCCCTCGGAAGCTTGTTACTGTTGACAGCCACGAGCAGATTGGCAAGGGCGATTTCCGTCAATCGATCCAGGTACGTGTCGCCCACGGCCACCGCCCGGGCGGCTTCGAAATAGGGAGGCAATTCATCCAGGAGAATGAGAACCGGTTCCCCCCGGAGGAGTTCAACCCACTTGTTGGGATCGGGCGGTTTCAGGGGACTGTAAAATTCGTTGAAGATGGCTTTTCGGTTGAGCTGCTCGGCGATCTCTCCCCAGATCCCGAAGGGCGTGCTGGTCTTCCGGCCGCTGAAGGCCACGACCGTCACCGCGCCCAGATCGCCCGGCTTGAAGAAATCGGCCATGACCTGCTTGCGGTATTTCGGGTATTTTGCCAGGAGCCCCAGGGTAATGAGGTTGTGCGTCTTCCCGCCGCCCATCGACTGACTGAGCAGAAACGTGCCGGAAGCGCTGGTGGTTTTGCCTTCCAGCCGGTTGAACGCCTCCGTCAGGAGGATGCGCATGCCTTCGGTGACATAGTTCTCGGATAGAAACTCATCGGGGTGAATCGACGACAGGTCATCCAGGTTGTAAACCGTGTCCAGACGAGCTTTGTCGAAAACCGACGCCCTGGGCTTGCACAGATCAGCGAGTGTTTTCATGAATGGTCTCCCCTTTTTTGACTTGATCAAACTTGATCACGCTATTCATATCTGCCCTTTAAAACACAAAACCCCGCTCTCTTCTGGAGACACGGGGCTTCAAAAATCAGTCCATGGTTCCCTCACGCATTGTTATAGACTCACAACCTTTGATCACCGTTACACATTCGGTAGAACGATTATCATGATTTACACAATAATGCTACTATACAAACGAGAAATTAAAATTCTCTGAATGAGTCAACATTTTGCATGAGTTTCATGGATACTTCTCTGCGATGCTGAATATTTCCCTTCGGTAATGATCCTTCGAACTTGTCAGGGAGCAAATCTGAACGACAGAAGTAAAGGCTTTTGTATTCAAGTAATGATACAAGTCGTGCCATATCCTGATAGCGCCATAATGAAATATTGCTATCAGTGGGCTTCCGGAAAGCGGGATGATCCTTATACATAACGCCTCCTTTTAGAAAGGCCGCAAAATTATGAAGATAAATCTATACTTATATGCGAAGATATTCAAACAAACATTTCAGGAAGGAGCGGATCTGCTCCAAAAGGGGGAAATTGGCTTTCAGAAGTATGCGCGCTTTCCAATGGGATTCATTACCTGGTCAAATTTACCTATGTAAGGACTTGTATTTGTTGTCAGTATGGCTGATTCCTTATGCACCTACCAGTTTAGCACAAATAGTTTATAGCTGGTCACTGCTGTCCCAACGTTGAATTTTGATGATGTCGTAACTTCATAAAATAAAA
>JBAYKV010000036.1:0-19441 GCA_041664405.1 Syntrophales bacterium
CCTCGGTTGATTGGGGAAGACACCTGATTTTGGCCCAGGCGAACCCGCCACCGCCGATTATCACGACGGCCGTCCACGGCTTTGACGGCACGGTGGCCGTCACCTCCACTGTGGACGGCAGGACCCAGACAGTGGGGGCGGGGCAGACCGTGTCAGCCTCTCCCCAGGGGATTGGGGCCCTCATGCCGACCCCCCCCCAGGTCTCCCAGCGCTTCCAGGCCGCAACAAACGTACCGCCCCCTGGCGGCGGTGGTGGAGGCAGCCAAGGCAGCGGCGGCAGTTCCGGCACGGGAAGCGGCAACGCCCCGGATGCAAAGACGACTTCGGATACCCCGGGGACAACATCAACCGTCACGATTGACACATCGAGCATAACCCAGCAACAGAATGTCAATGCGGAAGAAGAAAAGGCAGCCAAGAAGGAGACGGATCCCGTGACCGACCCGAAAACGAACGCCCCGGGTGCGGGTGGTTCGAGTGGGCAGAGAAAAGGCTACGGTTACTTCGCAACCCTTCTTTCAAACACCACTGACGGCACCCTCGCGGGAGCATTCGCCAGCCAGTACCGCTACGACGGTGATTCCAGTGTCTGGGCCCGGGGGCCAAATGACGCAGACTATGTCCGGGTTATCGGCGACTCGGGAGTCAAGGGCGGGGCCACTTTGAAGTGGGTAGTTTTCGACTCGGGAAACAAAAACTCGGGAGAGTTGACTTCCAGCATATCGAGCACCACCCTTGGAGAAAATGACTACATGGAATGGGGATATGCCACGATAGGGAGTACCTTTACCGTCGATGGGAAAAACTACGCCTTCAACAACCGGGCGTACTGGATTTTCGGCGGGAACATACCCTCCATGAACCTCTCAGGACAGGTAACTTACACAGGCGCCGCCTACGGCACCTACTGGTCGGCAGCGGGGGGCAAGAATATGACGGGCACCTTCAAAACCGATGTAAACTTAAACTTAACAAGCAACCAGTTGAGCAACTTCAGCCTTGATGTTTCGGGCAATGGGGCCAGTGCTTACATTCACAACGCCTCCGGAACGATCGGGAGCGACGCCGCCTTCTCCATCACCGGGGGCACTTGGAACCTGAACGGCGTTACCCCCGACTATACCACCGCCAAAGGCTCTCTCTACGGATCCCAAGGCGCCAACATGGGCGGTGTCTGGGGCATGTACAGTAGTACTACCAATACGGCGGCCGGTGGTATTTTCGGGGGGACCAATGTACAGAAAGGCCATTTTGGGGGGATGCTCCAGAAAAGCGATAACTCCTATGTGGATACGTATCTGACCACGACGATGCAGAACTTCAAATCGAACGACGCCTACGCCTTGAATTCCAGTAGCTATTCCGCCCAAATGGACGGAACGGGCGCAACAAAGAAAATGGTGGAACTGGGCACGAGCAGCGGCCAATGGCAGGCAGCGGCGGGAGCGGGTCTTCCCGTCTCGTTCGCCCAGGTCGGCGCCAATGAATATATGGAGTGGGGAACTTGGACGCAGTCAAGCGCCATGGATATAAGCGGAACGAATTATTACTTCAAGAATGAAGGGGCCTACGTCTGGGGCAGTCCGACCACAGACAGTGAAATGGCTACATTGAAGTCTAACGCGATTCAGGGAACTTACAGCGGCCCCGCCTGGGGGACCTACTTCGTTGGGAACAGCGCCGGGACTAAGTTAGACGGAACTTTCAACGGCACGGTCAATTTCGCAAGCTCGGCAGTCACCGGCTTCAACGTCGACGTGTCCGGTGGCGGAAATAACGTCAAAATCACCAACGCTACGGGAAGCTTCAGCAGTGCTACGGGTCAGCAGAGCACCTTCACCATTGACTCCGGTTCCGGCACCTGGAATATCAACAATACTACCGCCAGCACCAAGGGGGCCTCCGGGACCGTTTACGGAAACGGCACGGATAAAGGGAAATACATTGGCGGCGTCTGGCAGGCTGGCTACTCAACTGACAAAGCCGTCGGGGGGTTCCAGGGAAAGAAGTAAGGGAAAGTCCTGAATAGCCCTGTGTGACTATTACCGACGACAAGTTCACCATAGGGGGAAACAGACCGACATATCTGTTTCCCCCTATTTACATTTACGGCCAAAAGAGGTAAGAACACCCCAGCTCAATTAAGGAGGAGTCAGGATCGTGAAAAAAGAGATTAGATATTTCGTATGGATGGCCTCAGTCTTGATGATAATTTTACTGGCCCTGCCGGCTTCGGCGGCCCCCCCGAGGGCGTCGGCGGGGGGCGGGGCCATGAAGGTCGGGATGGTGGATATGCAAAAGATCCTCCGGGAGTCCAAGAATTCCCAGAAGATTCGTACCGCCTTCATGAAGGACGTGGAGAAAAAGCAGGCTGCCCTTGCCGCCAAGGAGGGGGAAGTCCGAAAGCTGGAGGAGGAATTCGGCCGCCTGGAACCCGCCGCCATGGATGCTCGGAAAAAGAAGGGTGATCAGATAAAGCACGAAATGCGGGAACTTCAGTACCTGCGCGAGGACGCGGAAGGGGAACTCAAACGCAAAGAGGTGGAAATAACCCAAAAGGTCATCGGCGAGATCATGCTGGTTGTCAGGAATTATGCCCGTAGCGAGCGCTTTACCGTTATCCTGGACCGCATGGCCGTGATTACCGCAGAAGAAAGCATCGATATCACGGGCAGGATACTAAAGCTCTACGACGCCCAGAAGAAATAAGAAACAATCACCAACCTCCCCGCAGCAGGCTGCGGGGAATATCACCCGGAGAGATTTACGGAGAAAGGAGCCGTTCGGCGGCGACGGGGATGACAAATGTCCTGGTCACCCCGGGGGGCTCCCGGAGAAAGACGATCATGAAGGGAATCGTGCCGTTCGGGGCGATCTTGTCATTGGGTACGTCGCTGCCTTGGGGATTGGCAAGCTCACGGTAAATCTGTTCTTCCGACATGATCCCCAACTCCTCATCTGTGAGCAGATTCCCGCAAAAAGCCGAGCTCTGCCGCACCGGCGTCCCGATCATATCAAAGAGTTCCCCCCCGACCTTTATCCTCGCCATGGGATAGGGAGAGGTATTCATGACAACGCCCTCGACAATGCGCATATTGCCGAGGAGGGCATTGTCGACGAAACGCTGTTTGACATCCACAACCTTGACCTGGGCAGGCCCGACCACCGGCGTCGTCATCTCCTGGGCGGTAAATGACGCCAGACCCGGGAAAAGGGCATTCAATTCTTTCATGACCACCTGACCGTATTGGGGAAACAGAAAGAGACTCCCGCCACCCGCCACGAGGACCAGCATGATCGCTCCCAAGGCCAAAACCCATATTCTCTTAGCAGGCGGCCGGGTTTGGAAGACCTCGGAGATCTCGGTAAGGTCATCGGGTTCAGGTGCTTCGGATCTGGAGAGATCTCTCATATCCACCGTTTTCGCAGCCCCAGGAGCGATCTGATCCGGGTCCTCGGACTTGTCTGCCCCCACCAAGCCGGAAAGGGGCTCCCCCAGGCTGGAAAGGGGGGGATGCTGAAAAAACACCTTCTGGCAACGGGTACAGCGGACCCAGACGCCATCCTGGGGAATCCTGGTTTCATCAAAATGGTATTTTGTTCGACAGATTCGGCATTGAATAATCATAAGCCCTCTACAAATTCGTCACGATGTAAACATCCGGGAAAAATCTTGCCTGCTCGTTAAAGTCGAGACCATAGCCGACCACAAAACCGTCGTCAATGGTAAAGCCCACGTAATCCGCTTCGAAGACAACCTTGCGGCGCAACCTCTTATCCATGAAGGCGCATACCCTCAGGGAACGAGGACCCCTCTCCTTAAAGGCCTGGACGAGATAAGACAGGGTCAGGCCCGTATCCACGATATCCTCGACGATCAAGACATCCCTGTCTTTAATCTCCATTTCAATGTCCTTGGTAATGACGATCTGACCGGAACTTGCCGATCCCGATCCGTAGCTCGCCAATCTCGCAAAATCGATAACGCAGGGGATCTGGAGGCGGCGGATAAGATCGGCCATAAAGATGAAGGCCCCTTTGAGGACGCCGACGACGACCAGCTCTTTACCGGCGTAATCCCGGGAAATGTCGGCGGCGAGTTCCGTAATGCGCTGATTGATGTCATCCCGGGAGAAGAGAATCTCCTTTTCCATACCTTCCATTTATCCCCCCTACAGAGCCGTTTCTGCTTCAGATAACGGGATGGATGCTAATCGACAGAGCATCTTTTGTCAATGATTAATCATGACAAATCACGGGTTATACTGATAGGCGCGGATAAAGGCATCCAGATGGCTCTGAATCAGGTCTTCCGCCTGACGGAGGTCCGCCCGGCTGCGAAAATCGGAGGTCAGGCTCAGGAATATCCTGTCAAACCGGGATTTTTCCGAACCAAGGGCCTCGTAATCGATATGATTGATCATGTACTGGGAACCGTCAAAGTAGTATTTCCCCAGGCGATGCACATCGGCGGAACGGAAAGGCCAGGATAGCTTCAGATCAAAGAAGGCCAAGGCCTTTTCACGGAGGAGGCCGTCTTTGAAGCGTTCCGGCGACGGCGTCTCATAGACCCCGTCGCTGACCAACTGAAAATATGATTTGACCAGATCGATATCCGTAATGACAAGTCCGAAGAGGTACCAGTCAGTAATGATATTCAGGAGGGCCTGTTTTTCTTCCCCGGAGATATAGTGATAACTTGGGCAGAAATGACCATCGCAGAGTTCGCGACCGTAAAAGGAAACCCCCCGGTGATCGGCGCCGTCATTCTGGAGGGGGTGGAGAAGACAGCCGACGCGCTTTTCGCCCGCATCGAGAAATCCCAGATATTCGCAGCAATAGATGACCTCGTAACGCTTTGCCATGTCTTCGGTCGCCTGAATCATGCGGGAGAAAACCTGAAGACCCTCCGGGGATTTGTCGGCATGGCGAAATAGTTTCGTTCGACCTCTCAGCCGCAGCGTCAGGGATTCCCGGGATGAGTCGGCGTAGTTGTAGAGGCCGCAGCAGGCGCCGCAGGATTTTCCTGCGTCGGGCTGACAGAGGTGGGGGTCGGAAATTTTCATCATTCCAAAACTGATGACCTCGCAAAAAAGTCAAAACAATGGTCATAATCGACGGCTTCGTAAAAAGATCCGCAGGCGAGGCGCGCAAGTCCTGGGGAATGAGGCATACTTGTCGTACGCCGCAGTAAGCCTGCCCCGTACTTGATACGGGGAAGGATGCAGAGCAACGCAGCACCCGGACTTTTTACGAAGCCGTCACAGCTACTCGAAAACGACGGTCTTGGAACCGTAGGCCAGGAGCCGGTTTTCCAGGTGCAGGCGGACGGCTTTGGCCAGCACGGTCCTTTCCAGGTCCCGGCTTTTCAGCTTGATATCATCCAGGGCATCCCGATGGCTGATCTTGATGACATCCTGGGCGATAATCGGTCCATCGTCAAGTTGCTCCGTCACGTAATGGCTCGTAGCGCCGATGATCTTCACCCCCCGGTCGTAGGCCTGCTGATAGGGATGGGCGCCGGCAAAGGCGGGAAGAAAAGAATGGTGAATGTTGATAATTTTGTTCGGGTATTCCTCAACGAACCGGTTCGACAGGACCTGCATGTACCTGGCAAGGACAATCAGATCGATATTGTGTTTCCTGATTTCCTCGATCTGCCGTTGTTCCTGATCCGCCTTATTTTCCGGGGTAATGGGAAAGTGCATAAACTTCAAGCCAAACTGCTCGATCATTGGTTTAACATCGAGATGATTGCTGATGACAAGGGGGATCTCCGCCCGGATTTCTCCCAGCCGGCGTCTCAGAATCAGGTCGTAGAGGCAATGGGGATGGCGGGATACGAAAATTGCCAGGCGGGGAACCGCATCGGTGAAATGCAGCTCCCAGGTCATATCGAACTGGCTGGCTACATGCTTGAAGACCAGGGCGATCTCCTCACGGGGAATGACAAAGCCGTTTAGTTCCCATTCGATCCGCATGAAAAAGATCTTTCTTGTCACCGACGTATGCTGCGCCGCATGGACAATGTTTCCGTTGTGGCGATAAATAAAGTTGGAGATATTATAGACTAGCCCCTTCTGGTCTTGACAGGAGAGCAATAAAATGGCATTGGCGCTCTTTTCTTCGGTCATGACTTCCTCACATTTGTTCCCTCGCCGGGAATGATGGGTGCTATATATGAGGATTGACATTGCAGGTCAAGATTAAAGATGCTAAGAGGCAACGAATCTCAAGGAAGGTGCGTCGCTATGAAACATATTGAAAATTTAAACCTTCCCAACGGTCTGACCCTTCATATATGGGATGTCTCCCGTCAGATTGCCGCGGATACGGTCAAGGTGGAACTGGTCATCAAAATGGATGTGGCCTTCGAAATCTCCTATTTTGAGGAGGAGGATCACTATTTAAAGACCCGCCGGGTCTTCGGACCTGTTGCCAACTACGAATACCGGAAGGAACGGACCTTCGTGCATAACGCCGAAACTGAAACAGTCTTGCGGAATCTTCTCGACGACTTCAAGAAGGACGCCCTGCCCTATCTGAGCAAGGACGAATTCCCCCGGAAATTTTCCCAATCCAAGTACCGAGAAATCATTCAGAACTGGTATAAATACAAAGACCGCCTCGGAAACACATAATATATCTCATGCCTGATTATCAAAAAACACTGGAAGACATCCTTCTCACCGTCTCCAAACCCAGCCGCTACATCGGCGGGGAGATCAACGCCGTCCACAAGGATCGGCATGCCTGCCGGCTCAGCGTTGCCCTTGCCTTCCCGGATACCTACGAAGTCGGGATGTCCCACCTGGGCATCCAGATCTTATATGAGATTTTGAACGGGCAGGACGAAATCGTCGCCGAGCGCTGTTTCGCCCCCTGGCCCGACATGGAAGGTCAGATGCGCCGCCACGGCATTCTCCTCCACACCCTCGAATCCAGGACTCCCTTGCAGGCATTTGATATGGTTGGGTTTTCCCTTCAATACGAGCTTTCCTTCACGAATGTCCTCACCATGCTCGAGCTGGGCGGTATCCCCCTTCGCAGTGAAGACAGAAGGGATGGAGACCCGATCGTGATCGCCGGGGGGCCCTGCTGTTTCAACCCCGCCCCCATGTCCGCCTTTATGGACGCCTTCGTCATCGGCGAAGGGGAAGAGGTCATCCTGGAGATTGCCGACGCCATGATCAGGGAAAAGGGAAGGGGCAGCCGCAGGGACATGGTCCTTGCCGCCCTTGCCGATATTGAAGGGGTCTATGTCCCCTCCGTTCATAAACCCGGCCGGAAGATCGGGAAACGGATTATCGCCGATCTGAACGCCTGGACAGGGCCGGTAAAACCGCTGACCCCCCTGATGAAAACCATTCACGACCGGGTAGTGCTGGAGATTGCCCGGGGCTGCACCAGGGGCTGCCGGTTCTGCCAGGCCGGGATGGTCTGGCGTCCGGTCAGAGAAAGGCACCCCGCCCTCCTTCAAAATATGGCCGACGCCATGCTCGCCGCCACCGGACAGGAAGAGCTGTCCCTCCTGTCCCTGAGCTCCGGCGATTATTCCTGCATCGAGACCCTCCTGCCGGCGCTGATGGATCGATATTACGCCCGGCGCATTGCCCTGGCCCTGCCCTCCCTGCGCGTCGAGACCCTGAGCAGCTCCCTCATCGAGGCCATCAAGCGGGTACGAAAAACGAGTTTCACCCTGGCCCCCGAAGCGGGAACCCAGCGTCTGAGAAATTCCATCAACAAGGGAAACACGGAAGAGGACCTTTTAAAAACCTCGGCACTGGTCTTTGACGCGGGGTGGCGGGCGGTCAAGCTCTATTTCATGATCGGTCTCCCGGGAGAGGAAGCAGAGGACCTGGAGGGAATAGCGTCTCTGGCCCATAAGGTGCTGCGGACATCGAAAAACCGTGGGCAGGTCACGGTCAGCCTTTCCACTTTCGTACCCAAACCCCACACGCCTTTTCAGTGGCAGAGGCAGATCGGCCTGGAAGAAATCTTCGAGAAGCAGTCCTTTTTCAAATCCCGATTGCGCCATCGCAACATCCAGATCAAGTGGAACGACGCCCGGATGAGCCTTCTCGAAGGGCTGTTTTCACGGGGAGACGAATCCCTTGGCCCACTGATTGAAACCGCTTACCGCCTGGGTTGCCGTTTCGACGGCTGGAGCGACCAATTCCGCAATGATCACTGGGAAAATGCCATAGCCCAGCTCGGAATCGAACCAGCCGCATTTCTTTGCGAGCGCCCCCCGGAGGCGCCTTTCCCCTGGGACCATATCGACTGCGGTCTCGACCGTCAATTCCTCCTGGAAGAGGCGCAAAAGGCCCATAATGAAACTCTGACGGCGGACTGCCGCCTTGACGGCTGCTATCAATGCGGCGTCTGCGACCATATCGACATCCGGTCCGTCCGCGCCGAGGAAGAAGCGGCGGGAGCGCCCGCCCCCATCGGTGACACCACCCCCGCCGCTGAACCGGCCACCCGGAAAGAGGTTTCCATTTCTACAGATTCCCGCCGGTTCCGATTAAGCTTCACGAAAAAGGGCCTGTCCCGCTATCTGTCTCACCTGGAGAGCGCCTCCGCCCTGACCCGGGGTATAGTCCAGAGCGGCCTGCAGTTCATCTATTCGGAGGGTTTCCACCCCCATCCCAAGATCTCTTTTGCCGTCGCCACCGCCGTCGGACTGGAAAGCGAAGGGGAATATTGCGACATCCAGATTATCAAGCCAACCGCGGCAGTAGCAGCGCTGCGGGAACGGATCAATCGTTATCTTCCCGAAGGGATGGCGGTGTTTGAAATGGTGGAGCTTCCCCAGGCCGCCCGCTCCCTGACCGAATTGATCCGTGGTTTCCAATATCGGGCTCTCCTGCCGGACACCCTTGACGAAGGGAGGCTGGTTCATCTGGAAGAACATATAGATGCTTTTTTAAGGGCCCAACAATTTACCATCACGAAGACCATCAAGGACCGGACGGTGATCAGGGATATCCGTCCCCTCGTATCCTATCTTGCCTTTGATCGCTCCACCCGCGAGATTATAATGGACGTCCGTTTCAGTCATAAGGGCGCTGTCCGTGCCGAGGACATTCTTGTCCATGCCCTTTGCCTGGATGTTGCCACGGCACTCGAAACCAGGGTGACGAAAAGGGCAACTTTTTTTGTTGACAAATAAATGCCTTTTCGAGTAGATAACCTGTTCAAAATTTTTCAACAAGGATGAAACGATGTACGCAGTGATAAAAACAGGCGGAAAGCAGCATCGGGTTTCCGTGGGAGACATGGTTGCCATAGAGAAGCTCGAAGGAAGCAAGGGAGATACGGTGGTATTTGACAACGTCCTGATGGTCGCAACGGACGAGGCGATCCGCATCGGAACCCCTACGGTAAGCGGGGCAAAGGTGGTGGGAGAAATCGTAGCCCAGACAAAGGCCGAGAAGATTGCCGTCTTCCACATGAAACGGCGGAAGGGTTTCAAGAAAAAAACTGGCCATCGCCAGCCGCTGACCCGGATGGTTATTCGGGACATTTCATTTTAAAGGGAAGGGGAGCGATTCATGGCACATAAAAAGGGACAGGGAAGTTCACGGAACGGCCGGGACAGTAACTCCCAGCGTCGGGGTGTGAAGGTCTTCGGCGGTCAGGCAATCAACGCTGGTGGAATTATCATCCGGCAAGTCGGAACAAAGGTGCACCCCGGCAAGAACGTCGGCCTCGGCAGGGACTACACCATTTTCGCCAAGATTGACGGCGTCGTTAAATTTGAAAGGCTCGACAAAACAAGAAAAAAGGTAAGTGTCTACGCGGCATAGACGTTATCGTCGGCCCTGAAGTGGACACAGCATCCCATAGCGGGTATAGCGTAAAAACTATTACCATCAAAAGGCGCTTGATATGAGCGCCTTTATTTTTTTATGAAATTTATCGACGAAGCAAAAATATTCATCCAGGCGGGCCATGGCGGTCGCGGTTGCGTGAGCTTTCGGCGCGAAAAGTTTGTCCCCATGGGGGGGCCGAACGGCGGCGACGGGGGCAAAGGAGGGGATATAACCTTCTACGCCTCCCACAATCTCGCCACCCTCCTCGACTTTAGATACCGTCCGCGCCACTCGGCCCCTAACGGTGCAAAAGGCGAGGGGAACAATCGGACGGGTCACAGTGGGGAGGATGTCGAGATCGGCATTCCCGTCGGCACCGTCATCAAAGAAGCCGAAAGTCAGACAATACTCGCCGATCTTACCCGTGACGGTCAGCGGTTTATCGCCGCCCGGGGAGGCATCGGGGGCAAGGGCAACGCCCATTTCACATCCTCCACAAATCGTGCCCCCCGCTTTGCCCAGGATGGCATGCCCGGCGAGGAGCGATGGATCATTCTCGAACTTAAGCTATTGGCTGATGTAGGAATCATCGGCCGCCCCAACGTAGGCAAATCGACATTTATATCCAGAGTTTCGGCGGCCCGTCCGAAGATCGCCGATTATCCGTTTACCACCCTTGTTCCCAACCTTGGCGTCGTTTCTTATGGACAGAATCAGGGTTTCGTCATCGCCGATATTCCCGGCCTGATCACCGGGGCCCACACCGGTGCGGGCATGGGCGTCCAATTTCTGAAACACGTGGAACGGACATCAATTCTTCTTCATATACTTGATATTTCAGGTGAAGATTACCAGGGGGCATGGGATCTCTATGAATCCATCAACCGGGAACTGGGGCTCTTCAATACCACCTTGATGGACAAACCGCAGATTGTTGCCATTAACAAGACCGACCTGCCTGTTACCAGGGAGAGGATGAAAAAAGACATTGACATCTTTCGCGAAAAGGGAATAGAAATACTAACTTTTTCAGCAGTTACGGGTGAAGGCCTCGACGAAATACTCGGTCGGATCACGAAGCAATTAGAGCGAACCACCCGGGCACAGGAAGAGCAGGGAGGGGGAAGGGAAGCCTGATGACGAGAAAGGAAATCCTTAAGGACGTCAAAAAAGTCCTGATCAAGATCGGCAGCGCCGTCCTGTCGGGAGATAACGGTCTTGATCTGAATATCATTGAACAGCTTGTCGATGACATGGTGGACCTGAAAAAACGCGGATATAACATCGCCATCGTCACCTCCGGGGCGATCGCCTCGGGAAAACACCGGATGGGCATCAGCGGTCCGTTGAAAAGCATGCCCCAGAAACAGGCCGCCGCCGCTATTGGTCAGGGACGGCTCATGCGCGTCTATTCCAACGCCTTTGGCAAGCACGGCATCTACGTCGCCCAAATCCTCCTTACCATGAGCGATCTTACGGATCGGAAGCGCTTCCTTAATATCCGCAATACCCTGACCACCCTGATGGAGTGGGGAGTGATACCCATCATCAACGAAAATGATACCGTCGCCGTCGATGAAATCAAATTCGGAGACAACGACCAGCTTGCCGCCATGATCGCCAATATTACGGAAACCCATCTCCTGATCAACCTGACCAACACCGACGGTCTCTATGACCGTAATCCGAACCGGTCCAAAAAGGCCAAGGTCATCCCTATCGTCAGCGAGATCTCCGATGTGATCGAGCAGGCCGCAACGGATGAAACCTCCGATGTCGGTTCGGGAGGCATGAAAAGTAAAGTCCTGGCCGCCAAGAAAGTCACGGCCTTCGGCATCCCCTATATCATCGCTGCGGGTAAGGAAAAGGGAGTCCTCAGGGATCTCTGCGCCGGAAAAGAGCGGGGCACCCTCTTTCTGCCTATGAAAGAGCATCTCAACAGCCGTAAATACTGGATTGCCTTCACTCTCAGGTCCCGGGGGAAGCTGACTGTGGATGACGGCGCGAAAACGGCCCTCGTCGAAGAGGGAAAAAGTCTTCTCCCTTCCGGCGTCATTGATGTAGAAGGGGATTTCCATGTCGGCGATCCCGTCCTCTGTTTAGACACCGGCGGAAAAATCCTCGCCAAGGGACTCACCAACTATGGAGCGGAAGAGGTTCGAAAGATCATGGGACTCAAGACCTCCAGGATTCAGCAGGTGTTGGGCTATAAAGACTACGACGAGGTGATTCACCGGGATAATATGGCGGTGGATAAAGAACTCCAGCACAAATAGGCACAGACCTTTACTTCTGAAAATGCCGGCATCTCCCTCCCCTTTGGGCACTCAAGTTATGACTACTTTGACAAAATGATTATTAAATTGTACTTGTTGACAAGCAGGGGCAAATAGTCTTTATTTATCGTGACATAAAAAGAGGCAAATCATGTACGAAGTTACGATCAAGAAATCTTTCTCCGCCGCCCATGTCCTCAAGGAGATCGGCGGCAAGTGCGAAGACCTTCATGGACATAATTTCCTCGTCGAGGTTACAGTGGCGGGCGACACTTTAAACGGGGAGGAGCTCCTCATTGATTTTCGGGACCTGAAAAAGTGGACCAACGAGATTCTTGATCATCTTGATCATAAATACTTGAATGAAGTCGAGTTTTTCAAGGACATAAACCCCTCTTCGGAGCGGGTCGCGAAGTTTATTTATGATCTCCTGACGAAAAGAATACAAACCCTGAAAGTGGGCCTGACGGTTTCCAGAGTGACCGTATGGGAATCGGACAACGCCCGGGTGACGTACACGGCATGATCGACGTACAAAACCTCAAGGATCATCGGAACATTGAGATCACCAAGGTGGGTGTGAAGGGGATCAAGTATCCCATCATCGTCCTCGACCGCGCCCTGGGAACCCAGGCGGTGAACGCCGCGATCAACATGTATGTCAACCTGCCCCATCATTTCAAGGGGGCCCACATGAGCCGCTTCATTGAAATCCTCAATGAATTCAGGGGCCGGATCAACATCAAGACCTTTCATCTGATCCTGGAAAAGACGCGACAGAAACTCAAGGCCCAATCAGCCCACATGGAAATCGTATTCCCTTACTTCATTGAGAAAGCGGCGCCCGTAACAGGGGCAAAAAGCCTGATGGAGTATAAATGCATGTTTTGCGGCGCCCTCAATGACAATGGTATAGACTTTCAGGTAGGTGTAATCGTGCCGGTGACGACGGTCTGCCCCTGTTCCAAGGAGATCAGTAATATGGGGGCCCATAATCAGCGCAGCATCGTCACGGTCAAGGTGCGTTTCAGGAAATTCTTCTGGATCGAGGACCTCATCCGCATCGTCGAAGAATCAGCGAGCGGCGAGGTGTATTCCCTCCTCAAGCGGCCGGATGAAAAATTCGTTACCGAACGGGCCTATGAAAATCCCATGTTCGTCGAGGATGTCGTCCGGAATGTCGCCGCCCGTCTGAAGGCACATGAAAATTTCCCCTCCTACACGGTGGAGGCGGAGAATCACGAAAGTATCCATAATCATAGCGCCTACGCCTATGTAGAGGGAGACTCATGATGACGATGAAAAATTATTTCAATATCTACCGGCATGGTTTCATCCGTGCGGCCGTATGCGTCCCGGAAGTGAAGGTGGCGGATACGGAATTTAACGTCAAGTCCACCCTGAAGATGGCCCGTAAGGCTGCGGATAACCACGCCGTCTTCGCCCTCTTCCCGGAACTGGGGATCTCGGCCTATTCCAATGAAGACCTGTTCCACCAGGACGCCCTTCTCCATGCCGTCCAGGCGGCGCTACAGCAAATAGTCGCGGCTTCACGGAAACTGAAGCTCATCGTCGTGGTCGGCGCTCCTCTACAGGCGGATAACCGCCTGTACAACTGTGGAGTGGTGATATACAGGGGACGTATCCTGGGTGCGGCCGTCAAATCTTATTTGCCCAATTACCGGGAATTTTATGAACGCCGCCAGTTTACACCGGCGGAGGAAGCCCTGACAAAGACCATCGATCTTTGCGGCCAGCAAGACATCCCCTTCGGGGCTGATCTTCTTTTCCACGTTCGGAATATACCCCATTTTAAATTTTTTATCGAAATCTGCGAGGATGTCTGGGTCCCGATTCCCCCGTCAAGTTTTGCCGCCATGGCCGGAGCGACCCTGATCGGCAACCTGTCGGCATCCAATATCACCATCGGGAAATCGGAATACCGCCAGAGCCTCGCCGCCAACCAGTCGGCCCGCTGTGTAGCCGCCTATCTTTATGCGGCGGCAGGACCGGGGGAATCGACAACGGACCTTGCCTGGGACGGCCACGCCATGATCCATGAAAACGGCAATCTCCTCGCTGAATCGACGCGCTTTTCACAACAGCCTCAGGTAATCTACTCGGATATCGATCTCGACCGCCTGGCCCAGGATAGAATGCGCCTCACCAGCTTCAGCCAGAACGCCCGGACCCACCGGGACCGGATAACTACTTTCCGACATATTGACTTCACAGTGGACCTCCCGGAGGCACAACGTATCCTCCTTGAACGCGAATATCCCCGCTACCCCTATATTCCCGCCGATGCGAGCAGGCGTGATCAGCGCTGCTACGAGGCCTACAACATCCAGGTTCAGGGACTGGCGAAGCGACTTCAGGCTTCGGGAATAAAAAATATCGTAATCGGTGTCTCCGGAGGACTCGATTCGACCCATGCCTTGATCGTCGCAGCCCGGACTATGGATCTTCTCAAGTGGCCCCGCACCAATATCAAGGCTTATACAATGCCGGGATTTGCAACCACGAACAAGACTTACACCAACTCCTTCCGGCTGATGAAGGTCCTGGGGGTGGAAGCCAATGAAATCGATATCAGGCCCAGTTGCCTGCAAATGCTGAAAGATGTCGGCCACCCCTTTGCAAAAGGAAAACCTGTTTATGATGTGACGTTTGAAAATATCCAGGCCGGGGAGAGGACTTCCCATCTGTTCCGTCTGGCCAACATGCGGAAAGCCTTGGTGGTGGGAACGGGAGACCTCAGCGAACTGGCCCTGGGCTGGTGTACTTACGGCGTCGGGGATCATATGTCCCATTACAATGTCAATGCCAGCGTCCCCAAGACGCTCATCCAGCATCTTATCCGCTGGGTGGCGGATTCCGTTGTCTTCTCGAAGGAGACATCAGCGATTCTTGTCGATATCCTTGCCACGGAGATCAGTCCGGAACTTATCCCCGGGTCGGAGGACGCCCAACCGGCGCAAAAAACCGAAGCGGTCATCGGCCCCTATGAACTCCAGGACTTCCATAATTTTTACATTACCCGCTTTGGTTATCTGCCCACCAAAATCGCCTTTATGGCCTATTGTACCTGGCGGGACGGCAACCGGGGCCTCTGGCCGAATATTCCGGAAGACAAACGCCATCAGTACGTAATCGGAGAGATCAAGCATTGGCTGGAGGTGTACCTCTATCGCTTTTTTAAAACCAGTCAGTTTAAGCGCTCCTGCATCCCCAACAGTCCCAAGGTTGGTTCCGGGGGGTCTTTGTCTCCCCGGGGCGATTATCGGGCCCCCAGCGACAGTGAGGCCGCCGTCTGGCTGGAAAACGCAAAACTTATACCCGACAAAGACGAGGACGAGGACGAAACACCATGAAGAGGCAGCAATTCAAGGATTTTGACGCCACGGAACTCTTTTGTCCCCATTGCCGCCGGGCCGTACCCGTACGGAAGCGGCTGCTCCTTGTCCTATCCGAGGGGGAAAAGTACGACTATACCTGTGTTTTCTGCGGAACCTCCGCAGGGGAGAAACTAGTGAAGGAAACGGATGGCATGAAAATCCTGCTCAGGTAAAATTGCATAAAAAAAGGCCGCTGCTTGGGAAAGCAGCGGCCCTCGTTTTTCTCTTTAAAGGTTAATTAACGCCCGATGACATAACGGTAGGGATCGATCTGATCGCGGAGGATGGACAGCTCCGTCTCGCTTGGGCCGGCATTCTCGACGATCTTCGCGGCCTTAAGGAGCTCGAAGCCGCAATTATCCTGCACGTCCTTCTCGGAATAGCCGGGATTGACGGCGATGATCCGCATCCGCTTGGATGCCGGTTCAAAGTCCATAACGGCCATGTTGGTGATAATTTTGTAAGGACCGGCACCCAGGGGCAGACCGGATTTCGAGCGGGAATCGCCACCCTCCAGCCAGCCCGGCGTGGTAACGTAAGAGCACTTTTCCGTAAAACGCTTGGGGTCCTGCGGGGTCATGACCATCATGCGCCAGCAGAAGGAACCGAAGTCGTTGGCCCCGCCGCTCCCGGGGAAGCGGACCTTGGGTTTCTGGTGATCGTTGCCGATCCGGGTGGAATTCAGGTTTCCATACATATCGATCTGCGCTCCGCCGAGGAATGTATAGTCAAGCTGTCCGCGGCAGGCGGTTTCCATAATTTCCGCCATGCTGGCAGCCATAAGGGCCTTCCAGGTCGTCCGGGAGTCACCGACGGAAATCGGCATCTCCGGAATCAACGGGGCCGCCCCACCCGCCTCGAAAAGAATCACGAGATTGGGGGACTTCGTCTTTTGTGCAAGCATGGCAGCGGCACAGGGGGCGCCGGTCCCAACACCAACGCTGGAACCGTCTTCCAACTCCCTCGCAGCCGTACAAATCATCAACTCCATTGTGTTATAGTTAGCCATAATTCGTATTTATCCTCCTTTCTATGCCCTGGCGCCGACAAACAGCCACTCTTTTTGTCTGAGCCTTTGCATCTTGGCAATGCCGCCGTTTCTTTCGATGTACTCAAAGTGATCCTTCACACCGTAGATGTTTTTGTCGAGGAACGCCTTGAACTCTTCCGGATCCTTCTCCACCTTCAGCCATTCCCGGAGATGGTCCTCATCCGAGAAATACTCGCCATACATGTTGCCGGGATAGCATCCATAGGGTACTTCGACCAGGGCATCGACGCACCAGTAGGGGATAAATGTCGAGGTAGGATCTCTGCGGATTTCGTCGTTGGTGATCAGACGCTCGCAGGTCACGATAAGTTTTTTCGAGGAACGGGCAATGTCATAGTCCGACATGAGAATGCCTTTGGTCCGGCAGTTGCCGTACATGTCCGCCTCATGGACATGAATGAGTCCTACATCCGAGTACAGGGCGGGGACGAGAGCATAATTTGTTCCCGTGAAGGGGCACTTCACCTTCTTGGCGCCGCTGTATTTGAAGGTATCCGTACCCATCATATTGCGGATGGGGTGGAAAGAAACTCCCGCGCAGGCAGCCTTATAACGCACGGCCAGGGTATAATTGGTCCACTCGGACACTTCCACCTCGCCGCTTTCCATATACTGCCGGGCATTGGGGGAAAGCCCTCTTGCCTCAAGACCGATGATATAGGCCGCATCAACCTTGTTGAAACACTTTCCGGATGCAAGAATCTGGAAGTCGTGTGTTGCCGTATGGCCGGCCAGACCAAGACTCTTCTTGCCCTGCCTGACAATCTCATGGAGCACGGCCGCCGGGATCCTGTTGACCCCGAAGCCGCCGACGGAGACATAATCGCCATCTTTTACAAGCGTCTCGACTGCTTCTTTGACTGTTGTGAGTTTACTCACGAGGGCGCGGCTTTTGTGGCGGAAAAACTCCCTCGCCTTATCCGCATCCGGATCAGTAAAGATCCTTCCTACTCCTTGTTCAATAACATCCACTGAACCTACCTCCTTCTCTTAATTAGTGTTATCCTTAACCACCTTACACTCATACAGTTTCTGCATGTTGCTTCATTCTCAGTTGAATACGGGAAATCGGACGGGGTTAATAATAGTCACGAAAACGGGTGCTTCCATATCACAAGAAACTGCTGGAATCAACTAAAATTTAAGCCCCCGTCTCCCTTGCCCTCGATGCACAAATATGACCAGCAATATAATTATGAAAAGATGACTTGAGCTATTTCTTTCTTTGCAGGGCCTGTTGCAGCTTGTCTCCCAAAACCGATCTTCCCGGCGATGTATCAGCGCTCCCCACACCCCGATAAGCAACACCAATCTCTTGTGAACCGGGCGCACCTTCCAGATAATCGCCCAGAAGGCCGCGACTGTGGGTATCGTCATGGCAGTAAACACAGAGATTTTCCCAGTTACTGCCGTCGGGAGGATTATTGTGATGGTTGCCGTCTTTGTGATGAACTGTGAGGAGCTGCCTTTGCACTCCCGAAAATTCCCGGGCGCACCGGGCACATACAAGGCCATGAATGGTCAGGGAACGCTCCCGATAATCTTCGCCCGGCGGCTTCTGATTCGCCTTCTTGAGTTCTCTGACGATATCTTCGACAGGCCGCGCCGCAACGCCTGCAGGCCCCTGGACTGCTGCCCGGACACGCCCTCCCTTATTTCCAAAGGTCATCTTTGCCATTGTTGCCGCGGCCCCTATTGCCCCAGTTTACGTGGTCTGGAGGTATAGACGTTTAAAAAGACCTTGACACCCCTGGCGACTGCTCCGGCGTTCCGCAGGAATCTGAAGTAGGGCAATCTAAGCCCCAGGCGGACGACGGACTCCAGTTCCATAAAGACGCCAGCGATAGCCTGAACCCTCTTCATGGCTACGGCAGCTACTTCCACCTGCTCGTTGACGATATGAGCCGTCCTTTTCATTGTCCCCAAGGATTCTTCCAGGTTTTGAAGAATCGCGGGCAGACTTTTTTGGAGCATTTCCTGAGTCAAGGCGAGCCCCTTAACCACTTTCCTTATCTGCCAGAGAAGAGGCGCCGTAGACGCCACAATGAGAAGAACGGCCAAACTCAGACACAACAAACTGATTTCGACGTACATGATGATCTCACAAAAAGATAAACATTGTCGTTATGAAACGTACGGCGCTGCCGTCCGTTTTGGAAAAGACATCGGGGATGCCTTTTCTATGCCGATTTTTCTTCCTTGAAGGCTTCCACGCCTGCGTCTATGGCCTTCTTTAAACGGCTCTTGTTGTCTTCCAGGCTTACTTTCCCCTTATCAACCATTTCCCCGGCTTTGGTTTCCAGCTCGCCAACCTTTTCCCTGGCCGCTTCTTCAATTTTCTTCAGGCGGCTAACGGCCGTCTCATAGGTCTTGCGGCTCTTTTCCAGGGCCTGCTCGTATTCTTCTTTTGCCTTGGCAAGGAGTTCTTCAGCTTTCTTGCCAATTTCCTCCCGAGTTTCCTTACCGCTTTTGGGGGCGTAAAGAATCCCGATAACTGCGCCGGCAAGCCCACCGATAACCAATCCCTTTAAAAAATCACCCGCTCTGTCTGACATCTTTCTCACCTCCCTATTTTTCTTTATTACTAAGCAATCGTCAGGCTGCTGTCAAGCCATTTTAAGACATAAAAAAACCGGGCATTCGATTATCAAATGCCCGGTTCTTTACGTGTACTATTGGTTCTATATTACTTTGCCGCCGGAGCTGCGGGCGCCGGAGCTGCGGGAGCTGCACCAGGAGCCGCGGGAGCTGCACCAGGAGCACCAGGAGCGCCAGGCGCACCAGGAGCTGCGGGCGCGGGAGCAGGGGCCTCAGTCTTAGCCGGCTCGGGTTTCTGCTCTTCTGCCTTCTTGCAACCAACGACTGCAAGCGAAAACGTCACAACGAAAAGCAGCGAAA
>JBAYKV010000037.1:0-19283 GCA_041664405.1 Syntrophales bacterium
ATCGGACTCGATCACAAAGTTATTTACTGGAATCGTGCCCTTGAACAGTTAAGCAAAATTCCTTCGGAAGAGGTGATCGGGACAAGTGATCACTGGCGTGCCTTTTACGCCAAAGAGAGGCCTTGTATGGCTGATCTGCTCGTAAATCAATCACTTGAGACAATACCGGAATGGTACAGAGGCGTATCTAAATCAAAACTTCTCGATGAGACTTTTGAAGCTGAGGGATTTTTCCCGGATTTGGGTATAAGCGGCCGCTGGCTCCGGTTCACGGCAGCGTCAATCCGTAGCGCCCAAGGCATTTTAGTTGGCGCTATTGAAACTCTGGAAGATTTTACAGAACGAAAAGCTACGGAACGAAGACTGGTCGAGAGCGAAAAAACACTGAACAGCATTTTCCAGGGTTTCTCCATCCCGGCTTTCGTGATCGGGAAGGACCACAAGGTCATTCTTTGGAACCGGGCATTGGAAAATTTGACCAAAATATCGGCCGACGATATGATCGGAACCGAGCAGCACTGGCGTGCCTTTTACGCCAAAGAGAGACCCTGTATGGCTGATCTGCTTGTGGACAGTGCCGTGAAAAATATCTCCAAGTGGTACACGGGAAAATATCGGAAATTCGATGTCGATGAAGAGGCTTTCGAAGCAACGGATTTTTTCCCCGAACTGGGGAAAAAGGGACGCTGGCTTCGGTTTACGGCTGCCATAATTCGGGATAGCCAGGGAGAGCTCGTTGGCGCTGTCGAGACCCTGGAAGATATTACCGAGCAAAAGCTGGCGGAGGCTGCCCTTAAAAAATAAGTGCGCCGAAGAAAGATTAGATTCCAGAAAACTACGTGTGCAGCGAAGAAGAGGATCAGTTGACCCGAAGCCAAATTATTTAGCGGATATTCAGGAGGTCAGACCATGAAGTCATCCACAAAGTTGATAGACTTAACGGAGAAACATGCGGAAGCCATCGCCCAGCAGTGGTATAACAATATAAAGAATAATCCCAAAACACCATTTTATCATACGATTCCGGAAAGCAAGGCAAAACAGCAGGCCCTGAATTTTTACAACAAATTCGGGAAACTCTTCCTCTCGGATTCACCCTTCGAGGAGGCGCATGTACTGTTTGCCAGATATGCAGAAGAAAGCTACATGGCACGCATACCATTGCCCCAGGCTATCTACGCCATCACCCTCATGAGACGCCACATGTGGTTGTATGCCGAATATCAGAGCACATTTACAACCGCCGTCGAACACCATCATGCCGCGGAAAGCCTCAACCGGACGATTCTGATGTTCGATTATGCGACCTACGTAATAGTGCTGCAATATGACGAATTACTCAGAAAAGAAATCGAGGAAAAATTAAAGGCATTAAAGATCAAAAGCCCTTTGGCAATATCTTTGTGGGCAAGCGCCCCGAAATAAATGCCAAGATAATACGAGGCGTATTTGAATCGCCTCTAGTAGGAGCCCACGGGCGTTTGCCCGTGGGACGTTTCGCACAAAGAAGATCATGGGGATGGAGGAGATGTCGACATGAAGCTGCCAGCCATCAAGGAAAGCCATAAAATATACATCATGTTGGCGCTCCTGATCGGAGCATCCTGTCTAGCTTACTATTATCATAACGTCCTGGAAACAGACATTGTCTTTACGCATCTCTTTTACATCCCCATTGCCCTGGCTTCCATCTGGTGGAAACGACGAGGGATCGTCGTCGCCCTGCTTTTCGGGGCGGTGCTGCTTATCAGTCATGCCTTGTTCTTTTCAAATTTTCCGCTTGTCCATGATGTTTTCCGCTCGCTGATGTTTGTAGCGGCGGCGGCCGTCGTGGCTCTGTTGAGCGAGCAGGTGGAACAGGCCAGCATCTTATACAGGACCGTAACCGAAGGTTCCCATACGGGGATTTATATCGTCCAGGACGGGAAGTTCCGGTATCTGAATCGTTATGCCGCCCTTCACGCGGGATATGCGGCTGCTCAAATGATCGGTATGGACCCCTTGGCGGTAATTCATCCCGATGACCGAGAGCAAGCCGGGAAAAACACCGCTTCCATGTTGAAGGGTGAACTCACAACGCCCTATGAATTCAGGATCATGGATAAGGATGGTCAGCTCCACTACATCATGGAAACGGTCGCTCCCATCAAGTATCAGGGCAAAAGGGCTGTTTTGGGAAATGCCGTGGATATCACCGACCGCAAGCAGAGCGAGGAAGCGCTTGACCGCTATCGAAAACAAGTAAACCTGATTCTGGAATCCGTAGGAGACGGGATTTATGGCGTGGACCTCAACGGCGCGGTGACCTTTGCGAATCCATCCGCAGTCCGCATAACAGGTTATGAGATCAGCGATCTCGTCGGGAGGGATCAGCATGCCATGTTACACCATACCAAGGCCGACGGATCGCCTTGTTCCGTTGAAGATTGCCAGATTCACAGGACCTTGGGGGACGGGAAAATCCGTCAGGTCGGCGACGAGCTATTCTGGAGAAAAGACGGGTCCTTTTTCCCCGTTGAATATGTCGTAACCCCAATGATCGAGAATAACAGGTCCACCGGCGCTGTGGTCGTTTTCAAGGACATTACGGTCCGGAAGCGGGCCGAGGATGAATTGCGCCTGAGCGAGGAGCGCTACCGCACCATCCTGAGAGACATCGAGGACGGCTATCATGAAGTTGATCTGGCAGGCAGCTTTACCTCTTTCAACGAGTCTTTCAGAAAAATCATGGGCTATTGCCAAGCGGAATTGCTGGGCATGAATTATAAGCAGTACGCCGCAGACCGGGAGAACGCCAAGAAAGTCCGGGATTGCTACAATGGAGTTTATCGAACTGGTGAGCCAATTAATGGATTTGATTGGGATATCATCAGAAAGGATGGGGAAAGAAGGACCGTGGAGGTATCCGTTTCTCTGATCAGGGACGCGGAAGGCCGCCCGGAAGGTTTCCGCGGGATTGTCCGCGATATTACGGAACGCCGTCAGGTGGAAAACGAGCGAGAGAGGCTGATATCAGAACTCCAAAAAGCGTTTTCAGAGGTAAAAAAATTGAGCGGACTACTTCCCATATGTGCTTCCTGTAAAAATATTCGTGACGATAAGGGGTACTGGAAACAGATAGAATCATACATAAGCGATCACTCGGAAGCCGAATTCAGCCATGGAATTTGTCCTGATTGTGCGAAAAAGCTGTATCCGGAATTTTTCTAACAAAAAGAGGCGATTAGTAGACATCCCCTCAATCTGATCCAGTATTATACCCCAAGCATAGCCTAAAAACTGGACCAGGTTTCAAAGGGACAGGTCCGCAACTTCTTCCCTGCCGCTGACGACTCTAGGGCCAAGTCGGTACAGGGATTCGATGACCGATAGACCATTTCGTTCCTTGCTGGGCTAATGAAAACACAGGCAAGATAAAGGGATAAGGGGAGAGATGCCAAGGGACCTAAAGCCAAGCAAAACCCCGAATATATAAGATAATATTTTATGTAAAATGTCTGAAAGTTGCATTAACATTTTGGAATCACAGGTTAAATTGTGATTGATTATTTCCCCTTTATGTGGTAGATACAAGAGCGTTCAAAGACCATGAACAACGCCTTGGAGTAGAGGTAAAGGCAAAAGAACAAACCGGGTAATTTTTCAGACCATTCAGGCGCCTCTATAAAAGGAGGGATAGATATGAAAAGGCTTTGGTTGTCATCATTACTACTTCTCCTCCTGACACTGATACTCCTCCCTCAGGTCCTTGCCCATGATATTGACCCCATCGTTTCCACAGAATGGCTGGCAGCCAATCTGAACAATCCCAAGGTCGTTGCTTTAGACATCAGGAAAATCGAGGATTATCAGGAAGGCCATATCCCGGGCGCCGTTAGCGCCTATTACGGTATCTGGGCAGCTCCGAAAGAGGGAAGACATACGGAACTTCCACCGGAAGACGATCTCTTTGACACAATCGGCGATTTAGGACTCCAGCCGGATTCCATCGTGGTGATTGTGTGCAAAACCTACCATTGCTTTTACCAGGTCATGGCTCCCCGCGTTCTATGTACCCTTCAATATGCAGGTCTGGGAAATCTAAGCATCCTTGACGGAGGCCAGGAAAAGTGGGTTAAAGAAGGAAGGCCCCTTTCTACGGAACCGGTGAAACCAAAAAAGACCACCTACAGGGGCAAGCTTAACAAGGAACTGCACGTAGAAAAGGATTACGTAGTCAGCCGCTTCGGGAAAGCGACTTTCGTCGATGTTCGTGAACCTGTCCTGTTTGGGGGGACGAAAAAACAGGATTTTGTAGAAAAGGCCGGACATATCCCGGGGGCCGTAAACCTTCCGGCGTCATCAGCATATACGAAACTTGGCACTTTCAAAAAGAAAGAGGATCTTGAGACCCTTGCAGTCGCAGCGGTCGGCAAAGACAAATCAAAGGAACTAATCACCTACTGTGATGCCGGCAAGTGCTGTCCCACTTGGGCTTTTATTTTGACACGTGTTCTCGGCTACAAGAATGTCAGGCTATACGACGGTTCTTTTGAGGAATGGACGAAAGATTCCTCACTTCCGGTGAGTCGTTGAAGTCTGGATAATTTTTGCGCACCCTCTTAACCACTTTACTTATATGATAAATGACGTTTAACAGTAAGGAGAGAAGCCCATCGAATCATCGTCGTTTTGCCAGCTCCCTGGACAGAGAAGAACTCGACCTGCTCATGGGATGCATCGGCGGCTCCCCAATCCCTGCCTTTGTCATCGACCGGGACCACCGGCTTATCTACTGGAACCGGGCCCTTGAAGAACTCAGCAAGATCAGTGCGGAAGAGGTAATCGGCACCAGCCAGCAGTGGCGGGCCTTCTATAGCAGACAACGGCCATGCCTGGCCGATCTGCTGGTGGAGGGCGCTGTCGCGGATATCCCCCAGTGGTATGGAAGAAAATACCTCAAATCCCCTCTCATCGAGGACGCCTATGAAGCAACGGATTTTTTCCCCGAGTTAGGGGAGACGGGGCGCTGGTTGCGCTTTACCGCCGCTCTTCTCAGGGATCCCCAGGGGCCGGTCCTGGGGGCTGTAGAGACCCTGGAGGACATCACCGAGAAAAAAGAAGCGGAAGCGGCCCTGTTGAAGGCCCATGAAGGACTTGAGATGCGGGTCCGGGAAAGGACCGCGGAGTTAGCCAGAACCAATGAAATCCTACAGCGTACGACGGATCAATTGTCTTTGCTCCTGGAGTCTCTTCCCATCGTTTCTTATACCCGGAACACCGCAGGGAAATATGAAATGACCTTTGTGAGTCACTCAGTGGAGGAAATCACCGGCTATAGCCCTATGGACTTTACAGACCGTACCTCTTTCTGGCAGAACCAGATCCATCCCGACGACCGTCACCGGGTGATCAAGGCCCTGAAGGAATCCCGCGGCGAAGGTACACACCATTGCGAGTATCGTTTCCGCGCCTCCGATCAAACCTACAGATGGTTCTCCGATTTCTGGCGCCTGGTCCGGATGCCGGATGCCCCGGCCCCCTATTTCGTCGGCATCTGGCAGGATGTGACGGATGAAAAGCGGCTTCGCCAGGAAAATGAGTTGCGTCTTCAGCAGATCATTCAGACCCACAAACTGACAGCCCTCGGGGAAGTGGTAGCGGGCGTTGCCCATGAGATCAACAATCCCGTCAGCTTTATATCCTACAACATCCCTCTCCTGGAGGAGATCTGGGATACCCTGGAGCCAGTTTTCATTGATCACGATGCCTTTGCGAAAGTCTGTGAGCAAAGAGGGGTTACCCGGACAGAGGTCGTTCAGAATATGCGGGAGATCATTCATGCCTTCAAGATAGCCTCCCGCAGGATCAACAGGGTCATTACGGGGCTGAAGGAGTTTTCCCGCAGCGATGAACTGGCTGAGAAGAAAGCAATCCAGGTAGCCGATATCATCCAGGGAGTCCTGGTTATTGTCGGCGGCCAGATACGCAAAACCGTATCCGTTATCGAGCAGAAGATCGAGCCCGGTCTTCCTGCGGTGCGGGGACATTTTCAGAAACTGGAGCAAGTACTGACGAACCTCCTCATCAATGCCCACCAGGCCATATCACCGGGACGAAAGGGGAAGATCACCATTACCGCCCGGTATCTCTCCCGTCTCGACGCCGTTGTCGTGGCAATAGAAGATAACGGGAAGGGCATGGCCAGGGAGACTATGGACCATATTTTTGATCCTTTCTTCACGACCCGCCGGGATTCCGGAGGAACGGGGCTGGGGCTGTCCATTTCTTATGGTCTTATCAAGGAACATGGGGGTACGATCAGTGTCCTTTCCCAGCCAAAGGTGGGGAGCCGCTTTACCGTCTATCTGCCCATAGATGGACGTAGCTTACCGCAGATGAATCCACGGCTGCTCTTTGTCGATTCCGATGATACCTTCCTCAAGGACATTCAAGCGTATTTTCTCGAAGCGGCGACCTGGCAGATCGAGTCACCGGAGGATGGGGAAAGAATCCTCCAATATTTAACAGATTACCCGGAAGTAGATTGGGTGATCTGCGCTATGGATCTTAAAGGTTTGAATGGCTGCCAGCTCATGAGGAGCATAAAAAAACGTTATCCCCTGATTTATACTGTTTTGTATGGACGGGATGGAGATGGCCTGCAAGGAAATCCGGACCCTAACTTCATTCCTTCCTTTACGATTCAAAAACCTTTTGATATGGATAAATTGCAAAAGATGATTCAGGAAGCGGGGAGACAGCGTCTATGAAGATCCTGATCGTGGATGACGAAGAGATATCTCTCACATCGGTCCAACGCCTTTTGAAGTGGCGGGGCATTCGTGATGTGGATATCTGCGATAACGGTCAGGAGGCCATCCGGAAAATCCGGGAGCGGGATTATGATATCGTGCTCCTCGATCTGCTGATGCCTGAAATGGACGGCATGCAGGTCCTGGAAGCGGCGAAACCTTTCAAGCCCTACACGGAATTCATCATCCTGACGGCTGTGGACGATATCCCTGCAACGGTGCGGGCCATCCGCCTGGGGGCCTACGATTATCTCGTAAAACCGGTGGATAACGAACTGCTGTTCCTGACCATTGAACGGGCCTACGAACGTAAAGGTCTTCTTAAAGGATTATCCTCAGCGCGTCGTGAGGGGGGAGGAGATATTCCCGCCGCCTTTGCCGGTATTATTACTCAATGCCCGCTGATGAAATCCCTCCTTGCTTACGCCCAGGTCATGGCCCGGAGCGGCAATCCCGTCCTGATTACCGGTGAATCGGGGACGGGGAAGGAACTCATGGCCCGGGGGATTCATCAGGCCGGTCCTGCTCCCGCAGGGCCTTTTATTGCCGTCAACGTCTGCGCCATTCCGACCACCATGTTCGAGACCCAGTTCTTCGGCCATGTCCGGGGCGCCTTCACCGGCGCCGAAGGAAGTTATCGTGGTTTCTTTGAGCAGGCTAATGGCGGAACGTTGTTCCTCGACGAGATCGGAGAGCTGCCTTTTGGTCTTCAGGCGAAGCTCCTCCGGGTACTCGAGGAGAAATCCTTCACACCCCTGGGTGGGGCTAAGACTTTGAAGGTCGATGTACGCGTTATTTCCGCGACCAATATGGACCTGGACAAGGCCTGTCAGGAGGGCCGCTTTCGCCTGGATCTCCTGTATCGTCTGAAATCCGCCCACGTCCATATCCCGCCGCTGCAGGAAAGGGAGGGAGACATCGCCCTGCTGTCCGCCCATTTTCTCCGGGAGGCAAATTCCCGGCATGGGAAAGAGATCAGCGGCTTCAGTCCCGAGGCTATGGATGTCCTCATCCGTCGGGAATATCGGGGCAATGTCCGGGAGCTGGCCCAGGTCGTCGAAAATGCCGTGCTCCTCGGCGAAGGAGGGGTGATCCTGCCCCACAATTTGGGGAAACAGCCCACCCGGCAGTCTCTTTTTGCCCGACACCTGTGCAGCCTCAAGGAAAACGATGAGACCCAGGTCGCCTATGTCCTCATGAACACCGGCGGCGACCGGCGGCAAATCGCCGACATCCTGGGCATTACGGTGCGGCAGTTACAGAGAAAACTCGCCCAAATGAGAAACGACCCTTACTGGCGGGAGGTCATGGGAGAATGTCTCTCCCGGGACAAAGGAGAAGGCAATGGTGATGACCGGCTTGCATGTTGAGCAGCTCCGTTACTGCGAATGAAAGTAAATAAATCATATTTTCCGATCATTTTTTTTAGTGGCCTCTTTTTTCTTTTAATCTCCTGTCCTGCCCAGGCTGCCCCTCCCCAACGAATCGTGTCTCTGGCGCCGAACATAACGGAAATACTATTCGATCTGGGCCTTGGCGAGCAGATTGTCGCCGTTACAACCTATTGCGACTATCCCCGGGAAGCATTGAGCAAACCCAAAATTGGCGGCTTTGCCAATCCTTCTCTCGAAGCCATTGTGACGGCCCACCCCGATCTGGTTATACTTACAGAAGACGGAAATCCCCAGGAAATTTTAGCAAAACTAAAGAAAATAGGGATCAGGACGTATATCTTCCGGGCGAGGAGCATTGAGGAGCTGCCCGAGGCAATACGGCAGCTTGGTCACTTTCTTGACGTCGGCAAACGGGCCGATAAAAAGGCGCGGACGATGCATGTTCAGCTTGACCGCTTCAAGAGCGAAACAGCTAAAAGATCACCCCTGAATAAACCAAAGGCGCTTTTTGTCATCCAGCCGGAACCGCTGATCGTCGCCGGGGCGAAAACTGCCATGGATGAAGCCATGGGCCTGCTGGGTCTGAAGAATATCGCCGGCGCCTCTGTTCATTATACCAGATATTCCCTCGAAGAGACTCTTCGTCAACAACCTCAAATCCTTTTCATCGGCAAGAGCAGGGGTATGGAGGAGGATGTAAAGAAGCTGCTCAAGCGCCTGGGGAGACTTGATGCGATAAAGAACGGCAAAGTCTATACAATCAAAGAGACACTCTACCGGTTGGGACCACGAATCATCGCGGGGCTCAACGAAATGAAAACCGCCGTCGATCAAAGCGGTTTGTGAAGAATCTTTTTTGGTCTTGACAAGAAAAGTCTTCTTGATGTAGTTTTCCGGTACGGATGTTTTTATCATTCCAGATGGGTGTGAGGAAGAGGGGTGAAAAGCCCCCGCTGCCGCGCAGCCGTAACGGGAACGAAAGCCAAATAGCCACTGTTCGCATTGCGCGGATGGGAAGGCGGCGAGTAGGTAGCCCGGAGCCGGAAGACCGGCCCATCTGATTTTCCTCGCGGGCGGAATACGATGATGTCGTTTTTATCCAGTTGGTCTATTCAACCGGTTACCCTTGGCCGGGTTTTAAAAATCTGTCTCCTTCTTTTCCTTCTTTCCTTCACCGTTTTCCTCGTTTCTTTATTTGCCGGTGCCGCAGATATTAAATTGTTCAGCGTAATCAGCGATTTTTTACCTTTGGGAGCGGATGGCCACAAGGCGTTGACGACCGCGGAAAAATCGATTCTCTTCTCTATTCGCCTGCCCCGGGTCATCCTAGCCGGTCTGGTGGGCGCGGCCCTTTCCATGTCGGGCGTTGTCTTTCAAGCTCTTTTGAGGAATCCCCTGGCGGACCCTTACATCCTCGGAATTTCCGCTGGTTCCGCGATGGGGGCCGTCACGGGAATCCTCCTGGGGGCGGAAATCATAATCCTGGGCATTCCCGGTATGGCATTTCTCGGTGCGATCCTGGCCGTCCTCGTCGTTTTCGGCATTGCCGGGACGGGACGGCGCCTGGAAACCAATACCCTCCTCCTCACCGGCGTCATGGTCAATGCCTTCTTCTCCGCCATGATCCTCTTTATCTTTTCCATCAGCGATCACTTGCAACTGCAACGGGCGATCTACTGGACCATGGGTGATCTGAGCCTGGCTGACGACCAGGCGATCATCTATACGGGGGCTTTTCTCTTTATCGGCATGGCCTTCATCTACAGATACGCCCGGGCCCTGAACATCCTCGCCACGGGCGAGGAAACGGCCCTGCAACTGGGAATTTCCGTCGGGAAAACAAAGATCATCCTGTTGACGGCGGCATCCCTGGTCACGGCAGCGGCCGTAGCCGCCAGCGGAACGATCGGTTTTGTCGGTCTGATCATTCCCCATATCATGAGACTGATCGTCGGTCCCGATCATCGGGTCCTGTTGCCGGCCGCCTTTTTATTCGGCGGCACGTTTCTCGTTTTTGCGGACACTATGGCCCGTTGCCTTGTGTCACCGGCCGAATTGCCCGTCGGGGTCATTACCGCCCTCTGCGGCGCCCCATATTTCCTGGCCTTGCTGCGCCGAAGGTTGTCGTCATGACGCTCCTCCAAAGCGATAATGTGAGCTTCCGCTACCATGGTCCCTGGGTTCTCAGGCATGTGTCCTTCAGCGTTGAAAAGGGTTCTTTCGTCGGCATTCTCGGTCCGAACGGATCGGGGAAATCCACCCTCCTGAAGGTCATGGATGGAATTCTGACGCCTCAGGAAGGAATGGCAGCCATGGATGGCCGGAGCATCCTGACGATGAGCAGAAGAGACATCGCCCGACGGGTGGCTGTCGTTCCTCAGGACTATGGGGGAATATTTGCCTTTACCGCCAGGGAGATCGTCCTTATGGGCAGATCTCCCCATCTGGAACCATGGTCGTTTGAAGGGAAGAGAGATTACGAAACAGTCCACCGGGTCATGGCGCAGACCGATACCATGAGCTTCGCTGATCGCTCTTTGGAGCATCTCAGCGGGGGAGAACGGCAGCGGGTACTGATTGCCAGGGCTCTGGCGCAGGAACCCCGCATTATGCTCCTCGACGAACCGACAGCTTTTCTCGATATCCGTCATCAGGTGGAAATCATGAACCTGCTTAAATTGCTGAATAAAAAAGATGGACTTACGGTGTTGGCCGTTACCCATGACATCAATCTGGCGTCATTGTATTGCGACCGGATCATTCTCTTGGACGGGGGCACAATCCATGCCGAAGGGCCGCCCGCGGAAGTAATGACGGCAGATAACATTGAGGCGGTTTACGGACTGCCTGTTGTGTCGGGAAAGCATGAACTGACGGGCCGACCCGTCATTATGCCCCGGATGGAGCAAGATCTTCATAAACATGGAGGAAATGTGGTTTCAAGGAGGGACTTGAAATAAGGCAGTAATCGATACGGCAGTATTCCGTCAGAAAAGGAAGCCGGTGCAAGACCGGCGCTGCCCCGCAACTGTAAGTGGAACGAAAACCGCAGCAGGCCACTGGTTTCAATAAAATGAAGCCGGGAAGGCGCGGTAATTAGGTAACAGCCACAAGCCAGGAAACTTGTCTGACGAGAAAAATAATAATCTTTATCCCGTGGGGGAAAAGGAGGAAAAATGAAAAAAGATTTAGTTTTCTGGTTTTGTTGGATGATTTGTTTGTTCCCATCGGTATTCATGGACGTCCCGGTTTTTGCCCAGACCAGTTCTCCCGCAGAGCCGGTGCGCATGGAAGAAGTGGTGGTCACAGCGACCAGAGACCGGGAAGAGTTCAGAAGGGTTCCCGCCAGCGTATCGGTGATCACGGCCGAGGATATCAAACAATCAGGGACTACCTCGGTTGTCGATGTCCTGGACAAACTGGAAGGGATTCAAGTCCGCTCCTACAGCAGCAATTCCCCGGAGGCCATGATCGACCTGCGGGGCTTCGGCGGAGAAAACCCTTTCGGGAAAACACTGATCCTTCTTGACGGACGGCGCCTGAATCGCCCCGATATGCATTCAGCCAACTGGTTTCAGATCCCCCTGGGCAATATCGAGCGGATCGAAGTGGTCCGGGGTGCCAATATTGTTCTGTACGGCGACAACGCCATCGGCGGTGTGATCAACATCATTACGAAAAAGGGCAAGGGAAAACCGGTCGTCTCTGCCACGGCAACGGCAGGAAGCTACGGCCTGAACAACGAAAGGATCGGGATTGCGGGGAAACAGGACAAGCTGGCCTATGCCGCCAACGGGGAGAACTATTTTTCCTGGGGCTACCGGGAACGTTCAAAACTTGCATCCCAATCAGGGAGCCTCGATCTTGGCTATGACCTGAGCGATCATTTCCAGTTGTCTTTAGGATTTGCCGGCAATCACACCAACTATGACCTTCCCGGCGCCCTGACGAAGGATCAGATGACCTCCGATCGTCGGCAATACCAGCCGGCAACGCCTCAAAACTGGAGCAACGCCGCAGACAATGACGACGGCATAGATAAGGCAGGCAGGATCAATCTGGGCGTCCAGGCCATGTATGAGCAATTGGGGCAGTTGGATCTTTTCTTTTCCTACGGGAAAAATGCCTTCGCCTACAATATGCCCTCCTGGAATACCAATCAGTACACAAATACGGATATGGATTCTTACGCCTTTAACCCCAAATACGTACTTGACGGTCATCTCTTCGGTTTTCAGAATAAGATTGTCGCCGGGGTGGACTACTACAATGAGCCCTACGTGAAGAACACCTGGAATAACAGGGAGCGCACCGTCAAGACCGGCTGGGCAGAATTAAGGCGGGAGACCATGGAATACTATGTCCGGGACGAGTTCATGCCCTGGAAAAACCTGATCCTTGCTGCCGGATACCGGGCCGGCGGTACTATCCTTGGCGGCAATTACACTGATTCCCAAAATGCCGCTAACAGCTTCTACAATCAGGAAAAACGCCATCCCGCCGAGGCCTATGAAGGGGCTGCCACCCTTCTGATCGGCAAGAAGTCAAATCTATACGGGAAATATTCCCAGATCTACCGCATCCCCTTTCTCGATGAGCAGGCAAGTTTCAATGGTTGGGGCGGCGGCTTTTACACCAATCTGGACAAGGAACGGGGACAGAGCATGGAGTTGGGAACCCTGCTCTATCCACATGACTCCCTGAAAATAAGCCTGTCCCTGTTTCGGATCGACATGGAAGACGAAATCGCCTGGAACGATTCTACAAAAAGGAACGAAAACCTGGATCGCACCCGCCATCAGGGAGCAGAGGGGTCCATCTCGTGGAACATCAAGGGATACGTCACCCTTACCGGGCAATATACCTACCATCTGGCGACCTTTGAGGACGGCCAGTACAACAGGAACGAACTGCCCCTCGTCCCCAACCGGATCATGGGGGCCAGTGCCGATATTGTGCTCCCGTACAATTTTACCCTGCGCCCGGAGGTCCGTTATGTCAGCGACTGCTACCTGTCGGGAGACTACAACAATGATGCCGAAAAGCTCTCTTCCTACATCCTCTATAATCTTTTCCTTTCCTACAACCGGAAACTGGACTTACGAAAGCGGCCGTTTACGTTCCGGGCATTTATCGGCGTCGAGAATATCGGCAATGAAAAATACGCCGGTTTCGGGTCAGCCAATGTCTCCTGGGGCGGCCTCAATACCTATTACCCCATGCCGGAAAGATCATACAAGGGAGGTTTGACCTTTGAATTTTGAGTTCCCCCGGAAGGGTGAAAAGTACGGGAGAAACAAGGTTTTCGCTGGGGTTCTCTGGTCTGTGGGCGTCCATGGAATTGCGGTCCTCTTTCTCCTTGCGGGCCTGATCGGTCCCGCACCTCACCGGATGGTAAAAGGATTCGATCCCTGTCTCAAGGTCGATCTCGTATCCTTTTCCCACGGCGGCTTCGCCAAAGAACCGGACAAGTCCCGTCCTTCGGTCAGGAAAGAAGAGACTGTTAAAAAAGAGGTACCTCAAGTGGCAAGAGAACCGGCAACATTATCCACAATTCCTAATGATAATAGTGAGGTTTTCAGGATAGGCGCAGCGACCGAGTTGACGGAAAGCTCCTTATCGTTGCAGGACAGCCGGGCCGGGAAATCAGTATTGACGAAAGGATTTTCAGTTGCAAGTATGGAGGGGCAAAGCTATCCTTCCGCGGCAGTGAGGACGGACGGATATGGCGGCAGGGGAAAGACCACGACACCGGGAGATACATTCCTCGCAACTCCCCGCTACCGGGATAACAGCCGTCCCGCCTATCCGCGCCTGGCCCAAGCGCGCGGATATGAGGGGACGGTGCTCCTGTCCGTGGAGGTCCTTTCCGACGGGCGCGTGGGCCGAACGAGGGTTAAGTCCTCTTCCGGATACGTCCTGCTCGATCAATCTGCTCTGGATACTATGAAACAGTGGTTCTTTGAACCGGGGAAGAAAAAGGGGCTTCCCGTAGCAATGTGGGTTGACATCCCCATCCGTTTTGCCCTCCAATAAATACACTATGAACAGCAGACACATTTTTCACGAACGGAGAATAAACTGTCAAAGCTTTGCAAATTTCACCTGCCCATTGAAAAAACTGCTTGACAAGGGTTAATTATTTTCGTACGGTGCGGCCACTTTTCAACTTGAAGGACATGGAAGACAGCCAAATGAAAAACAAGGTCATTGTACTGGGCAGCGTCGTTGTAGTCATCGTACCGAGGGGGACTGCTGCTCGGTGTTTTTAAACAACCTTTAAAAACAAGAGCCGCGGGCCCCAAAACCCGCGGCTTTTTTAATTTCAAGAAGCCGCATCTCCAAAGATAGCGGCTTTTTTATTGTTTAAAAATTATAAACATTCATAAGGGAGGTGCTTGTAGTGCAACTAAAAGGAGCAGAAATACTTATCAAGGTGTTAAAGGAGGAGGGGATCCACACGATCTTCGGCTATCCGGGAGGCGTGCTTCTGGATATCTATGATGAACTGTACAAGGCCGAGATTCGCCATATCCTGGTCCGTCATGAACAGGGGGCCGTCCATGCGGCGGACGGATTCGCCCGCGCCTCCGGCAAGGTCGGGGTGGCCCTGGTAACTTCTGGACCCGGGGCTTCCAACACGGTTACGGGGATCGCCAATGCCTACTTGGATTCCATACCCATTGTCGTCCTAACCGGGCAGGTCCCCACCCATCTAATCGGGACCGACGCCTTTCAGGAGGTTGATATCATCGGCATCACCCGCCCCTGTACAAAGCACAATTTCCTGATCAAACGGGTGGAGGAGGTCGCCAAGACGATCCGCGAGGCCTTCCATATCGCCCGGTCGGGACGACCCGGTCCGGTGCTGATAGATCTTCCGAAGGATGTCATGGCCGCCATGACCGAATATACACCTCGGCCGCCGAAAAAAAACGAGGAGGAAAGCCCCCGTCCCGCCTCGAAAAAGGCATTCTATGTCATGGATCTTATTGCTGAATCTAAAAAGCCGCTGATTCTCTCCGGCGGCGGAATAATCCTCGGTGGCGCTTCGGAGGAACTACGGCAGTTGGCACGACGGACCAGAATGCCCGTCACATCTACCCTTATGGGCCTGGGGGCGTTTCCCGCCTCGGATCCCCTCTGGCTGGGCATGCCGGGAATGCACGGTACCTACTATGCCAACATGGCCATCAGCACCTGTGATCTTCTGATCGCCATCGGCATGAGGTTTGACGACCGGGTTACCGGCAAGATCGATCATTTCGCTCCCAATGCCAAGATCGTCCATGTGGACATCGATGCCTCCTCCATCAACAAGAACGTCATGGTGGACGTGCCTATCGTCAGCGATTGCAAGAGCGCCCTCCAGAGCTTCAACGCCCTCCTGGAGCAGAAGGACTTCAGCGTTACCGATGACCAGCGAAGGGAGTGGTTAGACCAGATAGACGCCTGGAAGAAAGAGAATCCCTTAGGCTACTGCCAAAGCGACACGGAGATCAAGCCCCAGTTCGTCATCGAGACCCTCTACAAATTGACGAAGGGCAAGGCCATCATCGCCACTGAGGTAGGCCAGAACCAGATGTGGGCGGCCCAGTTCTACGGATACGACGAGCCCAACACGTTTCTGTCTTCCGGCGGGCTGGGAACTATGGGATACGGATTACCTGCGGCCCTCGGGGCGAAAATTGCCTTCCCGGACAAACTGGTGATAGATATCGCCGGCGATGGGAGCATCCAGATGAACATCCAGGAGATGGCCACGGCCATCCAGGACAATATCCCTGTAAAGATCGTCCTCCTCAACAACGGCTACCTGGGCATGGTTCGTCAATGGCAGCAGCTTTTTTACGGCAAACGTTATTCCAGTACAGATATGACTCACCAGCCTGACTTTCTCAAGCTGGCGGAAGCATACGGGTGGATGGGCCTGCGGGCGACGAAGCCCGACGAGGTGGAGGCGGTGCTGCAAACGGGACTTGCCGCACCCGGCCCGGTTCTTATGGACTTCCGCGTATCTCGGGAGGAGTGCGTCTATCCCATGGTGCGGCCCGGCGGCCCCATCCATGAAATGGCCCTGGGCAGGGAGATGGCAAACTAACGATTTCACTATATTTCCCTCCCCTTCGAGGGGAGGGTTAGGGTGGGGATGGGTTAATCCCTGGCAATATTAGGGCGCTGTCCCCAATTAAATCAACAGGAGGCAATCAGAAAATTATGGAAAAAAAAGAATATACCCTGGCGCTACTCGTCAGCAACAAACCCGATGTCCTGGCAAGGGTCTCCGGCGTACTCGGCGGTAGGGGCTACAATATTGAAACCCTGTGTGTGGACGCAACCCTAGACCCCTCCTATTCCAAGATCATCCTGACGACGATCCAGGATAAGGCAACGATAGGCAAGATTGAAAAACAACTGATCAGGCTTATTGACGTCCACAAGGTGACGGATCTGACAAAAGTGGAATCCGTATCCCGGGAATTGATGCTGGTCCGCATGAAGCTTTCGGACACGAACAAGGGACACCTTGCCCTGATCATCGATACGTTCAACGGGCGGGTAATCACGATGAACGGCGACCATTGCGTCATGGAAATTACCGGTGACCGGGCAATTATCGAAAAGGCCGTGGCGAGCTTGAAACCTTTGGGTATTGATGATATGGCAAGGACCGGGATTGTGTCTTTGGAAAGACAAATAGACTAAGCAAATAAACTAAGCAAACAAGAAGGGGGAATTATGTCACAACTCAATATCGGTGGCGTCGTCGAAGATGTCATCACCTCGGAAGAATTTACTCTGGACAAGGCTCGGGCGGTCCTCAAGGACGAGATCGTGGCCGTAATCGGCTACGGCGTTCAGGGACGGGGACAGGCCCTGAACATGAAAGACAACGGGATCAACGTCATCGTCGGCGAAGGTGACTTCAACTGGAACAAGGCCATCGAAGAGGGATTTGTCCCCGGTAAGACCCTGTTTCCGCCCATGGAGGCGGCCAAACGCGGCACCATCATCCAGTATCTCCAGTCCGATGCCGGCCAGAAGGCCATGTGGGCGGAACTGAAACCGAACCTGACGGCAGGAAAGGCACTGTATTTTTCTCACGGTTTTTCCATCGTCTATAAAGAGCAGACCGGGGTCATTCCCCCCAAGGATATCGACGTGATCCTCATTGCCCCCAAGGGCGCGGGACGGACCGTCCGGGACAACTTCCTGGCCGGCAGCGGTATCAATTCCAGTTACGCCGTTTTCCAGGATGCCACGGGGAGGGCTATGGATCGGGCCTTGGCGACGGGTGTGGCCATCGGTTCGGGTTATCTCTTTCCGACGACCTTTGAAAAGGAGGTTTACAGCGACCTGACCGGGGAACGGGGCGTCCTCATGGGTTGCCTGGCCGGGGTTCTCGAGGCCCAGTACAACGAGCTGCGCAAGCGGGGACACAGCCCCAGCGAGGCCTTCAACGAAACCGTCGAGGAGCTTACCCAGAGCCTCATGCCCCTGGTGGCCCAGAACGGCATGGACTGGATGTACGCCAACTGCAGCACCACGGCCCAGCGGGGAGCCCTGGACTGGAAGAACCGTTTCCGCGACGCCGTCGTCCCTGTTTTTACGGAACTCTATGATCGCGTCGCCGCCGGGAAGGAGACGGAAATAGTCCTGAGGGTCAACAGCGCCCCCGATTACCGGGAAAAGTTGCAGGCCGAGCTGGATGTCATCAAGAACAGCGAGATGTGGCAGGCCGGCGCCACCCTCCGAGCCCTTCGTCCGGAGCGCCGGAAAAAATAAACTGCCGGAAAATCCTCTGCGCCTCCCTCGCCCTCGTAGAGGAGTGGGGCAGCGCGAGGATGTGCGATCAGAGATTCTTTCCCCTGTAATTCCCTCCCCTTCAAGGGGAGGGTTAGGGTGGGGATGAGGTTTTGCAAAGATATAGATAAATTTCAGGTTATTCTCCAATGTTAACGACTTAAGCACTTTTCTCCCCTCTTTAACAAAGAGGGGTTGGGGGAGATTTCTCAGAATGTTAGAAAATCCCCCTGAATCCCCCTTTTCAAAAGGGGGAACTTAGGAAAAGATACGCCTTTAAGTTAATGACATTGGAATATTCAAAAAAGTTTTGAGGAGGAGGGACACATGCGCAGCGATTTGATGAAGAAAGGCCTGGAGAGGGCGCCTCACCGCTCCCTGTTCAAGGCCATGGGTTATACGGACGAGGAGATCAAACGCCCCCTTATCGGCGTCGTCAATTCGGCCAATGAAATCATCCCTGGGCACATCCACCTGCGGATCATTGCCGATGACGTCAAGGCGGGGATTCGTATTGCCGGCGGGACGCCCGTGGAATTTCCCGCCATCGGTATCTGTGACGGGATTGCCATGGGGCACACGGGGATGAAATACTCCCTGGCCAGCCGGGAACTCATCGCCGATTCCGTCGAGGCCATGGCGATGGCCCACCCCTTTGACGCCCTCGTGATGATTCCCAACTGCGACAAGATCATCCCGGGGATGCTCATGGCGGCCATGCGGCTGAACATCCCCACCATCTTCATCAGCGGCGGTCCCATGCTGGCAGGAAAGCTAAAGGGCAAAACCATTGACCTTATCAGCGTCTTCGAGGGAGTCGGACAGGTAAAAGCCGGAAAGATCTCACAAAAGGAACTAGACGCTATCGAGGATTGCGCATGTCCCGGCTGTGGCTCCTGCTCCGGCATGTACACGGCCAATTCCATGAACTGCGTTACCGAGGCCCTCGGGCTCGGCCTGCCAGGGAATGGGACGATTCTTGCCGTGCACGCCGCCAGGAGACGCCTGGCCAAGGAGGCGGGCATGAAGATCATGCAGCTCCTGAAGAAAGACATCAAACCCAGGGACATTGCCACCCTGGACGCCTTTAAAAACGCCATTGCCGTGGATATGGCACTGGGCTGTTCTACCAATACGGTCCTCCATATTCCCGCGATTGCCCATGAGGCAGGGATCAAGCTGGAGCTGGACATCTTTAATGAAATCAGCAAGAAGACCCCCAACATCTGCAAGCTCAGTCCGGCGGGGGCCCATCATATCGAGGATCTGGATGCGGCGGGAGGAATACAGG
>JBAYKV010000038.1:0-18869 GCA_041664405.1 Syntrophales bacterium
ATGAAGGGCATGGTGTGAGCCTCCAAATATAACTATTTGTCCTGCCAACTTCCTATTCGCTTATAATCGTTACAACTTTGTCTATGTCGTCTCTCGATAGCATCTCTGTAGCGCAGAAGAGCAGACAATCCTGAAATTCCGGATAATCACAGCCGAGTTCGTAACCGCCGATGATGCCTGCTTCCTGGAGCTTTTGATTTATGGCGGCCGGATTGGGGCAGCGGACAATGAATTCATTGTAAACAGGACCGGAAAACACCGGCGAGAAGCCGGGTATTGCCAGTAACTGAGCCCGCAAATATTGGGCCTTATGAATGTTTAATTCGGCAATTGTCTTGAGATTTTTCCCCAGGCTGGCCAGATAGACGGCGGCGGCCAGCGCGCAGAGGGCCTCATTGGTGCAGATGTTGGAAGTGGCCCGTTCCCGCCGGATGTGCTGTTCCCGGGTCTGTAGGGTCAGGACGAAACCCCGGTTTCCTTCCTTGTCCACCGTCGCCCCGGCGAGGCGCCCCGGGATTTTTCTGAGGAATTTATCGGAGCTCGCAAAGACGCCCAGATAGGGGCCGCCGTAATTCAGGGGATTGCCGAAGGCCTGACCTTCACCGACGACAAAATCGGCTCCCAGCACCCCGGCGGGCTTCAGAATGCCCAGGGAGGTTGCCTCCGTAAAGCCGGAAACGAGGAAGGCCCCTTGCTCGTGGGTCGCTGCCGCTACGGGGGCTATGTCTTCTATGATGCCGAAAAAGTTGGGGCTCTGGATCAGGACGGCGGCGGTATCCTTGTCAACGGCCTGGCGAAGATTATCCATGTCCAACTGTCCTGCCGCCGTGAAAGGAATTTCTAAGACCTCATACCCGTTGGCCCAGGCGTAGGTACGGACGACCTGGCGGTACTCGGGATGCACCGAGCTTGCCACAACCAGCTGCTTGCGGTTCAGGGTCTTGGCGGCGAGGACCGCCGCTTCCGCCATCGCCGTGGCCCCGTCGTACATGGAGGCGTTGGCGACCTGCATCCCCGTCAGCCGGGCAATCATAGTCTGGTACTCATAGATGGCCTGAAGGATGCCCTGGCTGATCTCGGCCTGATAGGGGGTGTAGGCGGTGTAAAACTCCGAGCGGGAGATGATGTGTCCGACCACGGCAGGAATCCAGTGCCGGTATGCTCCGGCGCCCATAAGCGTTATGGCGGGGACCTTGTTCCTAGTGTTGAGACCTTCCATGAGGACAGCGAGTTCCATCTCCGAGATGCCGGGGGGCAGGGCCAATGCCTTTTTGAGGAGGAAACGGGAAGGTATGTCCTTAAAGAGGTCAGCGAGGGAGGCAATCCCGACGGCCTGCATCATCCGCTGCTCGTCTGCCGGGGTATGGGGAACATAGTCCATGGTCTTATCCCTTAAACAATTGAATCGTCAGATATTCAGCAGCCATGAAAGCCTGCCCCGTCTTGCCCGTATATTCCAATTTAGTGCTCCTCGGCGGCGATAAAGGCTTCGTATGCCGAAGCATCCAGCAGGGCTTGCAGCTCTTCCGGTTGCTCCATCTTGAGCTTGGCGATCCACCCTTTCCCGTAGGGATCATGGTTGATCAGTTCGGGGCTCTGTTCCAGTTTCTGATTGGCCTCGATGACTTCCCCGGTCACGGGAGAATAGACATCAGAGACGGACTTCACGGACTCCACAACGGCCACGGCTTCCATCTGCTTCACCTGCTTGCCGATTTCCGGAAGCTCCACAAATACGATATCCGTGAGCAACTCCTGGGCGTGGTCGGTAATGCCGATAGTAACGGTTCCATCGCCGTTGTCTATGACCCACTCATGCTCCTTGGTGTATCTTCTGTCCGTCGGATTGACTTTTGACATAACGTTCTTCCTTTCGTCTCAGATAAAAGTATTGAAAAAGACATACTGCTTTTCCTTTTTATAGAAAGGCAGGGATACAACCTGGGCGGCAGCAAAATGATTCCGGATCTGGATATCGAAGGTGGTTCCCGGCTTTGACAGCTCCACCGGAACGAAGGCCAGGCCGATGGCCTTTTCGAGGGTGGGGGAATGGGTCCCCGAGGTGACAATGCCGACCTCCGTGCCGTCCTTGAAGACCTTGTAGCCATGCCGGGCGATCCCCCGTTCCCACATGGTAAAACCGACAAGTTTCCGTTTCACCCCCTCAGAAAACTGTTTGCTCAGGGCGTCCTTGCCGATAAAATCCTTTCCCAGATTTACGATCCAGCCGTAAACGACTTCATAGGGCGTGGTCGTTTCGTCCATATCATTGCCATGGAGCATCATTCCCGATTCGAGACGCAGGGTATCCCGCGCCCCCAGACCGATGGGTTTCAGACCATAATCAACTCCCGCCTGGAGGAGGCGGTCCCATATTTCGCCGATCCGGTCATGAGGGGCGTAGATTTCAAAGCCGTCTTCCCCCGTGTAGCCGCTTCTCGAAACAAGGGCAGGAATATTGAGAACCTTCGTCTCGATGAAATGATAATACTTCAATGAATGAAGATCGGCGGGCACGATCTGTTGCAGGATGTCTTCTGACCGCGGCCCCTGGAGATCCAGTTTGCCTATAACATCGGTTTCATCCGTTATCTCGACCCGGAGAAAGCCTTTTTCATCCTTTACCTGCAGAAGCCAGGCATAATCCCTGTCCTTCGTGGAGGCGTTGGTGACGAGGCGGTAGTGGTTCTCACCCAGGAGATAAACGGTCAGGTCGTCCATGATTCCCCCCTCCTCGGTGGCCAGGACGCTCAGCTTCATCTGTCCGATCTTTTGACCGTCAATATTCCGCGATAAGACATGCTGTAAAAAATCAAAAGCCCCTTTTCCTTTGACATCGATTTCTCCCATATGGCAGATATCGAAAAGACCGGCGGCGCTACGCGTGGTTAGATGCTCCTCAATCACATTGGTGTACTGAACCGGCATGGCCCAGCCGCCGAAATCTATGATCCGGGCGCCCAAGGCGACATGGCGGTTATACAGAGGTGTTTTATTCATGGGAACCTCGCGAGTTTCTCTGCGACGCCGTCATTCATGAACGTCAGCGAAAAGGATTATTTATGATACGGTGATGCAATTGCTAAAATACTACGCACCATACCGCTACTACATCGAAGGCGGAATTTCAAGGTGAAAAAAATTGACTTTCACGGGTAAATCTTTTTCTTTATCGCCTGTATCTATTTTGTGATCTGCTTCGCCTTTACCTCCCTGTCCCGCTGGCTGGAGACGCGTTTGGCCTGGCGCAAAGCTATATAGGTTCATAAAAAATGGGTTGACATAAAAAAGCGATCGCACTATAGTCCCCCCGCTCTGAGATAGGTTCTGATAGGAAATACCTCAGGTGACAAGCAGTATAGTCGCTCTTTACTGGGAGATCGTTCAATGGTAGGACAACGGACTCTGACTCCGTGAATCAAGGTTCAAATCCTTGTCTCCCAGCCAGTATTTACAAGGGTTCCCGCGTTTGGGGAGCCCTTTTCTTTTGACCACAACACTTGCATACGCTCTTCCTCGATATTAAGTTGAGATAATTAAAAACCTATCAAAAACTTTACGCCGATTTCTGTAGATTGATTTTTGGGCTCATATGCTCCGATTCCTATGTAAGATCCATTATAGGTCATGCTTTGAACGTCCGACTTATCAATATTCCAATATCTAATAAAAGGTTCTAACGTATAAGATATCCGACCTCTTTGTTTCTTGAGGAATATAGAACCTCTCCCGCCATAACCGCCGTTCTGGTTGTTACTGACGTCGTTGAGGCCGGCTACAGCCTTGCTTAAATAGCTTTTTTGCATCCCTTTCCAAAAAAAATCATATTCCAGAATTACACCGGCAGACCAACCATTATCGAAAGCATTTACCGCTTCGATACCAATCGGACTGTAGTAATAATTTGATTCTCTTAAATATCCTTTAGCACCTGTTGAAGTGACTTTTCCGGATGTATTATCGCTCAAATACCTGTAACCAAAGCCAATGAACGGCGTCATTGTGAATGAACCTGAGAATTTAAAGTCGTAGCCTCCAATCGCCCTGATTTCAAATAAGTTGTCGCTGATATTACTCATTGTCCCTGATCCTGAGCTGTCATAGTCTACCTGTCCATAACTATACCTGCCTGCAACTTTAATCATGACGCTATTGCGATAAGTATAGGCCGCATCAATTCCGTACATTGGTCCCTTTTCGCTCATGAAATCAGGTTCTTTATACTCAATTACCGATATTTCCGGTCCTACTTCCCAAGTGTGCCGTGCTTTTGAACTGGATTGACCTGCCTGTGCAAAGGAAAATGATATAGACAAAGCGATAGAAAATGTAACCATCAAGAAAATGTAGATTGATCTTAATACTGATCGTGCGGATGAATCTCTTTGTCTTTTCATGATAGTTCCTCCTCGAATTGATTATAAAAATCTTATATCAAAACAAACCTGTCTCTATCGACAGTTGTTCAATCTTGGCATGAAGTTCTTTGACGTTTGCCCCTTGGTCGGGTTTCCGATCCTTGCTGTATATTTCCCATGTAACCTATTGTGCTGAAAAAACCACTAAGAATTAAGGGGAAACCCTGAACGCCTTCATCAAATCCGTCCTGGAACGGGCAGTATCGCCGGAAACGCCCGCCTGATAATTTGTTATTCCCAGTTAAAGGGGGCCTGTTTTTCAAAGTCAGGCATCATATTGCGCTCATCTACCTGCTGAATAAAGAGCTTTTCAAAACCGAGTTCCAGGGCGTAATTGACAACCTTTTCATACTCTTTCCGGTAGAGCCGCCGGCCAAGAAGGGGGTGTTTTCGGGCCTGCGCCGCCGGGGTGTACTGGGACATGATGCTCAAGGGAACCTGTATTGACAGTCCCCGCCGGATCATCTCCAGGATGGCGAAACTATTGTCGGTCATGCCGGGAAGAACGAGATGCCGGATGAGTATTCCCCGCCGGGCGACGCCGTCCACAACTTCGAGGACATCCCCCACCTGCGCCGTCATTTCCCTGAGGGAAGCCATGGCATGGACGGCATATTCTTTCACACCGGAGAACTGCCGGGCCAGATCATCGCGGCCGTATTTCATGTCGGGAAGGTAGATTTCCACCATCCCCGCAAGCAGCCGGATTACTTCCGGCGCTTCGTAGCCGCCGCAGTTGTAAATGAAGGGGATGGTCAATCCCTGACGGCGGGCGGATAACAGGGCTGCCATGATCAGGGGGGTCTGCGGGGTCGGGGTGACGGCGTCGATGTTGTGGCATCCCTGCTCCTGGAGCCTCAGCATTACTTGGGCCAACCCCTCCGGATCCATGCCCTGTCCGGTTGTCCGCCTGCTGATCTGATGATTTTGGCAGTACAGGCAGCGGAGGTTGCAGGAGGAAAAGAAGATCGTCCCGGCCCCGCCCGTTCCGGAGAGGGGCGGTTCTTCGCCGTGGTGAGGCATGGCGTCGCTGACGACTATTTCCGCGGCGAGACCGCAGAAGCCCTTTTCTCCGGCCATCCGGTCGACGCGGCATTGCCTCGGGCACAGGACGCAGGGGGCCATCATGCGTTTCAGGGCGTCTAATGCTTTGCGATTCCCTTGATGGTTTATTCCCATTGAATCCGGATTCACTTTACAAGGGCCTGACTACATCCTTGATCTTGCCGCTGGCCACGAGTTCCATGAAGATCTCTCCCAACGGTTCCGCCTTTGCGACGGCTTGTCGCCAGTTGGCGATTCTTGTTTCCGGATCATCGACGAAGGTTACAAAATCCTCCCGATCCGGAACCTTTCCCGAGGGCAAGGAAGCGATGAAATCTTCGGAAGGATAAACCAGGACAATGTTTTTCAAGTCGTTGGCGGGCGGTTTCCGGGAGGTAAGCCTCTTGTCGAGCCACCCGGGGATGAGGCGATCCTGGTGCAGAAACAGGAGGGTCAGATCGTTTTCCTTCGCTCCGTAGTTTCCGGCAAGGTGATAATCGACGAGTCCCCCGTCCCGATAAATACCTCGGGGGGCTCCAAAAATGTCCCTGACCCCGGTGATGATCAGGGGGATCGCGCCGGTGGCGACCAGTACGGATTTGAAGTTGGTCTTGTTCAGGGGAACACAGACGCCGCGAAATTCCGGAGCCAGTGTGAAGGCAGGGTGTTTGGGGCCGCTGTAGAAAACCACCCGTTCGAAAAATCTGTAGAGCAGGGAGCGGCTTAGGGTGTTGCCGAGAAAGGAAAAGGCGAACCCCAGGCGCTGCAGGAAGACGTTCTCCGCAGCGGTCAGATTCTTTGCCCGGGCCGTGACGATGGCGAGACGATAGTCGCGGTGATTTAGGGCAAAGGGCAGGGCATCGTTTTCAATGGCCTTATTAATGATGGCAGCCAGGGACTTGCGGATGGAGAGAGGCTTGTCGGCCCGGGTGTAGGTCGTGGTGATGTACGACTCCATGAGTTGTCGGTAACTTTTTTCCGCTTCCGGCTGGATCCAGGCGGCAAACCGCCAGGCCCCGGCAGAGGAGCCGATCAGGGTCAGAGGCCGTAACCGGCCGAGGGCTTTCTCTTTGAGAAGGGTCAGATCGAAACCGCTGGCGATCAACCAACGGGGTCCTACCGCCGGTCCGGCATAGCCGGTAAAGGCATCCAGAGAAAAGCCGCCGTCACGGATCCGTTCGCAGGCATTTTCTCCTGCCTTGATGCAGAGACTGTCCATTCCTTTACTTAACCTCTCCTCAAATCACCTTGACACAAACCTCACGGTTTTGTAAAGTACCCCCGGTCATAGCAGCCCGCCGGGAATACGCAGGTATTGATCTGAGCCCGAAGGTGAGATTCATATGCAGACTTTGGCAGCTTTGTCAATGGGGAGCGGTAGAGAAATGACGATTCAATCCCAGATCCTCGGGATAGCACAGGCGGCAAAAAAGGCGGCAAGTACGTTGTGCAGGCTAGCTGCGGAGGAGAAGAATCTGGCTCTCCGGGAAATGGGCGCCTCCCTCCTGAAGCATGGATCATTCCTGATGGAAGAAAATGCCCGGGATGTGGCCCTCGCGTCCGAGAAGGGTCTCTCTGCCGCCATGATCGACCGCCTGACCATCAGGGAAGCGACGATTCAGGCAATGGCAAAGGGATTCGAAGAAGTGGCGGCCCTGCCTGATCCCGTGGGCAAGGTCAGTTCCATGTGGCGCCGCCCTAATGGCCTGCTGGTCGGCCGCATGCGCATTCCTCTGGGGGTCATCGGTATCATCTATGAGTCCCGTCCCAACGTCACCGCCGACGCCGCCGCCCTCTGTATCAAATCGGGAAACGCCGTGATTCTCCGGGGCGGCTCGGAAGCTATCCATTCCAATCTGGCCATTGCGGGGATACTTCAGGAAACCCTGAAAAGAGGACCGATTCCCGAGACGGCCATCCAGCTTATTCCCATGACGGACCGAGAGGCCGTCTATGAACTGCTGCAGCTTGAAGAGTGGATCGATGTCATCATTCCCCGGGGGGGCGAGGAGCTGATCCGGGCCGTCGTCAGTCAGTCGAAAATTCCCGTAATCAAACATTACAAGGGCGTCTGCCATATTTTTGTCGATGAGAACGCCGATCTGGACATGGCTCTGAAGATATGCGTGAATGCGAAGGTGCAGCGCCCCGGGGTCTGTAATGCCATGGAGACCCTCCTTGTCCACCAGGCGATAGCAGCCCGGTTCCTTCCCCTGATGGCTGAAAAATACGGAGATGCGGGCGTGACGTTAAGGGGATGCCCACAGGCGAGGGCGATTCTTCCCGATATTGACCCCGCAACGGAGCAGGACTGGCATGAGGAATACCTTGACCTGGTTCTTTCCATTCGCGTTGTGGAAGGCCTGGATGCGGCGATGGACCATATCGGAAAGTATGGCTCTCTTCATACCGAGGCCATCATTACGGAGAGCTACGGTCATGCCCAGAGATTTCTCAACGAGGTTCAGTCTTCAACGGTGCTTGTAAATGCCTCCACACGATTCAGCGACGGGTTTGAGCTGGGTCTTGGCGCGGAGATCGGTATCAGTACCACCAAACTGCACGCCTATGGCCCGATGGGACTGGAAGAACTTACGACATCCAAATTTATCATTTACGGCAATGGACAGGTGAGAACATGAAATGGGGACTACTTGGCGGGACCTTCGATCCCATCCATATCGGCCATCTGCGTTGCGCCGAGGAAATTCTGGAGATATTTGATCTCAACCGGATCATTTTTATCCCCGCTTCCCGGCCGCCGCATAAAATCGAGGGCGAAATCACATCTTTTTACCACCGGGAACAAATGGTCAGGCTGGCAATCGAAAACAATCCTTCTTTTTCCTTTTCCGATGCGGAAAACAAAAGGGAAGGGAAATCTTATTCCGTAGAAACCGTTGAGTTTATCCTCAAAAAATATCTGCAAAACCTGGAGCTGTACTTCATCATTGGTCAGGATGCCTTTCATGCCATTACAACCTGGAAGGACTGGGAGAAGCTCCTGCAACTGTGCAATTTTGTCGTCATGACCAGACCGGGATACGAAAACAAAGGTCTGGAAGGTATTCTGCCCCCCGAATTTGCCTCCCAATTCCACTATGACTCCCAGGGAAACGGCTTCCGGGGGCCGATGGGATATTCCATCTATTTTCAGGAGGTGACCTTTCTGGATATTGCTTCGAGCCGGATACGGAACCGGGTTCGGGACGGTAAATCCATTACCTATCTGACCACGGAGCCCGTACGCCATTACATTGTCAATAACGGCCTGTACCGGAACATCTAGTATACAGGTAAGAAAGGATGATGATATGCGTATCCCGACCTATGGCATTTTTTCGGGAATTCTGTCCCTGCTTCTGCTCCTGTTTTACCCTTTTACCCTGCATGCCTTCCGCTGTGGAGATGGATTGGTGAGCGTCGGGGACTCGAAAGGCAGGGTTACGATCGAATGCGGTAAGCCCACACTCAAGGAAAAGGTGGGTGACAAGGAGACCCGTAAGAAAGGAACGGGGACAAAAACGAAGGGCGTCAAGTCTTCTAAAACCGTGGAGCAGTGGACCTATAATTGTGGGAAGGACGATTTTATCTACATCCTGACCTTCGAAGGGGGAAAGCTGGTCAAGGAAACAACGGATGGCCGCGGCCGCGGCGTCTCGGAATGTAAGGGTCGCTGATCATTGTGATTAGAGGTCTTTCAGATCTTTTATTATCTTCAATCTGCCCTCTTTGATCAAGGCGCTTTTGCTTTCTTCCATCCATGACTGGGTCACTTCGCTTCTTTTTAAATCCAGATACACCTTCTTGAGTTGCTCCTTCTGTCCCGGTTGGATCTGCCTGTCCGACTGCGCCCTTTCCCGGAACTCGATCAGGAAATAGTCACCGTTTATGAAGATAACCTCTTCCCCATAAGGCCTTTTCGCTGAGAGTTGGAAAAGGGCTTTCATGATCTGTGAAGACGTCCCGATCTTCGGAGCCGGGGTAGTGGGGAGAAAAAATCCTGTCTCCTCTAATTTAAGATTCTTTTCGTTCCCGATAATCTGTAGCTTATCCCCTTTCTTAAGGCGGGCAAGGAGCGCGTCCGCCTCCTGCTTGGCAAGGCGGCTGCCTTCCTGCGCCGCATACCTTTGGCGTACCTCTTTTTCGATGATCTTGAGATCCGGTGTATAGGCCGCCTTTTTTGCCGCTGCCTTGAGGAGATAGTAGCCGCTTTCCGAGGCGATTACATTGCTGAGTTCGTCTTTCTGAAGAGAAAAGACTGTCTTTGCAAAATCCGGCACCTGCCGAAAGGCTTCGGGAGGGTTTTTAACGGTGAAAAGTTCTGTTCCTGCGACCGGCAGACGATGAGCGGCGGCGTAGGCGTCGAAATTTTCCTGTTGATAGATCGTATCACGGGCCTTTTTTGCTTCCTCGTAGGCGAGCCTCATTGCCCGGGAATGCTTAAGTTCAGAGACTATTTCATCCCTAACGCTGCTCAGGGGAAACGTTTTTCCAGCCTTTGTCCACTGCTGCTTGTGACTGTTATAGAAATCGGCAATTTCTTCTTCCGGGACAGTTACCCTGGCCGTGAAATCCCGGGCTGAGAAAAACAGGTATTTGACCTGGATCTGTTCGGGAGAGCGAAAATCGCCACTGTGTTCTTTCAGGTATTTTTCCAGATCTGACGTTGACGCCTGAACTTTACCCTCAAAATCCAGGCCCCTCAGGCGTACGAAAGCTACGTTGATTTTTTCGGTCTGGGCCTCATAAAAACTGTTTACCTCCTCGTCGGAAACATGGACGCCGTCCTGAAGAAGATCTTCCAGCTTCATAATCAGGATGGATTTCCGCTGCTCATTTTCGAAATCTTCCGGCGTAATCTTGTTGTAACGAAGCATCTGCTGGTACAGGCGATCATCGAAGACGCCATTTCTCTGAAATGTCGGCAGGGAGGATATGAACCCCCTGACTTCTTCGTCGGTAACCTTGACCTTCAGATCCTGGGCCTTTTTCATCAGAATCGCCTGATAAACCAGTTTGTCGAGGGCCTGCTGCTTCAGATTCAGGGTCTTCAACATATCATCCGTAAGGCGACCGCCGGAGCGGCGATTGTATAAATCGATCAGATTGCGGTATTCCTTCTCATATTCCTGATAGGTGATGACCTTGCCGTCAACGGTCGCGATGGCATCCGCCTTCTGTCGTCCCGTCATGGAACCGAAGTAAAAGACGAAGACGATGATAATGATGCCAAGGAGGACCTTCATGATCCAGTTTCGCGCGTGTTTTCTCATTAACTCAAGCATACCGTTCCCCTTATAGGTGCCTTTTTTGAAGGGTCGTTGATATTATAGTCCCACGGAAAATGCAATCACCTTTTTAAAAAGGCATTGCTTAGGTGCAAGAAATAGGCTATAGACCAACGCTAAGTGATTGTCGCGAGAGCTTAGGTGCTTATATTTATTGAGAAAATACAGGAGGCAGAAGCGTGCTGTTTGATTGGATTTTAGGAAAATTTTCCAGTGACCTGGCCATCGACCTTGGGACGGCCAACACCCTTGTTTACGTAAAGGGCAAAGGAATTGTTTTGAGCGAGCCTTCCGTGGTGGCTGTGCACATGGATTCAAAAGGGGTCAAAAAGGTTCTGGCTGTGGGATCCGAAGCAAAGAAGATGCTGGGAAGAACCCCGGGAAACATCATGGCTATCCGCCCCATGCGGGACGGAGTCATCGCGGATTTTGACATCACCGAGGCGATGCTCAGACATTTCATCCTCAGCGTTCATAACCGCAGGACGCTTGTGCGGCCCAGAATAATAGTGTCCGTGCCTTCGGGCATCACCCAGGTGGAAAGAAGGGCGGTCCGTGAAACCGTTGAATCTGCCGGGGCGCGGGAGATTTATCTCATCGAGGAACCCATGGCCGCAGCCATCGGGGCCGGGCTACCGATCACGGAACCAACGAGTTCCATGGTTGTCGACATCGGCGGAGGCACGACGGAAGTAGCCGTCATTTCTCTTTCGGGCATTGTGTACGCAAAATCTCTGCGCATCGCCGGCGACAAGATTGACGAAGAAATTGTCCAGTATATGAAAAGGAAGTACAGCCTTCTTATTGGCGAGCGAACCGGGGAAATAATCAAAATGACCATCGGCTGCGCCTATCCGGATAAGGAAATCCGCACCGTCGAAGTGAAGGGCCGGGATCTGATTTCAGGGATTCCCAAAATTATTGAAATCAATTCGGAAGAGGTTCGCGAAGCTATTACGGAACCGATCAGCCTGATTGTGGACACCATAAAGAATTGCCTGGAAAATGCACCGCCGGAACTGGCCGGGGATATCGTGGATCGAGGCATCATGCTTACGGGCGGCGGCGCCCTGCTGAGAAACCTGGATGTCCTGATCCGCGAAGAAACAGGTCTTCCCGTGACCATCGCGGACGATCCGCTGTCGACTGTTGCGAGAGGGGCGGGAATGGCCCTCGATCAGTTGGATGTTTTGAAGGAAGTCACCCTTCAGGTGTGACAACTCCGCTAGAACCTCTAAACACAATGGGGAAAGATTATGAGCCTTGGAGGGTACGGCGCCGTGAGGCTTACTTTCTTTTTAAGCGCTTTCATAGTCGTCTTGCAAAAGTTCTCTGTGACTGCACAGGTATGCCGGTTGTCCATGTGATTTGAGAATCACCAGAAATATGTCGATTCCAAAAAAATACCGGCCAATTGCCATCATCGTCCTATTTATCGTCTTCTCCATCATTCTCCTGTTTTTGAGCACGAAAATGCCTTCGGATACGGGTTATCCGAGAAGATTCATCCTTGATGTGGTGGCGCCTATCGAACGTCTGATCAGAATTCCCCTGGATGAAACCATCACTGTTTGGAACCGTTATCTCTTTTTAGTCGGGCTGGGAGAAGAAAACAGGCGGTTGAAAAGGGAGAACGACCAGTTGAAGAATCAGTTGCTCCTGCACCAGGAAGGGTATCTTGAGGGGCTGCGCCTGCAAAAACTGCTTACCATGAAAGGTCAGAGCGACTATGCATCCATGACCGCAAGGGTTATCGGGATGGACCAGAAATCACTGATCAAGACGATTCTCATCAACAAGGGAACCTCTCATGGCATCAGGAATGGCTTGCCGGTCATTAACGAGCAGGGGGTTCTCGGAAGGATTATAGAAACATCATGGCATGTCTCGCGCGTACTCCTGATCAGCGATGGCAACAGTAATATCGACGCCTTAGTGCAGGGAACCCGTGTCCAGGGGATGCTGCAGGGTTCCGGGGCGATGCGCTGCATGCTGAAATACATTGCCAAGACGGAGGAGGTCAAGACGGGAGATCTGGTGGTATCTTCGGGGATGACGGAGATTTTCCCCAAAGGGTTGCTGCTGGGAACCGTAATCCGGGCGGACAAGAAGGATTCCGGTCTTTTTCAGCGGATCGAGGTGGTTCCGGCGGTGGATTTCACCAGGTTGGAAGAAGTGCTGGTATTGATGGTAACGGAGAAAAAGAAAAAATGAATTTTTATGTTTTCGTTCCCTGGTTCCTCTTGATGCTCGTTGTCTTTCAGCACGCTGTTTTAGGGACGATATTTTTTCACTCGATTGCCGTCGAGATCTCCCTCGTCATGGTCATTTACGGCGGCTTGCGGATGTCTGTTCTCAAGGGAAGCATCCTCTCGTTGATTCTCGGTTTGATGATGGATTGCATAACCGGCGTCTCCTCCGGTTTCTACGCCCTCATCTATACCGCTATTTTCCTCATGGTCTATCTTGTATCATTGCATGTATATGCGAAAAGCACCCCCTTTGTTGCCCTCTTCACGTTGTGTTGTGGTTTTATCGAGGGGATATGGTTGCTGGTTTTAAACCAGATAATCTACGGAACAAACATCTTTTCTGATCTGGTCTTGTATTTTATACCCCAGTTGGTTATCGTAAGCTTGATAAGCCCGTTTCTCTTTAAGTTTTTCCACCGGATAGGTTGGCTCCATGATGGGTATGTTCGGTCGTCTTAACGACCATGATACGGCGGATTTCCGGAAACTTTTTCAGCGTCTTTTTGTCATTGTTCTGATTGCCATAGCCATTCTGATCCTCAGGTTGGCCTATATCCAGGTGTTCAAGGGTGATGAATACAAATTACGCTCGGAAAACAACTCTGTACGCCTGAGAAAAATTGCACCCCTGCGGGGATTGATTATGGACACCAACCGGCAGGTCATCGTTGGTAATCAGGCAGCCTTCGACCTGGTCTATGTGCCGAGCCGTGCCGTTGATATCCGGCGCATCGTAGAGCAAGTGGAGGCCTTCTATGAAAAAAAAGGTTTATCATTAGACAATGATTACCAACTGGTGGGGAAAACCAGGCCGTTTATGCCGGTCAGGCTCGAAAAGAACATTACCATGGCGAAATTGGCTTTTGTAGAAACCCATGCCCTCGATCTGCCGGGCGTTGTCGTGGAAGTGGCGCCGGTGAGGAAGTATTCGGGCGGGGAGATGATGTCTCATGTCATCGGATATACAGGAGAAATAAGCAAGGAGGAACTGAAAAAACGGGATGACGATGAGATGGGTCCGGGAGACATTATCGGGAAATCCGGGATAGAGAAGTTTCTTGATGAATATCTTGCCGGTAAAAGCGGCGCTGAACAGGTGGAAGTCAACGTTACCGGCAAAGTGATTAAGGCGCTTGGTCGCATTGACCCTGTCCCAGGCGACAATGTTGTGTTGACGATTGATTATGAGCTGCAGAAGGCGGCTTGGGAGGCCCTGGAGGGCAGACGCGGAAGCGCCGTTGTCATTGACCCACGGGACGGATCCATCCTGACCCTTGTCAGCACCCCCTCTTTTGACCCCAACCTTTTTAACTCCGGAATCTCCAAGCAGGATTGGGATAGACTGTCTAAAGATCCACTGTATCCCATGGAAAACAGGGCTGTATCTGGTCAGTATCCCCCCGGATCGACGTATAAGGTGGTGGTCGCGGCGGCGGCCCTTGCCGAAGGTCTGATTACTCCGGATACGCGGTTCTTCTGCAACGGTTCTTTTGAGCTGGGGAACAGGTCCTTTCACTGCTGGCAGCGGCATGGCCACGGCTGGGTGAATCTCCACCGGGCCCTTGTGGAGTCCTGCGACGTCTATTTTTATAATCTCGGGAAAATGCTTGGTGTTGACAAATTGGCCGAATACGCCCGAAGTTTCGGGTTCGGTGAGCTCAGCGGCATTGATTTGCCGAGGGAAAAACCGGGGCTGGTTCCCACCAAGGCCTGGAAACTGGCGAGACGCAAGGAGCCTTGGCAGTTAGGGGAGACCATCTCCGTGTCCATCGGACAGGGCTACAATCTGGCAACCCCTGTTCAGCTCGCCAACGCCTTTAGCGCCTTGGCCAATAGCGGCACCCTCTGGCGTCCCCGAATCGTCAAACAGATCGAGGCGGCAGACGGCAGAGTTGTCAAAGTGTTCCCGCCGGAAAAGAAAAGAGTCCTTCCTGTTTCTCCGGAATATATTGAAATGATAAGACAGGGCCTTTGGGGGGTGGTAAATGAAAAAGGGGGCACCGGTAGCGCCCTGCGCAGACCCGAGGCCGATGTGGCGGGAAAGACGGGAACCTCCCAGGTAGTGGGATTGCCCCAAGGTGAAGCGGCCCGGAGGGCGAAGATTCTCTCCGGGCGCTTCAAGGATCATGCCCTTTTTGCCTGTTTTGCCCCTTATGAGCATCCGGAGATTGCCGTTGCCGTGATCGTCGAGCACGCCGGCGGCGGCGGCGCTGTTGCCGCCCCCGTGGCAAGACGTATTGTCGATGCCTACTTCCACCTCAAAGCCAGCCGGGCGGCGCCGAAGGTGCCCGTTGAGCAAAATGTCGTCATTGAGAGAGCAGGGCAATGAAATTTGACAGACAGTTGTTGATTCATTTTGATTGGCCCCTCCTGGGCATTGTTCTGACAATATGCCTCATCGGGGTAATGAACATATACAGTACCGGGTTCAGCCTCACCACGGCGAAGGCCCCCCTTTATCTGAAGCAGATCCAGTGGATAATCCTGGGGCTGCTCTTTATGCTGATCACCCTTTCCATTGATCATCGGATTCTTGTTCAATACGCTTATATTATTCATGGCGTTGCCATTCTGATGCTGATCTTTGTGACTTTTTATGGATATACGAGCCACGGCTCCCAGCGCTGGCTTGCCTTCGGAGGATTCTCCTTTCAGCCCTCGGAGCTGATCAAGCTGACCCTTATCCTTTCCCTGGCAAGATATTTCAGCGACCACGGAACCCAAAGTCGATACAGTATCAAAGATCTCTTGACGCCCTTTTTCATTCTTCTGGTTCCCTTTGTATTTGTTGTCCGCCAGCCTGACCTGGGAACAGCCTTGATGCTGCTGATTACCTTTATCTCCATGATCCTTTTCGTGGGGATCAGGATCAGGGATCTGCTCATTGCCGGATCATCGGGGCTGCTCCTGGCGCCTCTGGCCTGGTATTTTTTCAAGGATTACCAAAAAGAGCGGATCATGACGTTTTTCGACCCGGAACGGGATCCCCTCGGTTCCGGGTATCATATTATTCAGTCGATGATCGCTATCGGCTCCGGCGGGTTTTTGGGCAAGGGTTTTTTGAAGGGGACGCAGACCCAGTTGAAATTTCTTCCCGAGCAGCAAACCGATTTTGTCTTTTCCGTTTTTGCCGAAGAATGGGGCTTTATTGGGGGTGTTGCCTTGATACTCCTCTTTCTATTCCTGATCCTGTGGGGTTTTAAAATTGCCCAATATTCAAGAGACTTGTCGGGAACCCTTATTGCGTACGGGGTTACTATCATGATTTTTTGGGGCGTCTTTATCAACATCGGCATGGTCCTTGGCATCCTTCCCGTAGTAGGCATACCATTGCCATTTTTAAGTTACGGCGGTTCATCCGTGGTGGTGCTGATGATGGGCATCGGCTTGCTGATCAATATCAGCATGAGGCGATTTGTCATGCAGACGTAACGTCAGGTGAGCCTTTTTTACCAAAAAAGGCTTGACAAGGGGAAAGAGTTATGATTAGTAGTCCGCGCTTTTGGCAATGGAGGTTCAGGTTTTGTATTTCTATTCACATAACCGTTGTCTTGATGTAAGTGAACTGGTCGTAAATACTATATATTGACGGACGAGCCGGGTGGACGAGGGACCCTCTTCACTCGGTTTTTTTTTGAAAAGTAATGATAAGCGAGAGGTACAACAGTGGTTGATATTAATCTTACTTTGTTTGTGCAGATGGCCAATTTCCTTCTGCTCATCGTGATCTTGAACTATCTGCTCTATAAACCGATTCTTGCCATCCTCGATAAGAGAAAGAGGCGCCTCGATGAATCCGAGGGAGAAATCAAGCGCCTCAATGAAACCGTCGAGCAGAAGGCTGCGGAGTATGAAGAAAAGCTCCGCTTGGCCAAGCAGGATGCCTTGGGAAAGAAGAATGAGATCCTCAAGGAAGCCGCAGATAGTGCCAAGGCCATCATCGACGAGCGGCGGAGCAAGATTCCGGCGATGCTGGCGGAGTTTCAGGGGAAGGTAGGGCAGGAAGTGGATGCCGCAAGGCGTATCCTGAAAGATCAGTCCCAGAGAATATCGGCGGAGATCGCTGAAAAGGTGTTGGGAAGGAGCCTCCAATGAAAGATATTAAACGGATTCAACTGGTAAAATCCATTCTCCTTGCCTCTTTAATGGTCCTGCTGACGGGTGTGGCGGTCTATGCGGCTGGTGGTGGTGAGGGTCATGCCAGCCCGGAAGAGCAGAAGAAGACTCTCATTGATTTTGGCTACCGGGTGCTGAACTTTGCCATTCTCGCCGGATTCCTCTGGTGGATGTCGGCCAAGAAGATAAAGGAGTTCTTTGCCGGACGGCGTAATGAAATCAAGACGTCCTTGGATCAGGCGCTGGTGGCGAAGGAAGATGCGGAGAAGAAATTCAAAGAATACGCCGCTAAACTGGAAAAGGCTACGGAAGAGATTGATGGTATTGCCGAAATGATCAAGGTCCAGGGAGAGGCGGAAAAAGAGAAGCTGATTGAGGAGGCCAGAAAGGCCGCCGTCAAGATCGAAGAAGATACCAAGGCCCGGATGGAGCAGGAATTCAGCAACGCCAGAAACCAGTTACGGGCCGAGGCGGCACAACTCTCGGTGCAGATGGCCGAGGAACTCCTGAGAAGAAATATTACGATTACAGATCATGAACACATGGTCAAAGACTACTTAGATAAGGTGGTGATAAAACATTGATCGGAAGCACGATTGCGAAACGATACGCCCGCGCGTTTTATGAAATTGCGGCCGAGGAAAGCCAGCTTGAGAAGTATTACAAGGAGTTGAACAGCTTTTCCGCCATTATCAATGACAATAAGGACCTCAAGGACTTTCTGGCCAATCCCGTTTTTGATCAGAACGAAAAGAAGTCAGTGGTCGAAAGCATCCTGGAAAAAACGGATATTTCCGGAATAACTGCTAATTTTTTGAAGCTCCTTACGGATAAACAAAGAATAGTCGTTCTTTCCGACATTGTCGATTGTTACCGGGAGTTGATGGACGAAGCCTTGAAAACGGTTCGGGCCAGTGTAAAAACGGCTTTCCCGCTATCGACCGAGCTGATCCGGAAGCTTCAGGAGGGTCTTGAAGTCCAAACCCGGAAAAAGGTCGACATGACCGTTATCGAAGAGCCCTCTCTCCTTGGCGGTATCGTCGTCAGGGTGGGGGACACCGTATATGACAACAGTATTAGAACCCAACTGAATAATATAAAGAATCTCTTAGGGGAGGAGATGTAGCGCATGGATACAATCAGGGCAGAAGAAATCAGTCAAATCATATCCAAACAGATCAAAGACTATGAGAAGAAGCTGGACATCAGCGAAACCGGTACGGTACTTTCCGTCGGTGACGGTATTGCCAGAATTTACGGCGTTCAGAACGCCATGGCCATGGAACTGCTGGAGTTCCCAGGTGGTATTCTCGGCATGGTTCTCAACCTGGAAAGAGACAACGTCGGCGTCGCCGTTCTCGGCGAGGTAACCCACATCAAAGAGGGCGATATTGTCAAAAGAACGGGCCGGATTGCGCAGGTGCCGGTTGGAGAGGCCGTCTTGGGACGGGTCATCGACGGGACAGGCGCTCCTATTGACGGTAAAGGGCCCATTGAGACAAATGAATTCCGTAGAATCGAGATGGTCGCCCCCGGTGTTATTCAACGACAGGCGGTCAATCAGCCCATGTACACAGGTCTGAAGGCCATCGACGCCATGACGCCCATTGGCAGAGGGCAGCGCGAACTGGTCATCGGCGACCGCCAGATCGGCAAGACGGCCATCTGTATCGACGCCATCATTCGCCAGAAGGAAACGGGCCTCAAATGCATTTATGTGGCCATCGGACAGAAGAAGTCAACGGTTG
>JBAYKV010000039.1:0-18259 GCA_041664405.1 Syntrophales bacterium
CCGTCTTCAGAAGAGAACATGGAAATAATGGAATCATCGACGATGATGAACTTCCCCGTCATTTTTCCCAGGGCCGGGTTCTCGGAGCTCCAGGACGTCAGCTCCTGACTGCGTTCCATGGGGATAATCTCGTAGCGGGTTTTATATGCCACCTTCTTATCTCCCTGTAGGGTCATGAAGGAATCGTTGATCCACAGCCCATCGGTATGGGTTATTGTTGTTTCCCCCTCCACGGGATGATACCGCCCCTGATCGTCCATGTATACTCCCGTGGCGATCCAGATGTTTTCTTCACAAAGAAAAGGCTGATAAATCATGTCTCAATTAACCTTTTACATGAAAATCCCCCCCTCCCCCCTTTACTAAAGGGGGGTAAGGGGGGATTTTCATGTTTCGTTGTGCCCGGCTTCGGGCATGAGTGTTAGTAGGAAAGTTATTTCATGACGGGACTGTAAGGAATGAATCGTTTTGAGTCAAGCAAAGAAAAAGGACAAACCCCATGCTGCCGCCCCTTGACTTAGAATCTAAATCGGTATTAAAGGGGGCAGCTGTCAGTGCTGATTAACGCAACATGGGGTTGCGCCGAATTGCTGCTGATGACTTTGAATCGATTTGAAAGGATTTTAGGCATGAACATTATTGTTTCCGGCTCGCTGGCATATGACAGGATTATGGATTTCCCAGGACACTTCTCTGATCACATCCTGCCTGAGAAAATTCACGTTTTAAACGTCTGTTTCCAGGTAAACGGCATGAAAGAAAAATACGGCGGCACGGCGGGAAATATCGCCTATTCGCTAACCCTGATGGGTGAAAAGCCCATCATCTCTTCCACTATCGGCCATGATTATGAAAGGTACTTCGCATGGTTGGCAAAGAATGGGATCGCTACGGAAAACATTAAAATTATCGCCGATGAATTCACGGCGGGCGCCTATATTACCACCGACCAGGCCGACAACCAGATCACCGGATTCAACCCCGGGGCCATGAAATACCCATCCGTATTGAACTTCGATAAATACCATCCCAAAGAAACCATTGTTATTGTCTCTCCCGGTAATCTTGAAGACATGATTACTTACCCACAAGCCTGTAAAGTCAGGGGAATCGAATATATCTTTGACCCGGGACAGTCTCTGCCCATGTGGGACGCAAAAGATCTGGTCCAGGCTATAAATGGTTGCGGAATTCTCATCGTCAATGATTACGAGCTGGACCTGATTATGAGCAAGAGCGGTTTGAACAAGGAAGCCTTACTAAGTCTGGCAAGGACGATCATTACCACCCGGGGAGAGTTTGGTTCCCAGGTTGCCACGCAGGGTAGCGAAATTTGCATTCCCCCTGTTAAGGCAAGGAAAGTTGAGGACCCGACAGGTGCCGGCGATTCTTACCGGGGCGGCCTGATCAGCGGTCTGGTCCAGGGTAAGGACATTGAGCAATGCGCCAGGATGGGCAGCGTATGCGCTTCCTTCGCCGTCGAGTCCTATGGCACTCAGGAATACAGTTTCACGATTGATGAATTCAATGAGCGGCTAAACGGCTGACCTGTATTTCTCCGGTCGGACTCATTAAGGATAACCATGAAAGCAGAAGATATTAAAAGGGTGTTAATTATCGGCGGCGGGACCATGGGTAGCCAGATTGCCCTGCAGTTTGCCATTCATGCCTGTGATATTGTCATCTATGACATAAAAGAGGAAGCCCTGGCAAAATCGTTATCCTCCATAAGAAAAATAGCGGCAAGTCTTGTCCGTCAGCAGCGGGCTACACCGGAGGATGCCGAGGCGGCGGTCAGGAGAATAACCACGACCATCGTTCCCGAGGCGGCGGGGGTGGATATTGATCTGGTGAGCGAATCGACGCCGGAGGATCCCGTCCTGAAAGGAGAAACCTTTTCCCTCTTTCACCGCCTTTGTCCGGAGCGCACCATCTTCACGACCAACACCTCCACATTGCTGCCGTCCATGTTCGCCGAAGCTTCCGGACGGCCGGAAAAGCTGCTGGCCCTCCACTTCCACGATCTGCGGATGACCAATGTCGTGGATATCATGCCCCACCGGGGGACGGACGAGGAAGTCGTTCAACTGGTGCAAGCCTTCGCCAAACGCGTGGGCTTGGCCCCCATAATGATGAAAAAAGAGAGCAGCGGCTATATTTTCAATGCCATGTTCGGCGCCCTGCTGTTGGCTGCACAAGGCCTGGCGGCAAATAGGGTGGCTTCTTTTGAAGACATCGACCGGGCCTGGATGGGGGTCATGAAAATGCCGATCGGCCCTTTTGGAATGATGGACAGCGTCGGTCTGGATACAATCTGGAAGATTACGGAATACTGGGGCAAAAGGAGCGGCAACGAGCAGCAACTTCAGAATGCCGCGCTTCTGAAGCAGTATGTGGAACGGGGCGAACTGGGACAGAAATCGGGAAAGGGATTCTATAACTACCCCCATCCATCGTTCATAGAGCCGGGGTTCATCGAGGGGAAATGATCATCCCCATTGAGCGTTTCATTCCGGGACAGGTTAAGATCAGTTCACCGGCGGGAATCCTCTCAAGTGTTTATCAATGAAATATTTCCTTGACTTCTCAACTCACGAGGGCCATAAATACCTGTGAATAAGGCATTGTCAGTCGGTTAACAACCAGTTTAACCCTGTTTACAAGGGTGATGCCATGAAGAAACTATTGGAACCCCACATCTGAAAAGAGGCGGGGTTTTATCTTTTATAGAGCATGTAATTTACTATCTATGCCAAGATAACCATGAGGTGGATGCATGTTGCATCCCCGGAGATACAAGATCGAAATAAACAGTTTTGTAAGGAGGTATTGAAATGGCCGAAAGAGAATCTTGGAAAGGTGTGAGCAGAAGGGCTTTCATTAAGGGCACAGTCGCCGGAGCAGGTGCTGTTGCAGCAATGGGACTGGGGACAATGAATGTTGAAGCCAAGTCGATGGTCCCGAAAAAATGGGACGCCGAGGCTGATGTCGTAATCCTCGGTCTGGGTGGTGCGGGCGCCTGCGCGGCCATTGAGGCTGCCGATGCCGGTGCGAAGGTCCTTATCCTGGAAAAGCAGCCTGCGAATAATCTCATCAATAACACCCGCATGTCCGGTGGTATCTACCACAGTCCGGATCCGGCGGGAGATAAGCAGGCCCTGAAATCATACGCCAAGGCCATGTTTAGCGGGGAGAACATTCCCACAATGCTGGAAGGAGAGCAGCCCGATGTCTCGGACGAGCTTGCTGAGGCCTGGGCCCGCTATTCACCGGAAAACCTGGATTGGATGAAGAAGCTCGATCCGGCCCTGAACGGCGTGGCCTTTTCCCGCTTCTCCGGCGCCGCCTTCCCAAGTTTCCCCGGGGCCAAGGAGTCCAAGTACCGGGTCTTCGGCAGTTCCTTTACCAGCAAGGCGGATTTCAATATCCCCACCATGAATCTTCCCAAGTCCGGGAAGATGAATGGCGAAGCTTTCTTCACTGTTCTCCGGGAGGCTGTTGAGAAGAGAAAGCCGCAGATCCTATGGGAGACCCCGGCCCAACGGTTGATCATGAACGACAAGGGGGTGGTCATCGGGGTGGTGGGCCGGAAGAAAGATGGCAAGGAGGTCGCCTGCAAGGCTAAACGGGCGGTGATCATCACCACCGGCGGCTATGAGTACAGCCTTCCCATGCGCCGCGCTTTCCTGGAAGGCCCCGGTGTCGAAGGATGGGCTTTCTACGGATCCCCTGAGAATACGGGAGACGGCATCGCTATTGCCATGCAAGCAGGCGCAGGGCTGGCCAAGGTGGGAAAGGCTGCGTCCCGCATCATCATGGCCGTACCCATCCGGCACCATGGTCTTAAAATGGGCCTGATCACCGATTCCGTCGGGGGGGCCAATTCCATCGTCATCGATAACTACGGCAATCGCTATGCCGCGGAAACCCTTGTAACGACAGACCCCAGCCGCTATTTCTTCTACAAGGAAGCGGTAAAGTTCGACATCACGAATCTGATCTATACCCGCGTGCCGAGCTGGATGGTCTTCGATGAGACCATGAGATCCAAGGTCACGATCACTTCTCTTGGCATCTCCACTGCCGGGTTCGGATTCGTTCCCTGGACGAAGGACAATATGGATGCGGTGAAACGGGGCTGGATCCTGCAGGCGGATACCCTGGATGAACTGGCGGCGAAGATCAAAGACCAAAAGGAAAACCGCAAGATGATGGATGCGGCGAATCTTAGCCAGACGGTAAGGCGGTTCAATGAATTCTGCAAGAAGGGCAAGGATGATGACTTTGGACGGAAGTCGGGAACTCTCGGTCCCATCGAGAAGCCACCCTACTACGCGCTGCCCCTGTATGCCGGCGGGCCGAACACCAAGGGCGGCATCGCGGCAAACGCCAAGCGGGAAGTGTTGGACTGGCAGGGCAAACCGGTCCCCCGGCTTTTCACGGCCGGTGAGATCTCGTCGGCATTGAAATTCGTCTATCAGGGCGGCGGCAATCTGACGGAATGCATCGTCTTTGGGCGCATCGCCGGGAAAAACGCTGCAGCGCTTAAACCCTGGAAATGAAAAACCATGCAAGAGGGAAGGGGCGGAAAGAGAAATATGCCCCTTTCCTCTTGCAAAAAAAAAGAAAGGTCGATGTGATGCATGCCCTTGCTATAACGAAGCGATATACTCTCCTCCTGACGGCGCTGCTGATGTTTTTCGCAGTCGGCGCCGTGTGCCCCTCCGACTTTGCCTGGGCGCAGCAGAAATCATTTTTGGCTGACAGGCACGGGGCGAAGGGGATCAATTGCGCTGCCTGCCACAAGGAAAGCCCGCCCAAAGCAGTGGCGCCGTCAGCCGTCTGTTTGGGCTGCCATGGCGATGCGGAAAAACTGGCTATGAAGACCGGTGCCCTGCGGCCCAATCCCCATGACACCCACCTGGGGGAGATGGCCTGTGAAGAATGTCATCACGGTCACAAACCATCGGTGGATGCGTGCGCGAAGTGCCACCACTTTGGCCTGAAGGTCCCCTGATCTGAAGATAAGTCTCCATTAGTCACGGCCTCATGATGAAAATTCTTGCTTCATGGATGACATCATGTTAACAAAAATCTAAACTTGGGAGAGTTCATCATTGCTATAGATTTCATTTCGATAACCATAAATAAACGCCCTTTACGATCATGGCGTTTCCATGTTCCGGTTGTTTCAAGTTGTCAAAATATGCGGATCTTTGGTTTGAAATTCTTATCGGAAAGCGATCAATGTATTTTCATATTAACGCTCATGCCCGAAGCCGGGCACAACGAAACATGAAAATCTCCCCTTACCCCCCTTTTAGTAAAGGGGGGATGGGGGGATTTTCATGTAAATATTATAAGGGGGTGAATGTCAGGCGTTTTACAAGGCGGTGTAATCACGCACCATAATCATTTTTGATTCACGGTTAAAAGGAGGGAACCTTATGCCAGATGTCTTCAAGGATTATGTAAAAAACAAGAATTCAAGGCCCGGCCCTTTGAAGGGGGTGCGGGTCCTTGAGGTATGCACGCTGCTCTTCGGACCGGCAGGACCTTCATTTATGGCCGCCCTGGGGGCCGAGGTGATCAAGATCGAGCTCCCCCCCATGGGCGACGTCACCCGTTCGCTGAATCCCTTCGGCTGGTTCTACAAAGAGCAGGGTCCCATGTTCATGCACATCAATACCTCGAAACACTACATGGCCCTGGATCTGCATATCGACTGGGGCCAGCAGATCTTCAAGGAATTGGCCGCCAAATCGGATATTATCGAATTCAACCTCCGTCCCGCGGTCACTAACCGCTGGAACATCGGTTACGAGGACATCAAGAAAGTCAATCCCGGCATCATCTATATTGAGAAGAACGGCTTCGGTCAGTGGGGCACGTATGCGGAGCAGGACCGGCCTTCCAATGACGGCGCCGCGCAAGCCCTCTCCGGATACGCCTGGATGTCCAGTTTCCCCAAGCGCCCGCCTATGAAGCAGAGCATCTGGATCTGTGACGTCTTCGGGGCCATGATGGGAGAAGTGGCGGTCCTGGCGGCCCTGCACCACAAGAAGAAAACAGGGAAGGGGCAGTTCATCGAAATGTCACAGACCGAGAACATCATGCGCGCCATGGGCTGGGTCTGGCCTTATCAGCAGCTGACGGGCAATGGCGTTGAACCGTCGGGCAACCGCGACCAGTGTATCTGTCCCGCCGATACCTTCCTCTGCAAGGACGATCTGTTTGTCGCCCTGGCGGCCCCGGCCCCGGATGAATTCAAGGGGCTGTGCAAGTCGATGGGAAAGCCGGAATTGGCCGACGATCCGCGCTTCAAGGAGCATACCAATCGGCTCGAAGCGGAAAACGCCTTGGCGATCCTGAAGATCATTGCCGGTTGGGCACGTACGAAAACGGCCGGTGAAATCGAAGAACTGGGCAGGCAGGATGGTTTTGCCGCGACCCGCCTCCACAATTCCCGGGACATGTGTGAAGATCCCCAGCGCCGCGCCCGGGGGTTCGTGAAGGAGATTGATGATCCCCTCTATGGAAAGTACCCGGATCATGAACTTCCGATCATGATGTCCAAGACGCCTCCGAAGCACCGCTGGTCGGTCAGACCGGTTGGTTTCGACAATGATTTTATTATGGCGAAGCTTCTGGGCCGGAACCAGGCGCAGATAGACGAACTTTATCTGCATGGGGTCCTGGGAAAATGGAAAGATCAGCAGGGCAGGCGACCCCCATCTGACTGGGACGGGCAAACAGGCGCAATCTTGAGGAGGTGAGACGCTATGGCAGAATATAATAGACCAAAATGGGCGGAATGGGCCGATCATGTCCGATCTCTCGACGATCCGGAGAAGAATTTCGAGAAACCGGAGGCCCTGGATGATTTAGTCGTATTGGATTTGAGCTCCCGGAGCATGGCCGGGTGTTTCTGTTCATCCCTCCTTGCCGAACTGGGGGCGGAGACGATTCGCATTGAGCCGCCGGGGGGCGATCTGGTGCGGACTTACTCTCCAAACGGCATCATGCATCGTGGTACTGGTCTGGCTTACTTACAGGAAGGCCGAAATAAGTACCATGTTACCCTGGACCTCGACAAGGAAGAGGGCCGGGAGATCCTCAAGTGCCTCGTCGGGGCCGCCGATGTTCTTATTGAAACCTACCCCGCCGGGGTCATGGATGCCTGGGGGATCGGCTACGAGGAACTCGCCAAGATCAATCCGCGATTGATCTATACCTCCATTTCAGGGTATGGGCAGTTCGGACCGGAGAGTGCAAGAAAACAGTATGATTACGACAATGTCAGTCAGGCCCGTTCGGGAATCCAGTACGGAACTGGGGAAATCCTTCCCGAGGGCAAGACCTATGACGAGATGCCCTATGCCGTCCCCACCAAAGCGGGTCCCTGGATAGCCTGGGCCGCCTCCGGTACCTTTGGAGCCATGGGGATCCTGTCGGCCGTCTATTATCGGGGAGTAACCGGGGAAGGGCAGGCGATTGACATCGCCACGCCGGAAGCCTACGAAAGACTTCATGATTATGCCCTCCACTGGTACTCCGATCAGGGGGTCCTGAATGAACGCTTCGGCAACCTCGATACGGCCCTGTGGCTCTATGGGTTCTATCCCACCAAGGACGGCGGCGTTTTCCTCGGGGGACTCCGTCTAGAGATGTGGAAGGCCTTTGTCGATATCATCGGCAAGTATGATGAATGGGGGGCCGAGCAGTGGACGACCCTGGCGCCCTTTATGAAGAAGGACTGGCAGCTTAAGTATCAGGCTATGATCAATCCGGAAACGGAGAAGTTCACAAGCCAGGAGCTGACGATGAAGTCCATCGAATATGCAAAAACGGGCCGCCTGGCACCCATTACACCTGTTATTGCGGAGATCGTCTCTCCGGAGAAGGCCATGCGGGATGAAGTGTGGCGGGATCGCGGCGTCTTCACGCCGGTGCAGGATCCTGTTTATGGCTCCATCGTCTGCGCCCAATCTCAGTGGAAGGCTACGGAGACACCGCCCCGAACGAAGTGGGTATGCCGCCCCGTTGGCTACGACAATGGGTTTGTCTACTTAAAGTACATGGGGTATGGCCCGGTTAAGCTTGGGGAATTGGCAGGAAAAGGGATTATTTGATTAGATCCGGTTTGATACGGGTGGGAGGGGCGAAAAGCCCCTCCCTTTTTTTAGCAAAGAGCGGGAACATGCAAGAGGACGACATTCAATGTTGTCCCCAGCCCCAGGGATCGGAACGTGTCCCCTGAAGAAAGGGAGAAAAAATATGCTGGAGATTAAGGGATCAGTTGCCGTCATAACCGGCGGCGGTGGTGGAATCGGATTGGAAATCGCGAAATACTGGGTAAATAATGGCGGCAAGGTGGTGATTGCCGATATTGCCCAGTCTTTTCTGGATGGGGCGGAAGCCCAATTGAAAGAATTGGGCGGTGAAGTAGCGACCGTGGTCTGTGACGTGACAAAAGAGGAGGACAACGCCCTCCTTGCCGATACGGCCATTGAACGCTTCGGCCAGATTAATCTGGTCGCGCCTTTTGCCGGAATCATCAAGGATGGCCTGCTGGTGGCGACGAGTAAGGAAACGGGCAAGGTGAACAGAAAGATGTCCCTCGACCAGTTCAAGGCAGTCATTGACATCAATCTGACGGGGGTCTTCCTTACCGTTCGGGAATGTGCGGAGCGGATGATCAATAACAACTGCAAAGGACTGATCTGTCTCGTTTCCTCAACGGGTTCCCTGGGGACGGCGGGTCAGATCAATTACTCCTCGTCCAAGGCCGCCATGTCCGTTATGCCCAAGGTGATCACCGCAGAGTTTCTCAGGCGGGGCCTGTCCAACCGGATTCGCTGTGTCGCCGTGGCGCCCGGTTACGTGGGCACGGCAATGGTCAAGAAGATGGATCAGAACGCCCTCGATAAGATATTGTCGGATGTGCCCATCGGCAGGTTGATCGAGCCGGAGGAGGTGGCCTCCCTGGTAGGAGAGCTTTATCGTAATGAGGCCCTGTCCGGAGATGTCTTCTTCATCCACGGCGGTCTGCGCCTCGGTTCAAGAGGGTAGGAAGGACAAGTCATGCCAACGAAGGGGAAAAAAGAGATCCGGGAAATACTGATTTCCCGGATCATCAAATCGGAAGATCTTAATCATCATGGGACCCTGTTTGCCGGCAGGATGGCCGAGTGGCTAGTAGAGGCTTGTCTTATTTCTGCTATCGACCTGTTGAGAAAGCCGGAAGATATTGTCTGCGCCCGCATTCACGGGATGAATTTCCTCAAATCGTCAACAACCGGCGATATTATCGAGATCAAGTCCCGGATTGCCTACTTGGGAGAGAAAAGCCTTACCGTTGACGTCAAGATCTTCGTGAACGGGATGAACGACGCACCCTCAGTCACGGGCATGGTGACCTTCGTGACCGTCGATAAAAACGGAACCCCCTACGCCCACGGAATGACTCTGTCTCCGGAATATATTGAAGAGAATCGTCCCATCTATCTTGCTGCCATTGAGGCAAGAAAACACAGATAAATCGAATCTTTGAATCAACTGCTTATTCAGCTCGTTTTGCTTCATGTTTGTTGCGTATGGCCAGTGGGAAGCACTGTTTTAGTCAAGCATCTCTCTGACCTTGTGTGACAGTTTCTCCATGTGGAAAGGTTTCTGGAGGAACCCGTTGCAGCCCCGGTCCAGAATCTCCTGAGCCTGGCCGGTGATGCTGTAACCGCTGGAAAGAAGAACCTTGATTTCGGGATTGATCTCCCGGAGACGGTCGAAAGTCTCTCCCCCCGATATTCCCGGCATGATCATGTCCAGAATGACCAGCTCAATTTCGTTTCGTTTTTCCATGTAAACAGCGATCGCCTCCTGACCGCTCCCGGTCGCATAGACCGGGTATCCCATGGATTCCAGGAGCTCACGACTCACTTCCAATACTATCTCTTCATCATCCACCAGCAGGATCGCCTCCGTGCCCCTGGCGATTGTCCCGGTCGCCGTCTTCTCCTTCACCACGTCCTTCTCAGAAGCGGGCAAATAGATGTTGAAGGTTGTCCCATGACCGGGCTTGCTGTACACATTGATCATCCCTCCGTGACCCTTGATGATCCCATAGACCGTCGCCAGTCCCAGGCCGGTGCCTCTTCCCATCTCCTTCGTCGTGAAAAAGGGATCAAAGACCCGCTCCCGCGTCTTTGCATCCATCCCTGTGCCGGTATCTGTCATTGATATCTTGATATATCGTCCCGCCTTCACGGCATAGGCAAGCACTTGTTTACCACTCAGAATAGTATTCTCCGTCTCCAGATATATCTCGCCGCCCCCGGGCATCGCCTGCCAGGCGTTCACATAAAGATTCATGAATACCTGCTCCATCTGCCCCCGATCCACCTCCACGATCCAGAGGTCATTCCCGTATTTACGATGGATGGAGATCTCCTTTTTGGTTCTGCCGAACATGGAGGAGGTCTTTTCAAGGATGTCGTTCATGTCGGCGGGCTTCACCTCATACCTTCCTCCCCGGGCAAAACCCAACAGTTGCCTGGTCAAATCCGCCCCGCTTTTTACCTGTTCCTCGATCCGTTTGAGCCGCCCATAATTGGGATGGGAGGAATCGAGATTCATCAACGACAGGGAGGCATATCCCTGAATCCCCATGAGCAGATTGTTGAAGTCGTGGGCGATGCCGCCGGCAAGGGTGCCGATGGCTTCCATCTTGTCCGCATGTTGCAAACGCTCCGTAAGGGCACGGTTTTCTTCCTCTGCCCGCTTTCGCTTGGTGATGTCATTCCCGATGCACAGTATCTCAACACATCGCCCCTGGTCATCCAGGATGGGCTTGTTGGTCCAGGCCACCCATACCCTCGTCCCGTCCTTGCAAATGTTCTCGTTCTCGTTACTCTTGTATTGTTCGGGATGAACACTGATATTAAGAATCATCTGGGCGAGGTCTTTGCCGGCGCTGTCGCTGAGTGGCACGATTGTCCCTACCACGTTGCGTCCGATGATCTCGTCACGAGAGAACCCCAGAAAACGGGAGGCGTATTCGTTGAAAAAGGTTATCCGTCCCGTGGCATCCCTGCGAAGGATGATGCTATTCGCATTCTCCACAAGTTCCCGATACTTTTCCTCGGATGAGCGCAATGCCTCTCCGGCCCGTTTGTACTCTGATTCCACCTGTTCCAGTTCCTGGATTCTCTCCTTTAAGAATAAATTCTCTTCGATCAGTTCTTTATTTGTCCTGGATGGGGCTGTCATCTAATACTCCCTGTCGTGATAAGTTGTCTCGGCAAATGATTACCATGCTAACGGATCAAGTGACTTCGATTATGTGGCTATCAAATTCAACTTTTTGACCATGCCTTATTTTGCATCCCTTCCTGTATTCAACTTCTCCATCGACGGCGACACGCCCATTTTTGATGGCATATTTTGCAATGCCGCCTGTCTCGCACAGACCTGATGCCTTTAGAAGTTTATTAAGCTCAATGTAGTCTCCGGATAATGTGAATATTTCCAATATTTTACCTTCCTGTATCTCGATATGTTCCTATTAAATCAAATCCATCAGAGAGCGTCAATCTTTAAGTGGCTTGAAAAGGTATTCCAGGCCATTAATTTTTATTTCATAAACTGTCCTAAGCAATTCACCCAGCTCGCCTTGAGGAAAGCCTTTCCGGGAAAACCAGATGACATATGGTTCCGGAAGATCGACAAGAAGACAGCCAGCATATTTTCCAAATGGCATTTTTGCTTTTGCCAGCTTCAAGAGGACGTTGTCATCAGGATGAACGTATGTGCGAACTTCTTGATCTTCAGAGATCATGGAACGTCCCCGTTACGAATAATGGACAGCAAGCCAGATGGTCTCCTGCTCAGGATCTGTCCACTCCACGCGATGCTTTTGATGTTTTTCAATATGGATATAATCGCCAGGGCTCATCGTGATGTTTTCAGATTGATCTTCAAAACGAAGAACCGCGCTTCCCTTGATGAGAATAACCCATTCATGTTCATGCTGATCATACCAGAAGCCTTCCGGTGAACAATGGCCATGAGATACGATTCTTTCTATCCGGAAAGTTTCTCTTCCCAGGATCGTCTCAAATAGTTCCTCCTTGAATTCTGGCGGGATATCAGAAAAAAGGTTGTTAACATAAGTCATGGCCATTCAATCACTCACATTAAACCAGATGGTAATACGAATTTTGCGTAGCTTATCATGCACTGGTCATGAAGCAACAGAAAAAACTGTTTGTGAAAAAACTTCTTGACAATAGAACGATCGTTCTGTTATGGTGGAACCATGAAAGAAAAGAGATCCATTCAGGGTATTGAGAGATCTATGGCGGCTTTCTTCAGGGATAAAAGAAGGATGCCCACCTATGCTGAGATGATAGATCTTTTCGGTGTTAAATCAAAAAGCGTCGTTCATTTCTGGATCAATAAACTCATGCAGAAGGGCGTTATTGAAAAAGTATATTCTACAAGGAAGGATCAAATATGACAGTCAGAATATTGAGAGCACACGAATTGACGATACCGATTCATATTGGTGATCGGATTTCCATGATCATCCCGAGGAAGATCAATGTGGCCGGGAAAATCAAGCAGCTCGTTGAAGGCACTGCCTGGGATCGGCAGATCCTGAGAGGCGAGAAGTGGGTTGATTTATTCTGTTGGTCCATACTTGGATTCTCGATGCTCTATTTTGGTATGGTATGTGTGGCCATGCTGACCAGATAATCAACTTAAAAAAATCAAGACTCTACTGTATCCTGAGAAGGCGAAAGCCGAGGAGGCCGCTATGTTGATCCGGGCCGAAGTAGTCGCGATTTGCTGACCGGCAGAACCTGGCAATGCTGCTCCATGAGCCGCCACGACGCACACGCTTCAAGCCCGATGATGGTCCTGCCGGGTCCGTCACACTGACGGCGGAATATAAACGGAACCAGTCCTGCACCCACTCATAGACGTTTCCGTGCATATCGTACAAGCCCCAGGAGCTAGATGCTTTCTGCCCCACTTGGTGTGTCTTCGATCCGCAATTGGCTTTTAACCAACCGGCACGCGATAAATCATCATCGCTATTTCCCGCATGAAACCTCGTCGTTGTCCCCGCCCGGGCCGCGTACTCCCACTGCGCTTCCGTGGGCAAACGGTATTTGTCCGTCCCCTCCATACTGTTGAGCTTCTGGATGAAACCCTGTACATCCTCCCAAGACACCTGCTCCACAGGGCAGTCGCCACCACAGCTGCTGAAATGCGAAGGATTGTTTCCCATCACCCGCTTCCACTGCCACTGGGTTACCTCCGTTGTCTGCATGTAAAAAGGACGGCTAATTGTTACCTGGTGCTGGGGGTCCTCGTCTCTATCCCGCCCCGGTTCGTCGCTTGGAGAACCCATCATAAAAGTACCGGCGGGGATGAGAACAAACTTCGCACTCAGGGTAGGGCTGGTGAAGGTATTTATTCCTTGCTCTCGGGCTATTGAGCAAGGTACGAGACAAACCATTGTTAAAGATAAAGCAATAAGCATTAATACAAACATCTTATTTAGCATTTATCAATTTCTCCATTATGTTGATATGCTTAACCATGACCTTTCCGTATGTGGACATCAATGCTATAAAAATTCATCAACATATTCCGGGGGGAAGTGTCCTCCCCGGTATCGGAGAAGTGCCTTTTTCAGACATCGTTGAAACGCATCAACGACAACGGGATCGAAATGACTCCCCGAATCGCCTCGCAAAATGTCAAGCACCTTGTTTATGGGTACGCGATCATCTTTCAGAATCTCGCCAAAGGCGTACTTGGGATAGTCCCGTTTCGATGTCAGGGCGTCAAAGACATCGGCAACAGCCATGATTTTTGATTCCATGGGTATTTCATCACCTTGGAGGCCCGCCGGGTAACCTTTGCCATTGATCCTTTCGTGGTGGCAACTGGCAATTTCGGGAACCCTCCGGAGATGTTCGGGGAAATGGAACTTTTCAAGGATGACCTTCGTCTTGACGGGATGGAGCTGCATCTCCTTAAACTCGTCGGGAGTGAAGGCGCCGTTTTTAGTGAGGATCTCGTCGCGGATGCCGATTTTACCGATGTCATGGAGGAGGGAGGCATACTTCAGCACTTCATATTGGTCTTGGCTGAGTCCCATTTCTTTGGCCATAAGCAGGGAATATTCCGTAACCCTCTCTGAGTGGCCTGCCGTGAAAGGATGCTTCGCGTCCACTGTGGCGGAGAGGGAACTGATGGATCTTTCAAAGGATAGCTTCAACTCATCGACAAGCAGGGAATTTTCAAGGGCGATCCCTACCTGAGACACCAAACCCTTAATAAGTACCTCATCATCCTTATCAAAACTATTCTTTCCCTTTTTATTGATAACCTGAAGCACCCCCATATGGCGAACGCGACGGCCTCTGATGGGTACACATAAGACGGAGCGGGTTCGGAACTGGTTCATCTCATCATAGGTCCGATTGAAGTAGGGTAACTCCCAGGCGTCGGCTACATTGATCATCTCCCCGGACTCGGCAACACGACCGCTGATGCCTTCGCCCAGAGGCAGGCGTATCTGACCAATGCCTTCGGCAACTCTCGTCCAAATTTCACGCTTCTCCCAATCAATCACGTAAAGGCTGGTGCGTTCAGCCGCCATGGCATTCGTAACCTTGCCGATGATTAATGGAAAGAGGCGATCAAAATCCAGCTCTGAGGTCAGATCCGATGCCATGGCGATCAGGCCGGCAAGAATTTCCTTGATGCGGTCTCGCTCCTGAATCTGATCTGCCGCAGTCTGGAATATCTCGTTGAAGGAACGGATGATACTTTGTATTTCGTTTTCTTCGTTCCCCTGTGGTGATTTGCTCTGGGTGTCGGAAAGATAACCATCATCGACTTGCAGATTCTGCCCGGCAAATTCCTTTTTCCCCGCACTGACCTCCATCGTCCTCATGTTGATTTCGGCCGTGACCCTTTCCAGGAAGGTGAACCACCTGAACATAAGAAAGAAGGTCAAGAAGGGAAAGAAGAGGAGAACCATCACAGCATAAGTAAAAACATCCCTCAGTTTATCGATCTCATCCGCATTGAGAGCCGGTAAAAGGTAATAATAGCCGGCGAAAATAACAATAAGGACGGGGAAAAGGGTGGAAATAAAAAAAGATATCAAAAATATCTTCTTAGATTTTTCCTCGGTTAATGAACGAAAAAAAGACATCGGCGAATTCCGTTGTTAGACACCTTCACCACAAAATCATTGGTGTCAGTAATTTTTTTGTACCTATATCAAAATTGCTGAGGGATTGCCAATACTGATTAAGGGTTCAAAACGAAGAACAAAAGGCTTATAGCTAGCGCTCATTGCCGTTTTAAGGCCACTTTCTTATATTTCATATTTGACAGCTCATAGAATATCAGTTATCAACCTAAACTCAAGATCATTCTTTTTTATCGCTATGTTGGTAAATGACCACATCACCCTGAGGATCGATTTCTGACATGAAGAAAAAGGATACGACCGGGCAGGAATGCTGGCTCCAAGAGGATACCTATCGCCAGATAGTTGAGTCCATAGACGAGGCCATCTTTGAATTAGACACCGTGGGCTATTGCCGCTACGTCAATGGCGCGGGAGTCCGGATCAGCGGATATTCTATAGCGGAGCTGATCGGGATGCACTTTGAGAAACTCGTTAAACCAGATTATCGAGAGCAGGTCTGGAAAGTTACGGGTCGCCAGTTCTTGAAAAAAATCCCCACCATTTACCATGAATTCCCGATGGTCACCAAGGACGGCCGTGAAAGCTGGATCGGTCAGAATGTCCACCTCCTCCTCAATGGGGAAGAGATTACGGGAATCCGATGTGTAGCTCGCGATATCACGGAACGAAGGAAAATGGAGGAAGCCCTGCGGGAAAGTGAAGACCTCTTCCGCACCCTCGTCGACCGCATGCTCGATCCCGTCATCATCATCGGTTGGGATGGCACCATTCTATTCGGAAACCAGGCCATGGTCCGCATGATGGATTTAGCTTCAACTGAAGAAGCTTTAGGCAGGAACATGACCGAATTCCTTCATCCTGACAGTCTGATGAAGGCGGCGGAGAATATTGAAAAGACGAGTCAAGCCGGGCGGGAGGAGACCGTTGAGGAATATCGACTCATAACCAGGGATGGCCGTTCGCTTTGGGTGGAGGGTATCGGGACCAACATTCCCTTTCGGGGTGTAACAGCGGATCTTGCCTGTCTCCGGGATATCACCCGCCGCAAACAGGCGGAAGAGGAACTGCGGAGGGTCAACGAAGACCTGGAAGAAAAGAACCGCCAATTACAGGATTCTCTGGAGCGAGTTAATCAGTTGGCCGTTGCGGCCCAGGCGGCGAATGTGGCGAAAAGCCAGTTTTTGGCCAATATGAGTCACGAAATACGCACGCCCATGAACAGCATTATCGGTTTCACAGACATACTTCTCGACACGACCCTGAACCCTGACCAGGCCGATTATCTGCGGACCATCAAACGCAACGGCGACGCCCTCCTGTCCCTTATTGATGATATCCTGGATCTATCGAAGATTGAGATCAGTCATGTGCACCTGGAAATGGTAGATTTTGATCCGGAATTGGTGGTTTACGAAGTATGCGACCTGATTCAACCCCGCCTGGCCGGCAAACCCGTAGAACTATTCTGCCGTATCGCCGATGAAACGCCGGCCCGGGTCAAGGGAGACCCCGCCCGTTTTCGGCAGGTGCTCCTCAATCTGCTGGGAAACGCCGTCAAGTTTACCGAAGCAGGAGAAATCGGTGTCGATCTTGGTGTGGATGGAGGAGAAGATGATCGGGTCAGGTTACATATTAAAGTCCGGGATACGGGTATTGGAATTCCGACCGACAAACTCGAATTTATTTTTGGTTCCTTTCAGCAGGTTCAGGGAGAGTCAACACGACGATACGGCGGAACGGGGTTGGGATTGTCCATCAGCCGCGAACTGGCAAATTTGATGAAGGGAAGTCTTTGGGCGGAAAGTGAACCGGGCCGGGGTAGCGTCTTTCATTTTACCGTGGCCTGCGAAGGGGCGATAGGGCCTCGGGAAGAGCCGGTTCCATTTGCATCCCTCGAGGGGAAAAGGGTTCTTGTCGTTGATGATCACCCTGCCAATCTCGATATCCTGGGACACCTGCTGCGACGGCAGGGGATGGTTGCCACCCTCCTCAGTAAATCCACCGATGTCGAAGCGACGATCCTGCGCGCTGCCGCCGAGGGCAAGCCCTTTGAACTTGCCATCATCGACATTCAGATGCCGGGTATGGACGGTTACGAAACGGCCCGGCGTATTCGCCATTTGGAGGATAAAATTCCACGAATCCCGCTGCTCGCGTTTTCATCTTCGACAGAAGGGATGCACCAGCGCTTCCAAGAGGCAGGGTTCAACGCTTATCTCCGAAAACCCGTTCGCCGCAAGACCCTCATCGATGTTCTCGCGAGGATTATCGGAGACGGGAATCATGCCGGGGTTAACGATTCTGAAATCCTCGTTACCGAACAATCGGTAAGCCCCAATCTCAAGCAGGAGGTGCTGATTCTCCTTGTAGAAGACAACCCCGACAATCAGCTCCTGATGAAGCGCATTCTGACAAAAGCGGGTTACAATATCGAAATAGCGGGGAACGGCCGGGAGGCCGTCGAGGCATACCGGCAGGCGCCCGAACGTTATGATCTCATCCTGATGGATATCCAGATGCCCGAGTTGGACGGCTACGGGGCTACAGAGGCGATCAGGGCACTGGAACTGGAACGGATACGAGGATCGGCAAAAAACGCCGTGGCGCCGAAAGCAGTACCTATTGTCGCCCTTACGGCCCACGCCATGGTTACGGAGCGGGAACAATGCCTGAGCAGAGGAATGAACGATTATATGACCAAACCCATCAAGCGGGAAAAGCTCTTTGAGATGATCCGCCGCTGGGTCGCCCATGAGGGGTAGGAAGGGAGGTGAAAAGGGGCTGAGGAAACATAAAAGGATTGTCATGGTTCTGAGTTGGATCCCGTATTATCATTGATGTGAAGGTAAAAAGGAGGAGACATACATGGGAAACATTCTGCCCCCGTTAACGGAAGAAGAAAAGGCCCGTTACAAAACCATAAACAAGGAAAATCTTGAGTTTCTGATGAACCGCTACAACAAGGTGAACCGCTGGGTCATCGCCGACATGATCCGCCGGAGCGCCTACCATTACCCGGAC
>JBAYKV010000040.1:0-18145 GCA_041664405.1 Syntrophales bacterium
AGCTCGGTTCTGGAATATTTGTCCACCCCCTCGCGGATGTCCATGCATTTCATGAAGACTGCCGCATCCACCCCCACCGCCTTGGCGGCCGACGTGATTATCTCCCGCCGCCCCCGGGGGATATCAAGACCCATGAGATACAACAGGGCCTTGAAGGACGAAAGAAAGGCGGTCAGGGACACCCGGATAAGTTCCCGAACAGGCTTTTCCTTCCCTTCCGTCTCCAGGAAGCGCTGGCGGAGATGAAGGAGCTTGCCCTTGAGTTCCCGTTCGACCTGGAGGCGCAGATGCCCGAGATGAATCTCAAGCCCCTCGAAAACATCTTTTCCGTAAACAAGAACATTATGGAGCTTCATATTGAGAAACTCGATGGGATAGGCATCCAGGGAGGAGCCGATGTAGTCCTTCGTCATGAAAAGAGGAATTGCGACGCGACTTTTTCGCCAGCGCGTCACCGTGTCCATCGCCTTCTCCAGATCCCCCATCCCCTTGTCCGTCAATACCACAAGAAAATTAAGATCGGACTTTCCGGGAACATAATGTCCGGAGGCGCCGCTGCCATAAAGAATGATCGACAAAAGATCGTCCCCGAATATATTCCGGTAATCTTCCGTAATTTGCGAAAAAATGCTTTCTGGTTTTTCCGGAGCTTTACCCATTTTCTACCCCCTTAAAAATCTCCCCCGGCGCCGCCGCCGCCGCTATCACCGCCGCCAAAACCACCAAAGCCGCCACCGCCGAAGCTTCCGAACCCACCGCCGTCGCTTCCGCCTCTACCGCCGCCACCCATGCTCATCAAAATCAACCAGGGAAGGATGTCCCTGCCCTGCTTCGTTCCCAGGAGGAAACCAAGGGCAGCGATAATAATCAAGATCGTCCAGATATTCAGACCGCCCTTTTGCGCCGCCTTCGTCCGGCGCGACTGTTCGATGGCCGGGTTGCCCGTCAGGGTCACCCCTGCGTCCTTGGCCACGACGGAGGCAATGGCGATCATCCCGTTGGCCATACCTTTTCCGTACTGATTCTGGCGGAAAAAGGGGATCATGTATTTATCCCTGATTTCCCCGACCAGCCCGTCCGGCAGGATGCCTTCGACACCGTAGCCCGTCTCTATGCGCATCTTCCGTTCCTTAACGGTCAGAAACATCAGGACGCCTTTATTTTCGCCTTTTTTCCCGATCCCCCAGGCCCGATAAAGGCGATTGACATAATCGTTAATTTCTTCGTTTTCCCCCAGGGTGGCCACCGTGGCGACGACGATTGCCGTCCCCGTCTTCTGCCAAACCTCCTGGGCCAGCTTTTCCATCCGGTCTTTATCCTCCGGCGCGATGACCCCGGCAAAATCATTCACCGCCCCCGTCCGCTTGGGAAACGAGTCCTTCCCCCAGGCAGCGCCGCAACACAGGATAACCCCGAGCAGGGTCGCCGCGAATACCGCCTTAAGTTTTCCTGAAGTAAAGACCATTTCCTATGTTACCATTTCTAAAGATCGTGGCGTAAGATACACTATCTTAAACACCAAGAAAAGAAATATCAACTCCCGGGGGGGATTTGCATTTAATTGGACGTGTCGACGATATCAGCGATTATGTATTGTGTATTAATAATCAATGTCATTGACTTAAGGACAATTCTCTTTCCATTCCCCCTTTTGTAAAGGGGGATGTAGGGGGATTTTATTGGCATTCCGCAAAATCTCCCCCAACCCCTCTTTGGAAAAGAGGGGGGTCATAGTGCTTAAGTCAACGACATTGTATCAATAATCATTGACATTCCTTGAATTTACTCTTATAAAATATCATCCAAATATCAGGAGGTGCAATTTATCTCCCCTTTGGCATAGGGGGGATGGGTTATATCAATTATTAGGTATCCGGCCTTCTCAAGGTAAGATTTACCCCCCTTTAGTAAAGGGGGGATGGGGGGATTTTAACAAAAAGTATCAACCAAATACCAGGAGGTGCGGCTATGGCCACAACTTATGTCAAAGGGCGAATCTACAAGCTCGATGTCAACTCCTTGCAGGCGGACCCTCAACAACCCCGAAAATATCTCGATCCGGAAGCACTCAACGAACTGACCGCCTCCATCCAGAAACACGGCGTCCTGCAGCCGATCCTCTTTCGCCGGGGCCTATCTTACCATGAATGTGGCGATTGCTGTTGAGCACATCGTTCTTAAGGCCGTTGATCTTGGTCTGGGTAGTTGTTGGCTCGGAAGGTTTGATCGAGATAAGGTAAAGGAGTACCTTGCACTGAACGAAAATATCTACCCAGTGGTGCTTCTGCCTGTGGGGCATCCTGATCAGTCACCCAAGGCAAGACCGCGCTTAACTTTGGACAAATTGGTGCTGAAGACAATCTGAGCAAATGGTAATCACCGATACCGCACCCCATATTTTGAAGTCAAGCTCCTCTTGACACATAACATCCTTCTTCATATACTCTCACCGTGAGAAAGCGATGCCTTATTAGTTTAAATTATCGAATCGAAGGAGGAAGCGATGGTTGACGACCACCATGTATTCACCGCCAGTCGGTTGAGTTCGGGCAACCTACTTTTCCCGGTGCGTATAGAAGTTAATCAAAACCGGGTTACGCGGATTAAGCCGCGACTCTTCGGTTCCAACGAAGAGAGCATAGCGATCTCTAAAGTGGCTTCGGTCAATATCCAAACGGGTTTAATATGGTCCGACATCCGAATTGATTCAGCGGGAGGAAGCAACCCAATTGTGAGTCATGGGCATCTCAAAGACGATGCACGAGCCATTCGTGATTTAATTGAACGATTCCAGCATGCCCCGAGGGCCTCGCAGGGGCCTGACGCCTAAGTATCTCAGTGGTGGAGTTCGGAGAGTGGCTGTGATGCGATGTTCCCTAATGGTAATCATCACCTCAATTCAAGATCGACAACCGCTGGTTTTTGCAACTTGCACCATTAATATATTACAATAATAGGTATATTTAGTATTTCATACATTATCTTAAAAATGCATTTGGAAGGCTTTCAGACTTGTTTTCAAGAAGGTAAAAAAATGAATCCTTGCACGTTTCACCCAGGATTCAATAAGCTCTCAGCAAATTTGGTCTCTCGCTTTGTATTTGAAGTCTCCGACCTCACAGCATCTCTTCAGGAACAAACCACGAGAGAATCTCCACGCCGATTCTTTCCCAGATATCGGTCATGGGCTCGGTATCATAACGGATCATTTTGCCGTTTTCTTCTGTAACCCAGATAAGCCTCATATCTTCTGTAGGAGTAACTTCCCGTTGCGGCGGGTCTGTCTCAAAAGTAACCCGATATGACCTGTCCGGGGATGTACGGGCCTCGAATATTTGTGCCGCCTGTTCTGCAATCTCCCGACTCTGCACACCGATACCACCCTCCGTGTTCAGCGTGTGAGATCGGGAATCGAAATTAAAGGACCCCACGAAGACGAGTTCACGGTCAATGATGTAAGTCTTCGCATGGAGGGCTCCCTTTGAAGAGCCAACCAGCTTTCTCGGGCGCTCTTTGGGACTATCCCCTGCAGTTGGTTTCATTTCGTAAAGCTCAACACCAAGGCGGAGCATTTCTTTACGGTATTTCGCATATCCCCCATGGGCTGCCTTCACATCATTCGAAGCGAGCGAATTGGTAAGAATCTTTATCTTGACCCCCCGATCACGGTGTTCCTTCAATTTTTGTAAGCCGCCCATACACGGTACTAAATAGGGCGACATCATCAGCACCTCGGATCTGGCCCCCCGGGCATAAGCGTCAAGGCGGGGCGCCAGATAAGCTGAAGTATCCTGGTTCAGAGAAGATTTAACCTTGATCGGCCTATCCCAGAGAAATACACCCTCCGCCCAAAAAAAGGGGACATTACCGGCGATGAGGCGCGACAGGAGGTCACTGTCTTTTACACCCTTTGCGTATTCGGAATCCTTGAGTTTCTCTTTGTTGGCTTGAAGAAAGCGCTGGCCCTCTTTAAGATCATCAGTGCTCGGCTTGCTCGCTGCAATCGCCTCTATGGGAACAGAAAGCTCACTGTTCCAGTATTCGTCAAATGCCGTGGATACTTGCTGTGTTATCGGCCCCGTCATCAGAATATCCAGATCCGAAAAGTTTACATTTGAGCTGGCATCAAAATATTCATTCCCGAGATTGCGGCCACCGACAATAGTGACGGTGTTGTCGGCAACGAAAACCTTATTGTGCATCCGCCGCTGCAATCTCTTGTCGCCAAAGGCAGATTGAAACAACCGAGAGAGATCAGTAGAACGATCTCCGCTGAAAGGATTGAAGACCCGCACCTTTATATTGGGATGGGCATTGAACATGGACAGATCAAAGTCCTTACCGGCAATGTTCCAGTCGTCAAAGAGGAGGCGAACTCTTACCCCACGGTTTGCTGCAGCGATTATTCGTTCCATAAGCAGCATACCCGTCTCATCTTCGTGAAACATATAGTATTGCAGGTCAAGGGTACGATCAGCAGCCTCAATCAGGAAATAACGAGACAGGAATGCATCCATACCAGAAGGTATGAGGAAGAAGCCGGATTTTCCGACATGATGCTCCGATTGGGAATTTATTCGATTCCATAAACGAGTCTGATTTGATGGAGGAAGGGCTGACGAAGCAGTTTTTGGGTAATCAAGCGGAATATTGGCGCAAGCGCCTATATACACACACATCAGAAAAAGCAATCCTACAGGATAAAGATTTAAACCCTTTCGACTCTCCATATCGCCTCTCCATCATCAGAACTATGGCTAAAAAGAACATCATGTATTGTCTTATGAAGTTCCTGTTTTTTCATCGAGGTTGACGAGTTGCTGACTAAAGGATGCAGCGGCATTATAAACAAAGATAAAATTCGCTGTCAAGACATAGCATGTTTCTACCCAAAGTAAATGAATTCAAAGATATGGCCGTGGCGTTGGCTTGTATTTGAATTTGCGGAGCGCCGGCTAACCGGTACGTTGTTTTTTTAAGCTTCCGGTTGCATGATTTGTTGAATCGGATAGCGTCCGGACAGGGCGGATGGTCCCTACTAATCGGCAAACAGCGGCACGAAGTCGAATACATTGACATCCACGAGACCCCTGTCCGTCATCTTGAGATCGGGAATCACCGGGAGGGCGAGAAAGGAAAGGTGCATAAAGGGCTCCCGCAGCTGACACCCCAGCCGCTGCGCTTCCTGGCGGATACATTCCCAGCCCCTGCCAATTTCCGCGAGGGGGCGGGCGGACATCAAACCGGCAATCGGCAGGGCCAGGCGGGCCGTTATCTTACCTTCACAGGCTATGGCCAGGCCTCCCTTCATCGCTTCCACCTCCCTGGCTGCCGCGTACATGTCTCCATCTGAACACCCCACACAGATGATGTTGTGGGAGTCATGAGCGACCGAGGTTGCCAGCGCCCCGTTCTTAAGCCGGAACCCCCTTACCAGGCCCAGGGCGATATTGCCTGTACCCCGATGGCGCTCGATTACGGCAATTTTTAAGATATCCCGCCGGGTGTCCTGAATAACCTGGCCATCCCTGACAAACGCCTCAAGAACGGCAGCCCCCGTCAGAATCTGGTCCGGGATGAGATCGATGACGCGCACCTTCCCTCCCGATGCCGGGATCACGAAGGCATTCACGTCATAAGGCTTGACATGCATGGATGTGACCTCGGCGGGCAGGACGCTCGCCGGGATATCAGTTATCAGTTTACCATGATCGACGACCTGCCGGCCGTTTTTGAAAACAGCCTCTACCCGCACCGGGTTGAGAGAAGACAGGAGGACCAGATCGGCGTGGTAGCCGGGGGCCACGGCGCCGTAGTCCCGGAGGCCGAAATATCTGGCCGTATTGATGGTGACCATGGCAATGGCCCAGAGCGGGTCCAGTCCCTGAGCAACGGCCAGACTCATGACCGCATCCAGATGTCCCTGGCGCATGATGTCGTGGGGATGGAGATCGTCCGTCACCAGGCTGCATTGTCTCAGCGTCATGGCGTTGACCAGGGGAAGGAGGGCGTTAAGGTTCTTGGCCTGGGTTCCTTCGCGGATCATGATCTGCATGCCGCCACGAAGTTTTTCTCTTGCCTCTGCCAACCGGGTACACTCGTGGTCGGAACGGATACCGGCGCTGATATAGGCGTTGAGGTCTTTCCCCGATAACAGGGGGGCGTGGCCGTCTTTGATGCGATCACAGTAGGCGGCGATCTTGTCCAGAACCCCGGGATCACAGCAGGTTACCCCGGGGAAATTCATCATTTCCGCCAGACCCAGAACGCGTTTTTCCTGCCTGAAACCATCCAGGTCTTCCGTCCCCAGAGACGCCCCTGATGTTTCCAGATGGGTAGCAGGGACACAGGAGGGGAGCATCAGATAGAAATCAAGGGGGAGCCCTTCGGTCTCCTCAAGGATATACCGAAGCCCTCTTGTCCCCAGGACATTGGTGATTTCATGAGGATCTGCGACAATTGCCGTTGTCCCGTGGGGGAGAACGGCCTTGGCTAATTCCCGCGGTGAAAGCATGGAGCTTTCGATATGGAAATGACCATCCATGAATCCGGGAGCGACATGATATTTTGAAGCATCTACGACGCGCGGGCCGTCATACTCCCCCAAACCGACGATTATCCCGTCGAAGATGGCCACATCCGTCCTGATCATCTCGCCGGAAAAAAGATCAGCAACCAGGCCATTTTTCAGGATCAGATCCGGAGATATTTCTCCTTTCGCCGCCCTAATCCGAGCCGTCAGCCTCTTCACCGGGTCCGGCAAAATCATCAAAGCGCCTCCTTAGGTCCCGTCAGGCCCTAACCGGCACAGACTTTGGTAAACCGCATGACATTGTCGTCTTCGCCGAGAGCGATGAGTTTATCGCCGCTTTCTATGGGATAAGAGGCGGCGGGATTGAAGACCATTTTGCCGGAATCCTTCTTCACCGCGACGATGATCAGGCCATAGTTCTGCCTGATTTCCGATTCTTCCAGGGTCTTCCCGGCCACCACCGAACCATCGCAGATAGTTACTTCCGCCATCCTCAACTCCAGACTCTGCCTTCTCGTCGAAATTTCAATGAAGTCAAGCATCGCCGGCCTCAGGATGGCCATGGCCATCCTCATGCCTCCGAGGGTGTAGGGCGATATGACCCGGTCCGCCCCCGCTCTCAGCAAGCGGTGTTCCGACTGTTCTTCCTCGGAACGCGAAAGGACGAACACGTCGGGATTCAATTCCTTGGCTGTCAAAATCACATAGAGATTCTCTGCATCCGTGGGCAGAACACAGACAATCCCCTTGGCCTGTTTGATGCCGGCTTGGATGAGGGACTTGTCGCTCGTGGAGTCGCCATGATAGCAAAGGAAACCTTCATCCTCGATTTTCTGGATTACCTCGGGATTTTTTTCAATGACCACAAAGGGGACCTTTTCCGCCGCCAGCTCCCGACAAATAAGGAAGCCGATTCTTCCGCACCCGCAGATGATATAATGATTTTTCATTCTCTTGATAATCCTTTTCAGCTTTCCTTTTCCCATGATGGCCCGGAGGCGCCCTTCGACAATGGTTTCCGCAATAAGACTGACAGTATAAAACATCGTCCCCACACCGACAATGATCAAAAATATGGTAAACACCATACCGCCGGTGCTACGGGCATAGTAATCACCGTAACCGACGGTGGAGAGGGTCACAACGGTCAGGTAGAGGGCCTCGAAAAAACTGAACCCTTCCAAAAAATGGTAACCCGCGGTGCCCGTCATAACCGTCAGGAACAGCATGGCAACGGCAATACCCAGTTTCTTGTTCATCGCGATCCTATGGCGTCGTGTATTATGGGCAGTGTCAACTCTACGGCTTTACGTCCCGCCTCGATTGCCTCTTCGGCGCGATTGAACTCAAGCAGGCCGATATGGGCAAGGCGGGGGAGAATCAGGACATCCGGGGGATCCGTAGCCAGGCGGTGCTTCGTGATCTGATCCTGCATGATATAGACGGATGTGGCAATGACCTCAAAGAGCGTCGGCCCCTTGCTGGGTCGGTTCTGGGCAAAACGTTTGAAGATCGACAATTGTCCTGACTTGATCTTACCGTTGAAAAAAGAGGCGAGCCGATTAGGAAGATACTGGCCATTCCCCACCTTTCCATCTTTTTCCTGCCCCAGCGCTGTCTCATTGTTCTCGGACCGATTGAAACTTCGGCCCATAATATCGTTATTGAGATCGACGGCCAGGACAATATCAGCGCCCATGTTCCGGCAAAGGGACACGGGCACGGGGTTGATAAGTCCGCCATCGACAAACCATCCTCCCTCACGATTAAAAGGGGTCAATATCCCGGGCATGGACATGCTCGCTCGAATTGCATCCATCAGGGAACCCTTCCTTACCCAGACCTCTCGACCTGATTTGAGATTCGTCGTCACTGCGGCAAAGGGCATGGGTAGATCCTCGATATTGGAATCGGAAATCTTTTCCCGAAAATACCTGGTCATTTTATCCCCTTCAATGAGACCCGAGCGTGGGAGCCTGACATCCATGAAACCGAGAATATCGGCCCAGGTCAAACCACGAACCCATTCGTCCATTGCAGCAATAAAACCTGCGGCAAAGGCCCCGGCCACCATGGCCCCCATGGACGTCCCACAGACCAGATCGACGTGGATGCCTGCCTCCTGCAATCCCCTGATGACGCCTATATGCGACCACCCTCGGGCGGAACCACTGCCCAGGGCGAGGCCAATTTTTTTTGGAGCAGGAGTGCTGGTTAAAGGATCTTTTCTCAAGCTCCCCGTTTTTCTCATTTATGCTATTCTCCTTTGACGGCGGAACCTAACATAATAAAAAGGATATGGAAAGGCGAGTTTTTATATCCGTTGACAGGGACAATGACACTAAGATATATTTTAGCAGTAATTTTACGAATTTTAGGAGGTCGATCATGGAATCATGCAGGACAAAAAGTAAATATTGGTTTTGTATCGCTATTTCATCTATCTTGTGCCTCTTTCTGGCGGCGCCGGGGGTCGGCTTAACGGCCGTCGATGCGCGCACACCCGTCAAGGATAGCGGGAAACCGTTTTCCTTCGCTAATTTAGCGGAGAAATGGAGCCCCACCGTCGTGAACATCAGCGCCACCCAGACCATCAAATCCAGCCGTGGCTTCTCTGGAACTATACCCCGCGGAAACTCTGGCAATGACGATTTCTTTCAACGTTTCTTCGGGGATATTCCGGAAAGAGAATCAAGGCAAAAAAGCCTTGGGTCCGGTTTTATCATCTCCAATGATGGATATATCTTCACTAATAACCACGTTGTAGCCAAAGCTGACAAGATCAAGGTCAAGCTTTCCAACGGCAAAGAATACGATGCCGAAGTTAAGGGGAAAGATCCCAATACCGATCTTGCCCTCATCAAGATAAAGCCCGATGGGGACCTTCCCTGTGTCAAGTTCGGCGATTCGGATAAGTTGCGTGTCGGCGACTGGGTTTTCGCCATTGGTAATCCTTTCGGTCTCGACCATACGGTTACCGCCGGTATCGTCAGCGCCAAAGGCCGGGTTATCGGCGCCGGTCCCTATGACAACTTCATTCAGACCGACGCCTCGATAAACCCAGGCAACAGCGGCGGCCCCCTCTTCAACGTCGACGGTGAGGTGGTTGGCATAAACACGGCCATAGCTGCTCAGGGACAGGGAATCGGCTTTGCCGTCCCCATTAACCTCGCCAAAGACGTAATTACGGATCTGAAAGCTAAGGGCTACGTAACCAGGGGCTGGCTGGGGCTTTCCATTCAGGACATTACACCGGATATTGTAGAAAACATGAAACTAAAAGATCACCGGGGCGCCCTGGTCGGCCAGGTCTTCCCGGGCGATCCTGCGGACAAGGGGGGAATCAGAACGGGCGATATTATTATCGCCATCGCCGGCCGGCCCATTCAGGATACCCATGAGTTGCTCAGAATCGTCGCCGCCCTGCCCATCGGGAAAAAAGTTGTGGTCCGGATCATCCGCGATGGACAGGAAAAAAATCTGGAAGTCGTTCCCGGCGAAAGAAAAGACCTGCGGGAAATAGCTGCCGGCGGCAAACTCGTCGATCAAATGGGAATGACCCTACAGGAAATCACCCCGGAAATGGCCAGGAACCTGGGGCTGTCGGAAAAGGGCGGCATCGTGATCACCCGGGTCAATCCGAATTCCCCCGCCGACGAGGCGGGACTGAAGGCCGGCGATATCATCCTTAATGTCAATCGCACCAGGATACAGGCGATGAAAGATCTCACAGACGAACTTGCCCGAAGCGGCAAACAGGAAACCATCATGCTCCTGATCAAACGCGAGGAGGCTACCCTGTTTGTAACTATCCGCAGGGGGAGCAATAAATAAATATGGAATCACTTATCAATCAAAAGATCGAAGACGAGATTATTAGCCTCGGCTTTGCGGCTCGCTTAATCATGTCCAACCTCGATCGGGAGCTGATTATTGAACGGGCGTGCGAAAGCCTGGGGGATTTCGGAAAAAGCGACAACATCGGGCTTTTTCTTCTGGACAAGGAAGGGCAACTGGTCTGTGCGGGAGGGTTCATCGGCAATGCAAGCGTGACCCATATGTTCACGGTGGAGCGGGAGAACACATATTTCGAACAGATTCTGGCCGATAAATATCCGAGCTATTTCCCTCTTGAATTCATCGCGGGCATTCCCATACCCAGTGCCGGGGAAGGGACCGACAACCGCAGATGCCTGTGCGCGCCGTTGATTGCAACAAATAACCAGGTTATAGGCATGGTTACCTTCGATTACGCTGCTGATTTTTCCCTTTCACCCCTGATGATGCAATCCCTGCTCCTGCTCCTTACCATTGTGGCCGTTGCCCTGGAAACGACCCGTCTGTTTCAGTTGGCCGTCTATGACGGCCTTACGGGACTCTATATTCGCCGCTATTTTGACCTGCGTCTGGCGGAAGAGGAAAACCGCATCAAACGATACGGCGGCAAATTAGCTATCCTCATGATGGATATCGATTTTTTTAAGGGAGTAAATGACCGATACGGCCACCAACAGGGAGATGTGGTCCTCTGTGACATTGCGGACATCATCAAATTATCGGTCAGACAGGCCCTGGACTCGCCTTGCCGATATGGAGGGGAGGAGTTTGTCGTTATTATGCCCGATACTGATCTGGCCGGCGCTCTGACCCTGGCCGAACGTATCCGGGAAAGCGTCCAGAACCATATCATGGAGGGGCCGGAAGGCCATTTCAATGTCACCCTGAGCGGCGGTATTGCCTTCATGGATCAACAGGGTCTTATTCCGAGGATAGAATTGCTTAAAAAGGCCGACATCGCCCTCTATCGAGCCAAAGAAAACGGGCGCAACCAAATACAGGTTTGGAAAGAGGATATGCAATGTTAATCAATATTTCACGGCAATCATGAAAATATTCTCCCCTATGGCATGACAAAGCTGAAGGCCCTTCTCCACAACAGGAACTTCATCTTCTTATTGGCAACGGTCAGCGGGTTGCTTACCGACAAGGCCGCCCCGTGGACAGAACCGCTGATCCTGCCGGGTCTGGCAGTGGTGATGACCGTTTCCACAATGAGCATTCCGAATCGCGCCTTCCGCTCGGCCCGCACCATGATCATGCCGGCCTTTCTTGGCAGTGTGATGAATTATCTTGTCCTGAGCGGTGTCATCCTGATCTTGACGCGGCTGATGATTCAAGAACCATCGCTTCGGGCCGGCTTTGTCCTCATTGCCACCGTCCCTCCCGCCGTAGCCGTCATACCTTTCACCACTATCCTGAAAGGCAACGAATCTTTTACCCTTTTCAGCACTATCGGGGCTTATTTGATCGCCCTCATGATCCTGCCCCTGATGGCCTATTTTTTCCTTGGTATAAAGAATATTGACCCCATGAAGCTGATGGTGATCACCGGCGAATTGATCCTCCTGCCAATTCTCATATCCCGCGTTATGCTATTTAAGGGCTGGCATAAACCGATCGCACCCTTCAAGGGTCCGATAACGGACTGGTCTTTTTTTATCATCATCTACACCATCGTCGGCCTCAATCGCCAGATCATTATTGGTAATCCGGCCCTGATCCTACCGGTGGCAACTATCGCCTTTCTCAGTATTTTTGTCCTTGGTTATTTGATTGATACCGTAGGCAGGCTGATCCGGGTGGAAAGAAAGACCCTGATCAGCCTCACCCTTCTCGGTACGCTGAAGAATTATGGCCTCTCGGGGGGACTGGCCCTGGTTTTTTTCAATCGAGAATCCTCCCTTCCCTCGGCAGTATGTTCCATTTTCCTGGTTTTTTTTATTATCTGGATGGATTACCGGCAGAAAAGAAGCGAACCCGCGATCGTTTAAAAACTATCAAGAGGAGGGCCTGGCCATGATGGATTATCCGCTGCTGCTGAGGACATTGCTGCTACGGGGGGCGAAGTATTTCCCCAAAAAGGAGATCGTCTCCGTCTTTCCGGGCGAAATCTTTCGTTATACCTACGCTGACTACTACCGGCGGACCTGTCAACTGGCTCACGCCCTCGCCTCATTGGGAATCAAAAAGGGGGATCGGGTCGCCAGCCTCGCCTTGAACAACCACCGGCATCTGGAGCTATATTTTGGCGTCCCCTGCATGGGAGCAACACTGCACACCGTCAACTTTCGCCTGCCCTCTCATCATCTGGCCTATGTCCTCAACCATGCGGAAGACGAGGTCCTGTTCATTGACGAGGATCTTCTTTTTTTCGTCGAACTGGTGAAGGATCAGTTAAAAACAGTCAAACATTTCGTAATCATGAACCAAAGCGGCGTGATGCCCCAGACCTCCCTTGCCCCGGTCTATCTCTATGATGAATGGACCGCCCGGTTTCCGGACCACTATGATTTTCCGGATGATCTGAGTGAATGGGACCCGGCCTTGCTCTGTTACACCTCAGCAACCACGGGGGACCCGAAAGGGGTCGTCTATTCCCACCGGGGAATTGTTCTCCATACCTACACAGCGGGGCTTACTCTGCACGCTACGGAGGAGGACTGCATGCTCCATGTCGTGCCCATGTTTCATGCCAATGCCTGGGGAATTCCCTTCCTGGCCGTGGGATTGGGATGCAAGCAGATCCTGCCGGGACGGGAAGTCATCAATATGGAGGTCCTGTGCCGTATTATCGCGGCAGAGAAAGTCACCTTCACCTGCGGTGTCCCGACGATCTGGATGATGCTTTTCGATTACCTGGAGAAGGGAGGATGGCATGATTTTTCTACGCTCAAGGGAATCGCTTCCGGCGGCTCCGCCCTGCCCCGCCATCTTCTGGAACAATTCAACGATAAATACGGTTTCCCCATCATCCAGGCTTACGGCATGACGGAAACCTCCCCTCTGGCCCTGGCAGCCATTCCCAAGAGCTACATGGCCGACTGGTCAGCGGCAGATAAGTACCATGTCAAGGATAGTGCGGGACTCCTCGTCATGGGGTTGGAAATGAAGATTGTTGATCATGGGGATAAGGAGGTTATTGCGGATGGCAAACACTGGGGAGAAATCCTCCTGCGGGGTCCCTGGATTGCCGGGGAATATGACCGCGATCCGGGGCGCACGGCGGCCACTTTTGCGGGCGGCTGGCTCCATACGGGGGACGTGGGCGCCATTGACGAGGAGGGCTACGTTCGTCTTGTGGACAGGACAAAGGATCTGATCAAGAGCGGGGGCGAATGGATTTCCTCCGTGGATCTGGAAAACGCCATTATGGCCCACCCCCGGGTGGCGGAAGCAGCGGTCATCGGCATCGCCCATCCCAAGTGGCAGGAAAGACCCCTGGGCTGTGTGGTTCTAAAGCCCGGTGAAACTTTGACGGGCGAGGAGTTGAAGGGCTTTTTGAAAGACAAGGTCCGCGCCGCGTGGTGGATTCCTGACGAGTTCGTCCTTCTCGATCAGATTCCCAAGACCAGCGTGGGCAAGTTCAACAAAAAGGAACTTCGGGAGATGGTTGCCGATGGACGTATCATAATCCCTTGCCAAACAAGATATTAGTTGTTACTTTACATGCAAAATCCAACCTGAATAAGAAAGGAGTCATCTCATGGCAATTATTTTCCCCGAATTACCCTACGGAAAGGATGGCCTGGCGCCCTATATCAGCGCCACAACCCTTGAATTCCACCACGGTAAGCATCACAAGACCTATGTCGACAATGCCAACAAGCTGCTGGCGGGAACGGAGTTGGAAAGTGCTTCCCCGGAAGACATCATCCGGAAAACGGCCGGCGACACTGCCAAGGTCGGCATTTTCAACAATGTTGCCCAGGCCTGGAACCATTCCTTTTACTGGCAGGGCATTAAGCCCAACGGCGGAGGACTTCCGACGGGTGCGATAGCCGGAAAGATCAACGCCACCTGGGGGGCGTATGAAAAATTTGTGGAAGAGCTGAAAAACGCCGGCGTCACCCAGTTCGGAAGCGGCTGGGCCTGGCTTGTTCTTGAGCAGGGCGCCCTCAAGATCGTCAAGACCGCCAATGCCGACAATCCCTTGACCAAGAACATGAAACCCCTTTTGACCATCGACGTCTGGGAGCACGCCTATTATCTCGACTACCAGAACCGTCGCGCCGATTATTTAGCTGCCTTCATTGACAAATTGATCAACTGGGATTTCGTCAACGCAAACCTGGGCTGACAATTTTTATATGTAGATACCCCCATTCCCCCCCTTGTCAAAGAGGGGGGAATGGGTATTTCCGTGCTTCGTTGTGCCCGTTCCGGGCATGTGGGTTAGAAGGACGGGGCTAGGCCTTGGAAGTGATCTTTATGCTAAATTTTGAGGTCTGACCCCAAAATTTGCTCTGGATTCCTGATCAAGTCGGGAATGATAAAATGACGGGTATTTGCATTATGAGCGAAAAACCCAAGCATCATTATCATGGGCACCGGCAACGTCTAAAAGACAAATACATCGAGGCGGGTCTGGAAGGCTTTCACGATTACGAAATCATGGAGTTTCTCCTCACCTATGGGCTCCCACAAAAAGACCTAAAATTACTGGCCAAGGAGCTCCTCAAGGAATTCGGCGGCCTTAAGGGGGTTATTGACGCCGACATCGAAGAGCTGCAACAGGTCAAGGGCATCGGTTCTCACACCGCCATTCTGATCAAACTTGTCAAGGATATCGGTTCATTCTACCTTTTGCAGAAGGCGCAGGACCGGCCTCAGGTCTCCTGCACCGCCGAACTGCTCAATTTCTGCAAGACTTCCATGGGGGCTCTGAAGGACGAAGAATTCCGGGTTTGCTACCTCGACGCCCAGAACAAGATCATAACCTTTGAAACCATCCAGGAAGGCGTCGTCAACCAGGCAGTTGTCTATCCTCGTAAGGTCCTGGAAAAGGCCCTTCAGTGCAAGGCCTCGGCAATCATTCTGGTTCACAATCATCCCTCCGGCCATGTACGGCCGTCGGATGCAGATATCCGCCTTACCAGGACGATCCAGGAAACAGCACGGACACTGGATATCCTCGTTCACGATCACATCATTATCGGAGAAAACCGTTTTTTCAGTTTCCGGGAAGAAGGCCTGATGACCTGAGGGTTCGGCTTAAAAGGGGACGCGGGTGTTTCTTTATTAAAAAGGGATCATCCCCGGGCTACGTACAACCCCGGGATGATCCCGATATATTAAGATGACCGGTCAGAAATTGAGGCAGGTTATTTCTGCTGATCGACCTTTTCCTTCAACTCTTTGCCTACCTTGAAAAAGGGCAGCTTCTTGGGAGATACCTTAATATTCCTTCCCGTCTTCGGATTTCTTCCCGTATAGGCTTCATAATCACGGACCACAAAGCTTCCCAGCCCGCGAATTTCAATTCGTCCACCCTTTTTCAATTCTTCGGTGAAACCCTTGAAGATAAGATTGACGACCTCTACGGCCTTCTTCTCAGTAATGTTCTCTTTCCTGCTTACTGCCTCAATCAGTCCCGATTTATTCATTCCTTCCTCCTAGAAAATTACGAAAGACAAGTGTCATTCCAAATAACGTGATAATATAGCTTACTTTTTGGCCGACTATTATTTATTTTATTGCGAATGTCAAGATATTTTTGAATTTTTTTTAGTACTGCTCCGATCTTTCGGCGGCAGGCATGCTGCTACCTCCTGGGGAGACAGAAAGCGGCTCTGTCCCTCCTCCAGACCTTGCAGCGTTAATTCTCCAATAGCGGTGCGGATGAGACGAATGACAGGAAGCTCTAAATATTCAAAAACCCTCCTGAGGATACGGTTTCGCCCCTCCCTGATCGTGATGTCTATCCAGCAGCTCTTGTCATTCATTCTCCCGACCTGAAAGCGAAGCGGCCGGAATGGACCATCTTCCAAATCAAAGCCCTTCTCCAGGCGCCGTATCTCCGACGCTGTAATATTGCCTTTGACCTTGACCAGGTAGGTCTTTTGCTGAAGAAAACGGGGATGCTGAAGACGGAAGGCCCAATCACCGTCATTGGTGAACAGCAGCAGCCCCTCGGAGTCGTAATCAAGCCTCCCTACCGGGAAAACCCTTCCTGCCTCCTCTGGAAGCAGCTTCGTGACAACAGGCCTCCCCTCCGGATCTTTCATGGTGGTCACATACCCCCGTGGCTTGTTCAGCATGAGGTAGACCTTATCAGGCTGGGGACCGATCAACCGTCCATCCACGCGGATCTCGTCGTCTCGATGAACCCTGACCCCCATCTCTTTGATGACGTGGTCATTGACCATCACCCTGCCCTCACGGATCATCTCTTCCGCCGCCCGGCGGGAGGCAATCCCTGCCCCGGCAAGAACCTTTTGTAGCCGCTCCCCCGGTAAAGGCACCTTCCCCAATATTTTTTTCCCCATAGTCATTTCTGATAACCTCATTTTGTGACAACCTCGCAAAAAGTTCAAAAATTACCTCCCCCTTCGAGGGGGGAATGGTAATAATGAGTTTTTGCGAGTCCGTTATTTTGTTAAATCTTTCAGTTCTCCCATGGTCGGCAATTCAGACAGATCCTTCAGGCTGAAGACCTCCAGAAATTTCCTGGTCGTCCCATAAATCATGGGCTTTCCCGGCACGTCCTTCCTTCCCACCATCCGGACAAGCTTCCTTTCCAGGAGGGTTCGCAGGGGACGGGAAACATCTACCCCCCGCAGCCGCTCCACCTCCGCCTTGACGACTGGCTGCCGGTAGGCAATGATCGCAAGGGTTTCCAAGGCAGCAGTGGTGAGCGCGGCCGATCGGACGCCTTTCAGTTTTGCGATCCACGCCGACAATTCCGGTCTGGTCCGGAATTGATATCCCCCGGCTACCTCCTGGAGATAAAAACCACCGTGCCGCACACCGTATTCACTCATCAGTTCGCTAAGATGGTCGGTAATATCCTGGCGATTGAGATTTCTCTCCTGAAATATCTCGACGATCTTATCAATTGTCAGAGGCGTTTCCGAAGCAAAAATCAACCCTTCGATTATGGCCTTGGTTTCATCCATGCCCTTCCTCTTCAGCTACGGCTAAAAACAGGCGGATCACCCCGAAAGGTCCCGTCTGGCAGATGCGAATCATCCGCTGCTTGACCAGTTCCAGTAAGGCCATGAAGGTATAGATGATCAGACGCCGACTCAGCTTACCGTTCAGGAGCTCTGTAAAAGTCAGGGATTGACGCTCCCGCAGTTGATCCATAATCTCATTGATCCGGTCCGCCAGGGAAGTCCGGTCCAGGTCAATTTCCATCAGTTCCGGTTGACCAAGATTGCCGAGAATCTTTCGAAAGGCATCCACCAGTTCAAACAGACCGATCTCCTGCCACGCCTGATTATCATCATCGCCCGGCGGCGGCGCCTCCACCGGGGCATATCCCCTTACGAAGACGTCCCTTTCGAGAACTTCCCGCGCCTGTAAGGACTGGGAGGCATTCTTGAACTCCTGATATTCCAGGAGTTGCTGCACCAGTTCCTGACGGGGATCGCCCTCCTCTTCCCCCTCCTCAGTCGTCTCCGGCAACAACAGTTTCGATTTGATATGAACCAGGGTCGCCGCAAGGACGAGATATTCACCCGCCAGATCAAGATTCAACGTCTTGAGAATATCTATATACTCAAGATATTGTTTCGTAATCAGGGCGATGGGGATGTTGTAGATATCGAGTTC
>JBAYKV010000041.1:0-18086 GCA_041664405.1 Syntrophales bacterium
CGAAAACCAGCCATAAGAGAATCGCAGCGGCAGGAGGCGTTTTTTCCAACATCAAGATGAATATGAAGCTCGCCGCGCAACGGGAGGTGGAGAACATCTACGTCTTCCCCCACATGGGCGATGGCGGCCTCGCCATCGGCGCCGCCATGATCATGAATCACGACCGCTTCGGCATTTCCGGATATTCGCTACCGAGTCTTGCCCTTGGCCCGTCCTTCACGGTGGAAGAGGTTTGGGCCGCCCTTCAAAACAACCCTGGAACTGATACCCATGCCCAGAGAAAAGAACAACGAAGCATGAAAATCCCCCCTTACCCCCCTTTAGAAAAGGGGGGATACTTACCACTCCTCCCCTTAGCCAAGGGGGAAGACTCATTACTCCCCCCCTTAGTAAAGGGGGTAGACTTATTACTCCCCCCCTTAGTAAAGGGGGGATACTTACCACCCCTCCCCTTAGCCAAGGGGGAAGACTCATTACTCCCCCCCTTAGTAAAGGGGGGATACTTACCACTCCTCCCCTTAGCCAAGGGTGAAGACTTATTACTCCCCCCCTTAGTAAAGGGGGGAGGGGGGGATTTTCATTTAAATACGGCAGTCGGAGAGGACAGCGCTACAGAGAAATCGGCGGCGGCTGAGGCAGGGCAGGAAACGCACCGCCACGGCGATCTCCTGTTTCTGCGGATCGACAGCGCTCCGGAGACGGCGGCCCGCCTTATCCTCACTGGAGAAATCATCCTCTGGTTCCAGGGACGGATGGAAATCGGCCCACGGTCCCTGGGCAATCGCAGCATCCTCGCCCGGCCCGATGACAGTACGATCAAGGACCGTCTCAATCTCCTGCTGAAGAAGCGGGTCTGGTATCAGCCCTTCTGCCCCAGCATCCTCGTCGAAGACGCCCCGGCGCTCCTCCATACTGATGGCCAGAACCTCCGCGACAACCCCTTCATGACCATGGCCTTCCGGGTCCGGGATGAGAAGATGAAGATGATGGCGGGAGTGATAAATATCGACGGGACCTGCCGTCCCCAGCTTGTCGGCGACGAGCACCCCCTCTACAGGGATCTCCTTGAACAGATCAAAAAAATCCTGGGCTATGGCGTGTTGCTCAACACGAGCTTTAACATCCACGGCGAACCGGTGGTCTGTACTCCTCAGGAAGCCATCGACATGCTACAGCGGACCGGCATCCGCTATCTCGTCATCGAGGACATCCTGGTAGAAAACATGGCGGCATACTCAATGCCATTGACTTAAGCACTATGATCTCCCCCTTTTTTAAAGGGGGATCGAGGGGGATTTTTAAATGCTGCCCTTCAACAAAAGCCTCAAACCTTTCGCCCGGAGCTTAAGAACCAACATGACGGATGCCGAACGGCTCGTATGGTTTAAGATCAGGAGGAAACAGATCGATGATTTCCAATTCTACAGGCAGAAAAATATCGGCGATTACATTGTCGACTTTTACTGTCCAAAAGGAAAACTCATCCTGGAAATAGATGGCGGGCAGCATTATGAGGATGAAGGGATGAGGAAGGATCAGATAAGGGATCAATATCTCCAGGCGAATGGTTTTACGGTGCTTCGCTTTTCCGATATAGATGTGCTCAAGAATATCGATGGGGTGCTTGAAAGAATTCAGGAATGTTTAAAATCCCCCCCAACCCCCCTTTAGAAAAGGGGGGAGAACTAAAGGTGAACTATGATTGACAGAGGCATCAAAGGTATCTTTATTTTGATTCTTTACCTTTTTCTGCTCGGCGGCGCCGTCTACATTATCGACTACTATCCCAAACCGGCCATCGAAGGGGCCTTGATGATCTGGATGCCCTGGACCCTCCGCCTCAACCTCCTTTTACTCCTGGCAGGACTGCTCTGCTGGTGGCTGAACGGGCGCGACGCTAATGGTCGCGAGGAAGCCGCAAGCCGAAGCAGCAATAATCTTGAAGGCACAAACAACCGCAGCAAGGATTTCCCCACCAATAACCACGGCAAAGATCTTGTTTCCCGCAATCGGATCAGGGATTTCTTTACAAATAACCGCCGCTGGCTGATCCCGGCCCTTATTCTGGTCGCTGCCTTTAGCGCCGTTTACTTTCTTTCCCCACAGATTCACCGCCTTTTCTACGACGAGGACATCTATACCAATATCGGCCAGAACATCGCTTACCTCAATCGGGCGGCCATGTGCAACTACGGGATCTTCGATTATGGCGATTATCAGGGCAACTGGATGGAGTACAACAAAGATCCGAACGGCTGGCCCTTTCTCGTGAGCCTCGTATTTCAGGCCTTCGGCGTTAATGAAGCCTATGTATTTCTGCTGAACAACCTCATTTTTACCGGCAGCGTCTTCATCGTTTATCTCATCGTGCGGCGCCTGACCGATCGTTTTTTCCCCGCTCTCCTCGGCGCCTTGGTCTATGCCATCATTCCCCACAATCTCATATGGTCGAACACGGCCGCCGCTGAACCTGCAGCGGCCTTCTTTGGCGGGCTGACAGCCCTCTTTCTCATCTCCTATCTGCGCTCACAGAAAGAGATCCACTTCTACCTTTTTGCCCTGACCCTGCCCCTCGCATGCCAGATGCGGCCGGAATCGGGCCTGATCGCCATCTGGGCGGCTATCGCCATCCTGGTCCTTTCGCCAAAAACACTCCTCAAACGTCACGTTTGGGCCATGGGATCATTAACCGTCCTCTTCCTCATGCCCCACGTTTTCCATCTTTATGCCATGAGCGGCCATTCGTGGGGGGCGGAGGGTGCAAAGTTTTCCACGGACTTTTTCCTGAGCAATCTCCGGGTCAACGGCCCCTATTATCTGAACAATGAGCAGTTTCCCGTCATGATCACCATCCTTACCCTCACGGGATGCCTGGTGGGCAAAGGGATTCGCCGCTGGATGGCGGTGATCCTGGCCTGGCTGGTCCTTTTCTGGGGGATTTTTCTCTTCTTTTATGCGGGGAGTTACCGGTTCGGCACAGACGTGCGGTTCGCCCTGATGACGTTCATGCCGATGTCGATTCTAGCAGGACTGGGTGGCGGGATATTTATGGAATGGTTCGCAAAAAAAAGATATGCCGGCGCCTTGATCGTCCTGGTTCTTCTCTTCTCCTGGCTGTCCTTCCTGCCCATGATCCGGACGGTGGGACAGGAGGCCTGGGCGGCCCGCTTCGATCACCGGTACGCCCGGGAGTTCGTAAAGAAAATCCCGAACCGCTCCATTGTCCTGACCCATAATCCCAGCATGTTTCTCCTCTGGGGACAGAGCGCCATTCAGAGTCATGTCGGTCTGAAGGACCCGGAACTCGTCCGGCAGCTCATGGACAGGTACCCGGGAAATGTCTATTTTCACTTCAACTTCTGGTGCAATACCGAGCGGGATCCCAACCGGAAACTTTGCGAAGACGTGATGGCGGCATACTCCATGGAGGAGATCGCCGCGGCACAGGAACAGCACTACCATTACGGCCTTTACAGAATGCGTACAAAAAAGAACGTAAACGCGGAACGATAAAAAAAGACGCCAAAAACAAAGATACGCCCCCCGGGGGGCGTATCTTTGTTTTTGCATGAGCCTTTATTTTACGATTTTGATTATTGCCTAGGCTCGCACGGCGGGCTTGGGCATATAGTCGTCGTCGACATCGATGACGTAGTTGACGTGGTCGATGTCGTACTGGTTGATGTCGTACTGGCCGCAGTCGTTGGGGCCGTTGTGGGTGCGACCGTGGTTGTGGTTGCGGGGACCGTGGTCGTGGGCACCGTAACGCCTGCCTTTTGGGCGTCACCTATGGCCTTACCCAGGTCAGTCCGGACCGTCGCGGTAATAGTGCCCAACGTAACCAATGCCTGACTGGCCTGGCTCGCAACGACCGCGTCAGGGTTGCTCTTCATGATCGCGGCCACCTGCTGGGCCACATCAAGGGCGGCAATCTTAGCCTGTGCCTGCACCACCGGTTTCAGCACCGTCTCCGGCTCTTTCTGGGCTTGGACGGTCTGCTGGTAGGCCCTCTGCATCGATTGGTAAACGTTGCTCTTTTGCGCCGCGCTGATACCGGGGTTATCGAAGAAGCCCCGGATGACACTGCCGATTACGGTGGCGTCGCCGCTGTACATATTCAGGTAGGTTCTGACATTGTCGTAGCCGAAGTCTCCATCGGACCCTCGCAGACCCGCGACAGCGGTTGGGCTTTGGAGATAGCTCTTCGTGTTCGAAGCGCCCGATTTATACCAGAGCTTTCCGACCATGCAGGTAATTCGCCTGGCCGCATTGGAGGTCTTGAATATCCAGGTGCCGCTCTGCTCCGTGCGTTCCTGAAGCTGAATATTAGAATAGGAATTAACCTTCATGACCGCCCCATCGTTAAAGGTGATATTCACCTCACCGCTCTGTGTGGCTACCATATCACCATCGTTCAAGGGCATACCCGCCTTGGTCACTTTGGCAATGTTTGCCCCCGATTGGATAATCGCATCCCCCTTGAAGCCGGTGATCTTGCCAATGGCCGCCGCTACCGGGGAAGCGTAAAGAAGGATCAGACCAGCCATTACAAATGTCACGACCAACAATGTTTTCTTACAAAGCAGTTGCCTTTTCATAGGTCCATCCTCCCTCGATTCCGCACGAGCACTTTTCGATCTTCCCGATCTTCTTTGTTTCTTCACAATGAACCCTTTACAATACTGCTTTTAATAACACACAAAAAAGAATAAATATAGTTTTTCTAATCAGTGCATGTGCATCTCTACCATTCAGATCTTGCTCTCATTTAACGTCAGTTATTCTTCCTCCAATTAAAGAAAACAACGAGGACACAGATCAGCACCACCAGTCCCGCGACAAGAAAGGTCTTGAACAGGACCGGTCTTTCCTCCACACGGATCTTTCCCTCTATCTGACTGGCAAACTGGTTGTTCTTCTCTTCATAGCGCACGATCATCTGATAGGAAACATCCCCCGTTAAGACCCCTGTCGCCGCCACTGGTATTTCCAGTGTTTTTTCCTCTCCGGCGTTGAGGCGGAAGTCGATTTCACCTGCCTCCATCTTCAGGCCGTCGGGGAGGGCAAAGAAAACGACGGGTTCAATGGCTGTCCCATGGCCATTCTTCAGGGACAGATTAATTTTTACACGTGGCCCCAGAGGGCTTTTCAGATTGATAACCGGCGTGTTCACCCTCACCGTCAAGGCCGGTTTCCCCTTGGCCTCCTCGGCGCGGACGTCAAATGTCCTGAAATGGTAGGTCATGTGGGACGTGCCGTATCTTTCGTTAAAATTGATCCGGGTAATTAGGATATACTGTCCCGGTTTCAGGATGGTTCCATCGAAAGCGCAGGTATAGCGGATTGTTCCACCGGGCCTGTTGTCCCCCAGCACATCTGAATGGCGTGCATCGCTGCCCAGAAAGGTGGTTACCGTAACGTTATGGGCCGTATCGTCCCCAAGATTGCTGATCTCATCATCAATGAGGATCTTACCCGCGGCCTGGAAGGCAACTGTCGTCTTTACCTTGGTCGTGATGGCGCCGCCATGGGCAATAGACGGTGAAAGCATAAATATGTAACCCAGCAAGACCATGAAGCATAGAGTGGCATTCTTCATTTTTTAACCTCACCGATTCGTCAATATTATTCCCCGATGGCCTCCTTGATCTTTGCCTCGTCGGGATAGAAGTCTTTTACAAACCGGGCAATCTCCTCTTTGGCGGCCTTGACTGCTTTCATGTTGGCGGAGGAAAGGGGCTTACCGCTGCCGTCGGCCTCATCTTTGGCGGTCCTGCCGCCGGTGACTGACAGGGCCTTATGATAATGCCAGAGCGCCTTGGTCCAGGCGCTTTCCGACGTCGGATCTTCCGGGGACAGGGAGCGGGAGCGCATGACCCAGTAGTTTCCCATGTCCAGGTGGAGGTGGGGGTTTTCCGCCCAGTCCCCCGCCAGGTGGGCCGCCCTTTCCATCGATTTGTCCGCCGCCGGCATCCATTTCTGCATGTAGTCCGGCCGATACCAGAGATGGGTATATTCCCAGGCCAGGCGGACATGGTATTCTGCGTCCAGGGGGTTCAAACGGATGGCCCCCTCCAGGGCGTTGATAATGGCCGTCTGGTTTTCGTCCCTGCTCGTGGCCTTTTCCTTCTCATCGCCGCCCGGTGCCTGCGCCTGCCGCTGTGCTTCCTGGTCCTCTCTCTTGATCAAAACCATGGCCAGCTTATAATGGTAAGATGCGTTCCCGCCGTCCCAGATGATCGCCCGCCGGATACGATCCTCCGGCGGCAACAGGTTCAGGTTGAGGGTAGGATTGGCTTGGACGGGGCAATAGGCCTCGGCGACAAAATGGCGGACCGACCAGATACCCGCCCACAGCATCATCAATACCAGCACTCCAAGCACTACCACGCCCCCACGCCACAGGGGAAGGGAGTGAAAGCCGTAAGTCATCGTATCATGGTGATGCCCCTCCTCCAGATGGAGGGCGCAAAAACCGATGGCCAGCACGGCGGTCAGGATCATAAAATTGGCGGGAATCCGGAGATTGAAGTCGGACCAGGCATGGATAGCCATTGCCGCCAATGCCGCCAGGGAAGCCACCCCCAGGCAGACGGCAAAGGCACTGCGCCGGGCCAGGGATTTCCGGGCTACGGGGTAAAGATAATACCCCATCCCCGCCAGCATCAGAATCAACCCTGCAACGCCCGCCTCCGCCAGGAATTGCGCCCAGTCGTTATGGCTGTATATCATGCTCAATCGCTGAAATTTAGGATCCTGATACCGGGGATAGGCATATTTGAAATTCCCCACGCCAACCCCGGCCACACGATAGTCATCGAACATCTTTATCGTATTCTGGACGTACAGGGAACGAACTTGATAAGCACTGTCCATTTTCGCAAATCTCGCGACCGTCTTATCGATACCGATCGTCAGGGCGTAACCGGACGTCAGGAAAAATAGGGCCAGGATGATGGCGCCTTTTTTTCGCTGCTCTTCCCGAAAAGCAAAGAACAACCCCATAAAGAGAAGGGCGGCGGCCATCGCAATTATCCCTCCCCGGGACTTGGAGAGGACCAGGCCTATTCCCATCACCACCCCCGAAAAGATGATGAGAAAACGCCGGGTAAAGAAGCCCTCGCTGGAAAAGAAGGCCATGAACTTTTCCTTCAGGCCATCTTTACGGGATGTCCGCCTTGCTCTGTCCTGCCCGCGAATCGCAAAGGCGCCGGCATAGGCCGCCGCCAGCACGATCCCCATCTCCATGAGACCGGCGAAATGGTTGCGGTTTTCGTAAGTCCCTGCGACATCCAGCACACCGGCAACAGGCCTTTTTGTCCAAAGCATATGGGCGCTTCCCGAATAGGTCTCGATAATGCCGTAGAGGGATTCAACCGTTGCCACGCAGAGGATGAGGAGAATGACCGTCTTGATGCGCCTTCGTGAATTGAGGGTCCGGACGAGACCGAAAAAAAGGAGTCCGTAGATTGTCCAGCGGATAAGGGACATCCGGACCGGATAAACGTAAGGTACAAGGTTAAGCCACTGCTCCTTCATCACCGTGCCGCCGGCCCCGGCCAGGCCCGCCGCCGGGGCGGCGTAACCGCCCACAACCTTCGCCTCCGGCGATATCTTGAACAACAGGGCCTCCGGCAGAGGCGTCATCTGCAAAATCAGAAAAAAGACAAAAAAGACAAACAGGGGCAGCATCCCCGTCTTCGGGAGGCACCAGGCGTAAACACCACGATTCGTTTTGACGATGCTTTCCTTGACCAGAAGCAGGCTGGCAACAATTATCAAAACAAATACAAGGGTATAAACCCACGTATGGACGGCCCCGAAGAGCACCGGACTGATGGCCAGAACAAACAAATAAATGAAGAACGCAGCTTTTTCCATTCGAACGCAGCCCTCTTTTTTAAAAAATCCCCCTCAATCCCCCTTTAAAAAAGGGGGAAGGAAACACATACCCAGTAAAAGTAAGGTAACGCTTTCCCCCCCGAAGGAAACACATACCCTCGTAAACGATAAGGTGTAACACTTTCCCCCCCGAAGGAAACACCTGCCCCTCGTAAGTTAACACATCCCCCTCTTTTGTAAAGGCGGTTATATAAATCTCCCTTTTCTAAAGGCAATTATATGTTCCCTCCCTTTGCAAAGGCGATTTATGATTCCCCCCTTTTCTAAAGGGGGGTTAGGGGGGATTTTCCAACCACACCCCTCTACTGAATTACAAAGGCCAATGCCTGGTGGGCCAGAAAGTCGGCCGTAAGCCTGCCGTTCACCACGGGATAGACCAGGCCGCTGAAGACCTCCTTCGCCGCTCCATCCTTGAGTCCGGCAAACGTCAGCGCAGCCTTCACCGGTGCGCCGATGGTGTTGACGGCAATCATCATGGTTGCACCGCCCTTCTTTTTCACAGCGGCGTGCACTGCCGGCCGCCCCTTGGGATCGACTCGGTATTCGGAAAGCATCTCCACCCCCACCGGCTCCTCAATGTTTTTTTCCAGCAGCCAGGGATAGATGGTATTCAGCCGCCCCACCACCCGGCCCAGGCGGCGGCGTCCCTCTTCCGTCTTGCCGATGTCGCCATACGTGAAGAAAAAGATGCCCCGGCTGCCGTGAACGACGGAAAGAAAGGCCAGGCAGTCGATCTGCTTCCAACCGGGCAGATCCGGCCACACCTCGCCCTCATGAAATGCCTGAATAACCGACAGCAGGCGGTTTCTACCCGTCACCGCCGCCGCTTCATCCATGGAATCGGACAGCCAGGTCATGGGCAACCCGGGGAAAGGATACTGGTCCATCATGAAATAATCGCTCGCTCCCAGGTAATCCCGGCATCGGGGCGGCCTGACGACAGCCATGCAGGTGGAGGCGCGGGGAAACCGGCCCTTGATCAAAGCCTGGACGTCTTCCGCCTTGTTTATCGGCGCGGAACGCAGCTCCGGTTCATCGTCGACATAGAACCCAACCTCCGCCCCGTCCCCCTCGATAAAAGAAGTCTCCACACTTATTCCCTCCCCTTCAAGGGGAGGGTTAGGGTGGGGATGGGCTTTTGTTTGGACGGCAGTGGATGAGGCGGAACTCTCCCTTAAATTGTCCAGATAAACCTTGAGCCGCTCCGGATCATGGGGAACGGACAACACATACCGCAACCCCAGACGCCGGCATTCCCGGATCGTCTTCTTCAAGGACGCTCCCCCGCCGCCGATGATCACCGTATTGAGGGCAAGCCTCTTGATCTCTTCCAACTTATCGACAGTGGCCCCGTAAACGCCGATGGGAAAGGAATTCGGATAGAAGAAACCGTCATGACGACCCGAAACGGTCGTAGATACACGCTTCACCAGCGACGGCTTTCCCATCCATACCTGCCTGGGCGGCAGTTCGTTAATCAACCGGAACGTAGAATCTTCAATTTTATCCGGACACCGCACATACGTCCTCAGGGGCTGAAACTTGTCGGCCATCCAGTAACTATCGAGAACCGCCCGCTGCCCCCAGATCCTGACAACGGGATAAGACGGCGTATTCGAAAGATGCTGATAGAACAGACCCGTGAAGAGGTACTCCTGGCCGGGTTCACAGGGAGGCAAGGCGGTATGCCATTGTCCTTCCCCCAGGCGACTGCCCCCAATGCCCAGACAGGAGAACGTCGGCAGCGGAGACGCCGGGGATGAAGGGGATGACCCTTTTTCACCCCCGGTGACAAGGTCATGGGAGGACCGCATGTCATATTTAGGAAGGAAATCCACCGGCGGCCCATCTTTCCAATCCTGTGGCTCTGCCTTACCGCCCTTCGGCGCTGTTGTCTTCCCGCCTTGCTGCCCATTATTCGAGCCCTGTGCCTCTGCCCCCCGGTTCTGTGGCCTCTTATTCCAGTCCCGCGTCTCCGAACCCCAGTCCTGCAGCACCGTCTTCCATCCCCACGGTAATTTATCCCCCGGCGCCACACTAAATTCCGGGTTGGGGATCAGATTGACTAGGGGTTGAAAATCGGCAAGGGCTCGCCACTGAGAAACTTCCCCGTCAAAATCCCCCCTACCCCCCTTTACCAAAAGGGGGGATAGAACATTGTCTCCCTTTACCAAAAGGGGGGATAGGACATTGTCTCCTTTTGCCAAAAGGGGGGATAGAACATTGTCTCCCTTTACCAAAAGGGGGGATAGGACATTGTCTCCCTTTACCAAAAGGGGTGATAGAACATTGTCTCCCTTTACCAAAGGGGCGGATGGGGTGTTGTCCTCCTTTACTAAGGGGGGACAATTCCGCAGATCCTTCATTCCCCCCTTTGCTAAAGGGGGGGTGGGGGGGATTTTATCTTCCCCCTTTCCTAAAGGGGGATTGAGGGGGATTTTTCCTTTTCCCTCTACCCACTTGTACGCCAGAATCCCGTCGGCACCACCATCCTGCACCTGTCGGACGACCTTCCCAAAACTCTCCGCCGTCGTATCCACCGCCTGGACAATCGGCCAGACCGCACAGCGAGCCGTTTCTTTATAATAGGCCGTCATCTTGCCGACCCAGTCCTCCGTCCGATCTACCATTTGATGATAGACCATGGGCGAGATCACATCGACGATTTCCGCCAACTGTAAGGTGTCCTGCGCCAGACGGAAGGAAACGGCATTATCCTTCTCTCCCTTCGTCCAGGGCACGACAAACACCCCCAGAAGCAGTCGTTCCTTCAGTTCTTTCCCCTCAAGAGCAGAGTCAGGGCTAACCATTCCCTCCCCTTCAAGGGGAGGGTTAGGGTGGGGATGGGTCTTCAACGAAGGAGAGCGATGTGGGCCGGATGCCGCCAAGACATCCCTCACTTCCCTCACAAACGAATTGATCTGTTCCTTCTTCCACACCATCCACTCATACGGGTGATTCTTCCTGATCCACATCGCCGCATCTTTCGCCGCCAGACCTGCCGGCATCCGGATACCCTTGTCTTTCCCGAACTTCTCCAGACATCGGGGGCAATAACAGGTATCGGGGATATGCGGATTCGCCGTTTCCCAGAATCCGGGATAGCGGACAAAATCGAGCCAGATGCCATCAATACCGCCGGATTTGCCAAAGCGCGCCACAAGGGATTTGATATGCGTCAGCCGCTCCACCCGCCAAGCTCCATGAGTAGGGCACACACCACCGTGTCCACCCTCGCCATCATTATCTTCGCCAAGGAAATGGCCGTCGGCCCGCACCGGCCGGGCATCGGGATATTTTTCCCACGCCCCGCGCCCCCCAAAGGCGTTCACCGAAATAAAGACCTTGAATCCCCGGGCCTTGAAGAATGATATCGTTTCGGCATCTTCCGGCACAAATACCGCGTTAATCCCGGCGCCCTTCGCACCGTCTCCGTTAGCGGAAGAGGTTATGTCTCGTACCAATCCCTCCCCGTCATGTAAAAATCCCCCCAACCCCCCTTTAGAAAAGGGGGGAGTGAGAGGATCTTTATCATTCGTTGTGCCCGTATGACCATTCGTTGTGCCCGTATGACCATTCGTTGTGCCCATATAGGGAGGGGTGAGGGGGCTTTTACCATCCGTTGTGCCCGTACGAGGCATTGGGATTAACCCGTTTATCAAGCTCTCCCGTTGCTCCGCCGCCATTCCCTGCACCGATGGCACGCCAAATATGCCCCGCACCACCTCGGAATTATTGGCAATAGGTGGAAATGACCTGAATTCGCTAGGATTAATTATGGTGCCACAATCATTCCCGGCATTGGCCTGTGTTCCGGCGGCGAAATAACCAACTAAGAAAATAACAAGAAGAAAAAGGGAGACAGCTCGTGATCTTGCGAAAAGTAGGGAACGGGAGGATAGATGCCGATTTATTTCTAATAATGTCACGTTTAACGAGCGCGCTAAAAATCTCAAATGGTTACCTTTTTCCCATTTCGGTCTGACCGGAAATCAAGTATTTCCATAAAGAAAAAAAGCCCTCAAGTCAATGACTTTGAGGGCGCTGTTCCCCAATTTCGTCCTATTTTTCGGGCTAAAGAGCTTTTTCCTGCTGTACTCTTTCATGAAGCCAGATCTTGATGATGGCGCTCCGGTCAACGCCGATTTTGTTCCGGATATCGTCGAGATCCCTGACCAGAGCCTCTGAAACGTCCAGGGTAAGACGTATTTTTCTTCCGGGCCGGGTGACCGTGGCCTGCGACATATCGACGAGTTCATGAATGCCCTCTCCTGCGTCAAATCGACGCTCAAATTCCTCGTTATTCTTTGCGAATGACTTTCCCGTCATAAAGATCCACCTCCTTATCCCTTGCTCTCCTTACCGAAATGATACGGATGGCATTGCCGCGTATTGTATAGATGGCCGTCCATAGCTTGTCTTCTTTCTTACCGATCAGGATCCACCGATCTTCCACAGGGTGCGGGGCATGAATTTCCACCCGGTTCTCATCCGACCAAAGCCTTTTGGCAGTTTCGAAGTCAATGCCGTGCTTCTCTTTATTGGCAATACTTTTCGGAGTATCCCACTCAAATGGCATGATTAATTATACATGTAATGTGTATATTTGCAACATAAATCACCGAAAATAAATGGGGCGCTATCCCTGTTTACCCTACCTGACCCCCTATTTCCAGACAAGACCCAGAATAATTCCTAAAACGAGCCAGACAGGGATGGAGATGATCAGGCTCCAGAAAAGGTTGGTGATGGTCTTCAAGGAGTCTTCCGTTTTTTTGGCATTGAGCATTCTATCAACTTTCATGCGCAGATCTTCCATGACGATGGGCTTTGTCACATAATCGTAGGCCCCGTGCTTCATGGCATTGACGGCGTTATCAATACTCGGATAGCCGGTCATCATCAGGAACATTGCCTTTTTATGCTGAAGTTTGACCTTCTTCAACAATTCAAGACCATCGATCCTGGGCATCATAAGATCGGAGATGATGCAATCAAATTCCCCGGGGACAAACTTGTTCAACGCATCTTCACCATCATAGGCCGTTACGACATCATAACCGAGAAGACTAAAATAATCCTCAAGAGTCGTACGTATCGTATCATCGTCATCCGCTACCAGTATGCGCCCTGCCCTCATTGCCCACCTCCATTATGGATCCCAACCACGACATTCTGTTTGCCAACAAATTCAGGTTCAAGCCTCGAATCTGCATCGTCAAGAAGCATCTCAAAGACTTCTTTAAGGTTTTCATTCAGTATCTGTTAGTCCTCCACCTTCGGGTCCGGTATCACAATCTGCACCGAGTGTGAAAAACCGGGACCCCGCCCCCCCTTGGCCTACAGCAGCCATTTCCAGACCGGCATTACTGTGATCCTTTGGCCTGGCGCTGCCGGGAGAATCTCTTCTTCATCATACGTCAGAATCAGGCCTTGGGAGAGGGATAGCTTCTCCATTGCCGCCAGCAAGCTCCGCAGTTCCCGCTCCCTGTTACCCGTCGTCAGAGTCCAGCAAACCTGGATGGCCTGCAAATTCACGGAATCCGCATCCCGAACGATGAAGTCGCACTCCCGGCGGTTGCTGTAGTAATTAAACGTTTGCCGCCGGCGGTACAATTCGACGGCCACAACGTTTTCCAGTATCCGTCCCTTGTTTTCCGAGAAATCCCCCGTCAGGGCAATAAAGCCCTGATCCATGAGATAGATCTTTTTGGGGTTCATAATCCGTTGCCGGGGGGAATAGGAAAACTTGTCGGCGCCGATGATGAAAAAGGCCTCCTGTAGATAGGCGAGGTAATTCGCCAAGGTGCGCTTGCTGCCCTGTCGGTGCTGACTTTTCAAGCCTTTTTCGAAGGCAGACAGGGAGAACAGGGAGGCGAATTGATGCAGGCAGCAGGTCATCATCCCTTCCATCAGGGATTTGGCCCGGATATTGTAACGTTCGACGATATCGCGATAAAAGATAGTCTGGTAGTAGTTTTGAAGCAACTGCCGTCTCTCCCCGGGGAAGTCCTTTTTCAGAACTTCCGGGAAGCCGCCGGTTTTCAGGAATGAATCGAAAATCCTAAGCAGATCGCCTTTGGCCGCCGTGTAGAATGTCCGTTCCGTCCAGGATATACCGTTCCATTTTAGCGTTTCCTTAAATGAAAACGGGAGGATGAGATGATCCCGGTAGCGTCCGCGGAGTTCTGTGGCGATGTCGGGCAGAAGAAGACGGGCGTTGCTGCCGGAGATAACTATGCGGTACCGGCCGCGGTTGTGGAGGCTACGGATCACGCGGCTCCATGCCGGCATTTGGTGGATCTCATCAAAAAAGAGCCACGCCGGGTCCTTTCCGGTGAGCTGCCGGAATGTGGAGAAAAGGGTTTCCACATCTTCCGGCGCGAAATCGCGGAGCCGGTAATCCTCAAAATCCAGGAACAGGATATCGTCCTTGCCGGCGAATCCCTCCTCCATCAGGCCGGCGATCATCTGATACATGACAAAGGTTTTCCCCGCCCGGCGGGGTCCGACGATGGCCAGGATCTCCGACAGGTTGCGCAAGTCCGCGAGGACGGGAGCTGCATCCCTGGGAATGAGAGTGGGGAGGGCGAATTCCTCCAGCCACTCGGCAATCATGTTCTTCAGGATAGTCTGATTCATGGCAAATAGTTATATCCGATTAGGGTACTTAAGTAAACAATTATTCCACCATCTGTTTACCGACTGTCCCACTTACTTATTTAGCTGAGCCAACATCCTTATGAGCGACCGGCGGAGTTGTTCCACCCGCCGCAGGGTATTGTAATCCAGCGGCGCCCGCCCCAGGTCCCTTATCAGCCGCAGTGTTCCCAGGTGTGGACCTTTCTCGTTCTTCAGCGGCAACTCGATCACCATTAAATCCTCCGGGGCGACATCCGACTGACGCCGGTGCTGTTCACATGTCCAGACCAGCTTTGTACCATTTCCCGACAGCACGGCGTAATGCATGGCCCGCAAGCCACCGCCTTTACTGCCTCCTCTCCGGTCGTCCCGGGGTTCTCGCCGCCGATCCGCTTGTGAACACCGTCGCTCCTCCTCACCCGACCATGAAGACGCCCTGTCGCGTCCACCTTCTAACCGGCCCCCGGCGCCCGATGCCGATGCCGTTGTGTGTGTGGATTTGGATGCGGCTGCGGGAGCATGCAGGTGCAGCTCCGTTCGCTGGAACTTCAGCCTTGTCAAGGCTGGACATACCTTTTCCCATAGCTCATCGATACTCCGGGACTCGCCCATATCCATCTGAAGGCTCAGGAAGCTCCGGCGCTTCTGGCTGATGCCGGTCACGTCCTTTAGATCCCGCAGCCAGCCGGAAAATTTGTCCATGGCCAGATACTCCATGTAACCCAATTTCCGGATACCGAGAAATATCGCCACCCACAGCAGCGCCAGGATAATCGCGGCACGGACATCGTGAATATTCACTAGAATCAGGGCAAACGCACCCAGGATAATGCTGAAACCGTAGAGCAGCAGCACGGCACTGCGGTGGTCCAGCCCCAGGCTCATCAACCGGTGGTGGATATGCATCCGGTCGGGACCGAACAGTTTCTGGCCCCGGATGAAGCGGCGTAAGGGGGCAAGGATCGTATCGATAATGGGGACGCCGAGGGCAAGGATCGGAATCAGAAACGCCACCACGGTCTGACCCTTCATTGACCCAAGAATGGCAAGGCCCGCCAGCATGTAGCCCAGGAAATAGCTTCCCGAGTCTCCCAGAAAAATGCTCGCCGGGTTAAAATTATAGCGCAGAAATCCCAGACAAGCGCCGGCTAATGAGGCGAAACCCATCGCTACCAGGTAACGTTCCCCTAACACGCTCAAAACCAGCAGCACCAGGGATGCAAAGAAACATAACCCGGCAGCAAGGCCATCCAGACCATCGATCAGATTGACAGCGTTCACCATGAGGACGAACCAGAAAACCGTGATCCCGATAGAGCCCCAGTAAGAGAAGATATAGGCATTCCCCGTTAATAAAGTCATAACGTGTATCAAAATCCCGCCCTGGCAGGCGACAAGGGCGGCAATGATCTGCACACCGAGTTTGACGCCCGACGGCAGTGAACGGAAATCATCTATCAGTCCCAGAACCAACACTATTGTCCCACCGCCGACCAGCCAGATCAGGGATTCATTAGTAAGGACCTGGCTCAATAGATCTGTGTAGTAGACGAAGGCGCCGCTGAACGGCAACAGGAAAGCGAGGTAAATGGCCACACCGCCGGCCCGGGCAATTTGCCCTTTATGAACCTTCCGTGCCGACGGCAGATCGACAACCCCATAACGGCGCGCTACCCAGCCGACAACCGGCGTAAACAGCAGCGACAAAACCAGGCTCAAAACAAACAGGACAAATATACTAGTCATCTACTATCATCATGAATAATTTTTCACTTTTAAATGACGCATAGCTCCCCAGTGCTGCATCATGTCAGGGAATTATATGGTAAGGTCTCGAAATTTAGCGTTTTATCAGAGGGAATAGGGGGAAGGTCTCGCACGGAAATAACTTCATGGAAATTAGAGGTGCTATCTCCAATTTCCCACTTTCAGCGGGGATGACGATTCATAAAGAAAAAACAACCTTTAGGGCTTGAGCTATCTCCGTCATATAATCGGGCTCCAACCGGCCCCGCACGCGCGACAATCGTAAACGATAGTCAATCGGGCGGGTTTGCAGACAATCGGCAATGGACTTCTTATCAAGTCCGTTTAGTGGCGATGGCATAATGGACACATTGGTTCTGATTTGCGCTTTCTTCTCATTCCAGGCAGTGATCGGCACAACCTGGATGACGGGGACACGGGCGTTATAAATATCATTCGTCACTACTACGCAGGGTCGCACTTTCCCCGTTTCCGAACCCTGAACCGGATCCAGGTTGATATCTATGACCATCCCCCGTTCAACGGCGATCATTCCGGTCTCGCTTCCTTCCGTGGTTCCGGCTGTGACTCGCGCCGTCACTCCGGCCATCCCTGAATAGCGGCATCTGTCAAGGTCTTGAGTTCAGCGTCGGCGGTATATGTTTCAACGTATAACTCGGCGGACTGCCGCAAGTTTTGCAGTTCTCGCTCTTTCCTCAGCATATTCAATGCAGTGCGCATCATCTCGCTTTTGTCTTTAAACCCGTAATCCTTAAAGCTGTTCAGAAAAACGGACTGATCTTCATGAATGCTGAATTTCGCCTGCAACATGGCAAACCTCCCTTTGAGGCCCTTTTATATTGCCCAAAATCAGGGCCATCAATTAGACCCAACTATAGGGACTAATTTGGGCGTTGTCAATGGAAAAAATAGGGGAGCCATCCCTCTACCCAATCCGCCGCAGGAGCACATGCCGAAAAAGACCGGGGCGGAGATGAAGGTTCTATCCAGAATGTGTTAGCACTTTCCAAATCCGCTCGGACGCCTTGCCGTCCCAAAGGGGGGGGATCTTTGCCTCTTTGGCCTTCGACAGAGATTTCCCAACTGCCTCGATAATCCCCTCCCTGGTCGTCCCGGCCAGCACATTCGTCCCCAGCTCGACCGTAATCGGACGTTCCGTATTCTCCCGAATCGTGACACACGGCACGCCCAGTGCCGTCGTCTCCTCCTGCAGCCCGCCGCTGTCTGTAAGCACAACCTTCGCGTCCTTCCACAGGAGAAGGGATTCCATGAACCCAAGAGGCGATATCAATTTGATGTGATTTGATAATTTCACATGAAACTGCTCTATCATCTTTTTCGTCCGCGGATGAACGGGGAAAATGATAGGCAACTCATCAGCAATCTCGTTCAGGGCTGCGGCGATGCCCAGAAAGGTTTCCCGGTCATCGACGTTCGACGGTCTGTGAAGGGTCATGAAGGCATATGTATTATTCGTGGGCTTCATGTTGAATACGGAATACGCAGCAAGATCATGACCTTCCAGCTTTTTGATCTGATGGAGCAGGTTGTCGATCATGACATGCCCGACGAAATGGATACTGCTTTGGGGTTTCCCCTCCCGTAGGAGGTTTGCCGCTCCGCTCTCCTCGGTCACAAAGAAATAATCCGTAATGGCGTCCGTCACCATGCGGTTAATCTCTTCCGGCATGGCAAGATCGAAGCTCCTCAGACCAGCCTCCACATGGGCGACCCTGATGCACGCCTTTTTCGCCACGACGCTGCATGCCAAGGTC
>JBAYKV010000042.1:0-17981 GCA_041664405.1 Syntrophales bacterium
GATCTGGGTCAGGAGTTTTGACGTTTGGTAGATCTTCTCCGTTTTGATGCCCGTATGGACGCCGAAGAGATCCCGCCGCGTTTCGATGGCCATGACGATCTCTTCCATGGCCGTGTTTCCGGCACGTTCCCCGATGCCGTTGATCGTGCATTCCACCTGACGGGCGCCGTTGAGGACAGCGGCCAGGGAATTAGCGACGGCCAGCCCCAGGTCATTATGGCAATGCACAGAGATAATAGCCTGATGGATATTTTTGACCTTTTCAAAAAGATAGGCAATGAGGCGTCCGTATTCTTCCGGGATCGTATAGCCCACCGTGTCCGGGATATTCACTGTCGTCGCCCCTGCTTCGATGGCGGCTTCGACCATCCGGCAGAGATAGTCCCGGTCCGTCCGGGTGGCGTCCATGGCAGAGAACTCAACGTTCTTTGTATATTTGCAGGCGTGAGCGACGGCCTTGCGGGCGTCCGCCATAACCTCTTCCCGGGTTTTCCGAAGCTGGTATTTTAGGTGAATGTCGGAAGTCGAGATAAAGGTGTGGATCCGCGGATGGGCGGCGTCGGCAATGGCCTCCCAGGCGCGGTCGATGTCTTCGATATTGGCACGGGCCAGCCCGGCGATCTGGGCGCCCCGGATTTCCCGGGCAATCTGCTGGACCGAAGCAAAATCACCATCCGATGCCACGGGGAATCCCGCTTCGATGATGTCTACTCCCATGGCTTCGAGCTGACGGGCAATCCTCATTTTCTCATCGGGATTCATGCTCGCCCCGGGTGATTGCTCCCCGTCCCGGAGTGTCGTGTCAAAAATGTAGATCCTGTCCCCTTTTCCCTTCTTCATAACATTCTCCTTTCATAGAATAAAAAAAGGCCATGGACTCTCCGCCCATGGCCTCTTAGGTTCGTTCTGATTTATCCGGTCAAGAACTGCCAAAAGACGATGCGCGGCGGGTATGAAGCAAAAGGCACAGAAGGGCGAGATCCCGTAAAATGGCTAAGGGATCGCGTCTCAGTAAATCATTGCTGCCTTTTCCGCTCATCGTATAAACATCTCTTCCAAATAATAGTGTCTCTTGACTAAATGAAAAAAGTTATGATGTCAAGGGTTGATTTATAATTTTCTTTCCCTGCTGTCCCAAGGTTAATCAAATGGATTTAATTGGTTGCCGCAAAGGTCCTCTTGATTTGTATAGATGACATTTGAAAATAGTTGGGAAATGGGTGTTGTCTCGTAAGGGGTGATGTTCAAAATATGTATATTTGTCGACAGGTTGGTATCTGCGAGTTTTTATAAACAGACCTCGTTGCTGGAAACGGACCGCTGACAGTTTTACCCGGGGATGAGCAAGGTATCCTGAAACATCTCAGATAGGTGAGGCATTATTCTCTTTTCTCAGATCATCGGTGAAGAGCAGCTTCAATGAGTAGATCCCGTGGTTAGGTGAAGACTGAACCTGAAAGGACGCCCTTTCGAAAACCCTGAGCATGGGGGTATTGTCGATAAATACATCGGCCGTGAAGCCCTCAATCCCGCGCTTCCGAGCAGTACGAATGAGCAACTCAAGCATGAAGGCGGCAATGCCTTGTCCCTGATAGTGTTCATCGACGATAAACGCCGTGTCGGCGTATGGCCGTTCAAGGTTCTTCCAGAGGCTATACCGAGCCTCGGCGATAATTCTCTCCCGTCCGGATTCCTCGATCACGCCGACAATCGACATGCTTGAATGATAATCCATATTTACGTATTCCTGCATCCGGCTGTGCGGCATGGTTCTGACGGGGCTGAAGTAGCGGTAATAAACTGCCTGATCGGAAAAACGGTAGAACAACCGGCGCATTTCCTCTTCATCAGACGGTTTGATCGCCCGGAAGTTGATGCGCAGGCCTTCCTTGAAGGTGTGGGTGCAGGCAATTTCTTCCGGATAGTCGCGTCCGGAATCCGCAAAATAAATCTGATCGGCATAGAGAATGTTTGCTTCCTTAGCCTGCCGGACCAGCTCCATCCGGTCATCAGGATGGGCGATGTCGATCAGGGACTGTGCGCGTTCGCGGATAGTCCGTCCTGGCAGGTAAGCCACGCCGTACTCAGTAATGATCATATCTAGGGAATCGCGATTGGTAAACCTGTGTAGGTAATCGGCGATAGAAAGAACGATATTGGATTCTCCATGCCGGCTCCTGCTGGGGAGGGCAAAGATCGTCCGTCCATTTTCTGAAAGCGACGCGCCAACAAAAAGTTCCTGAACGGCGCCCCGGCCGCCGGTAACGTTCCCCCGGCCGCCGTGCAGGCCAATATCTCCCGTCAGATCCACTTTTTTTGCCGGCATGATTGCGGTGAAGTTGCTGTTCAAACCGATGTTCTTTGGATTTTGAATCACATCGATAGGTTGGAATTCAACTAGGGGATTGCGATCTAGCCACCGCATAAGTTCCGCGGTTCCCAAGGCATAGGAGGTCAGAGATTTCCCTGGAAAGAAATCCTTGCGACGGTTCGTAACCGCTCCGCTCTTGATCAGGTCCATCAGGGCATCGGTGAAAAATGGCGTATGGATTCCCAGGTTTTTTTTCTTGGCCAGATGCTGTCCCAAGGCATCGTAAAGCGGACCGATGGAAAAGGAAAGACAACTGCCGTCCGTTATGACAGAGGCTACACGGGCTGCCAGCTTGTCAAAGACTTCATTGACGGGCCATCGTTCCAGATAAATAGGCGGTTCCGTAGCCAGGACAAGATAGTCGAATTCTTCGATGCGCACCAGGGTATCGCCCAGAGTGCGGGGAATTAGTTCATTTATTTCTCCTACTACCACTGTTGCATGTTCCATGGCATGGCGTGCTACATCGACCCCCACCCCAAGGCTGGCATAGCCGGATTCGTCAAAGGGGGTGATCTGAATGAAAGCCATGTCAATCCTTATTACGCCTGTTTTAAACAACAGGGGGATGCGGGAGAAACGGCTCGGAATCAGATCGACCCGTCCCTCGCTTATGGAGGCGCTGGCCGTCCAGCCGGAATAGAAGGTTTTCAGACGGTATTTTTCAGAGTAGCGGGCATCGATGGGCACGGTATCCCCAAGGCTGATCAGTTGAATCACCTCAAGATCCTTGACATTCGGCTGATCGGAGGCCATAAGGGATTTTACCAGTGTGCGGGGTTCAGCCATGCCTGTTCCCAGAAAGATACTCATTCCAGGTTCAATGTACTTCAGGACGTCTCTGGGGGAAACGATCTTTTCCCGCCAGGACTCTGTTGGTAGATCAGTCATATATCATTCCATGAGTTAAGCTTTTTTTGTGCCGAGCCGGGCGATTATCGGCAAACCGATAAATCTGGATATTGATAATATGTGGGAGCATATGGAGAAGTATCTTGTTTGTCAAGAGATTTCATGGCTAAAAGTAGCGTAACCGCTCAAGCATTTCAAGGACATATCTTTCAAACTGAGACACTACCGCAAATTGAATAAGCGGCGAATAGTAATTTCTACTAGGCGGATTTTGGATCATACATCTTTTCGCGGATGAACAGCCCAGGGATCAGGCCGCAGAGGGCATAGGCGATTCCCAGCAGCGCGATGCCGGCGCCGATGGTATAACTGTTGGCCGCGAAGCCGATCATGAGCGGGGAAATAGCCGAACCGATGCGCCCTACATTGTACGATGCTGCCACGGCCGTGCCGCGAACCGATGCTGGAAAACTTTCGGTCATGTAGGTGGCGTTGATGGCATAGGGCGCTCCGTACAGAAACCCGAATACCAACAGCAGCAAGGCCACATTGGCCGGGGATGCAATATAAATCATGATCGGCACATATACGGCGGATAAAACGCCCGAAACAACCCACATCAGCCGCCGTCCGAACAGGTCCGCCAGGTAGCCGGTCGCCACTTTCCCTATGACCATCATGGTATAGGTTGCGGCAACATACCAGCCCATGTTCTTGAGGTTGACTCCAAGGTCCTTGACCAGATAACTTGGCAGCCATGTATTGGCGCCATAGTAAGCAAATTGAAGAAAGATGGAGGTGAGACTCCAGAAGAAAAAGGTCCGGCGAATCGATGGATCGGCCCAGATCATGGCAAATTCATTCCGTTCCCTGCCAGCTTTCTTGACGGCTTGGCGTGCGGCAAACCAACTGGGCGGATCGGACGTGCCATACAGTATCATCATAGATAAGATGCCCGGAAGACCGGCACAGAAAAACAGGGACCGCCATCCCAGGACAGGAACCAGATAGGCTGAAAGAAGGGCTGCAATCACATAACCGACAGACCATCCTGCCTGCAGTATGCCCAGAACGGTCGTCCGGATCCGGGTCGGCACATACTCGGCGGCTAACAGGGTGCCAACACTGTAAAGCGCCGCAATACCGAATCCAGAAACAAAACGCATGACCGCAACCTGCCAATATTCCTTACAAAACCCGATCAGAGTCGTACATACAGTGAAGGTCAGAATCGACCACCAGGTAATCCGGACCCGGCCAAAACGGTCTGACAGCCAGCCGGCAATCACTCCCCCGATGCCCATACCGATCAGGGTATAGGTTCCCAGCGCTCCAGCTAGAATGGCGGAGACTTTCATATCCCTTGAAATGTCGGGCAGGGTCAGGGCCAGCATCTGGAGGTTCATCCCATCCACAACCAGCGCTACAAATATGGCAACCGCCACCCTTTTTCCTGTTTTGTCCATGGAATCATTTTGCATTTTTTAATGGCTTCCCCATGGGATATTTCTTGAACCTGAATCCCGACAGCATGGTCATGGCATTGGGCGCTATCCGACGTCTTGTTTGCTTGAGGACTTACAGGCGCTGCCCCGATTTACTATTTCACTTTTATGGCGTTCAGTGTCTCCAGTGCTTCCTCTGCCTCGGCCATAATTCGCTCAATGAGTTCTCGGCAATTTGGAATATCGCCAATTCCGCCGCAACACTGTCCCGCAAAAAGGATTCCTTCTTCCACATCACCGTTTTGTATTGCCTGCAAGTGTTTCATGTTGCTTGCCGCCCGACGGGCCTGCACCCGGATAGGCGATCCCTCCTCGGCTCTCATCATCTGGATGCTGAGGCCGATGAATTTGCCGAGTGAAAGCTGCAATAGCTGCTTTAACAGTAAGGCGCCTTTTACCGCACCGAGCAGGGGGAACCCTTTTCTTGCCATTGCCAGTGATCCTTTTGTCTTCAATACTCTGCCGGGCATTCCGTCGAAAACGTCACTATACAATGTGTCCTGCTCGTTTGCTGTCAGGCAGAGATTCTTGAAATTATCGTGCATGATGCATTCTTTTGTCATAAGAAATCTGCTGCCCATGGAAATGCCGTCAGCTCCCAATGCAAAAGCGGCGGTAAGGCCCCGTCCGTTATAAAAACCGCCTGCCGCTATCAGGGGAAGATTTGTCTGACTGGCAATGATGGGAATTAATACGAGCGAGGTGGCTTCAGCACCGTGAGCGGCGGCTTCGTGTCCGGTGGTCACAAGGGCGTCACAACCCAATTGCACTGCCTTGGTCGCGTGTTTTGCCGTGGCTATAGTTCCGATGACCTTTCCGCCGTAGGCATGGACCTGGTCAATAAACCAGGGTTTGCCCAAGGAGTAATTTATAATGGGGACCTTTTCTTCCACGGCTATCTCTAAATTTTCTTTCGCCCCCGGTCCTACAAGGTGTTGATTGATACCAAAGGGTTTATCCGTTAGTTCTTTTATCTTTTTAATATTACGGCGCGTTTCTTTAGGCGTGAAACGGGCGGTCGCCAGGATACCCAGTCCACCGGCATTGCTGACGGCAGATACCAGACCAGGCTCGGTAATCCAGTTCATTCCCGCCAGCATGATCGGGTATTCAATTTCAAATAACTCAGTCATCTTTGTTTTAAACATAGAGCACTCCGTGAGTTTAAATTGGGCATCTTGGGTGGGGGTGCTTAACGTTTCCTATAAGACGAAAGAAAGGGTTTAAGAAAGGCTTACCAAGGCACCAACTTCGATTGGGATTCGTCCGGATCCATTGAGGGCCCCGATCCCTGCTCTTGGCGTGCATTAGCTCACGAGGACTCCTTTACGCACAATTTGATATTGCCGAATCAATGATCCAGATTTTCTTCAGCCGAAGGAGGGCTTTTAAATTCTCGTCCAAATGATCATACTCAGAAAATAGTTCATCCAGCAATTCATTTATTGCCCATAGCCGAACATTGAAAAATCCTTGATCGACTTTTCTATAGATCGAGTTCTCAAATCCGTTCAAAGATACTAAAATACCATCTTTTACGCCATATTTCTTCATTAAGTCCTGAATCTCGTCAATCGATTTCAGAGATTCAGGAGCATCTTGAGGCTTTACCTTTACACACAATCGAGAACCCATTCCGAGCATGCCTTGACCGGCAACAATATCTACTCCTCCATCGGGACCTTCAGGACTACAATAAGTTGAATATCCCTTGGCAATCAGAATTGACTCGACAAGTTGAGCTAAGCCGTTTCCTTTGAATCTTGTAATGAGGAGCTTGATGATCTGATTGCGTGCAAGTTGCTCTAACTCAGTAACTTCAACGATTTCTTCAACGACCTTATTTTCTTGTTGATCAGATATCATTTTCTTTGCCATAATCCCAAACTCCTTTTGAAATATCCCACCTGATATGCCGACTTCAACACGCCTAAAAGAGAGTAAAATGATAGTATCATTCCCATCTTTTAATTATTAAACTATTTCAAAATTTCTCCTGCCTGGATAATCTTCATAATCTGCTGCGTTCCGGTGGCAGGGATGAGTTCCATGGCATCGTTCATAAGCCGGGCAAGGTGATATTCCGGACTGACGCCGTTTCCTCCCAAGACCTCAATGGCTTTCCGGGTAACGCTGAAACCTACTTCCGCTCCCACGGCCTTGGCGCGGGCGGACTGCTTGACGATATCCCTTGGGCTCATGCCTTTATCAAGACCCGCTCCGGGGGCGTAAACAAGCCATCTGGCTGCATCGATTTCGGTATCCATGTCAGCGAGGAGGAACTGAACGGCCTGCAACCTGGAGATCGGCTTGCCATAAAGGATACGCTCTTTGGCGTACTTTAATGCAATCTCGAACGCTCCAAGGGCAATACCGAGCCCGATGGCGCCGACGGCAGGACGGGCAACTGTAAAGGTCGTTATGGCAATAGGGAATCCAGCTCCCTCCTTGCCGATCACATTCTCTTTTGGAACCTTGCAGTCGTTGAAAGCGAGTTCGCTTACGTCCACTGCTCGCAACCCCATCTGATCCTGCCTCCTACCCACTGTGAAGCCGGGAGTTCCTTTTTCCACCACGAGAAAACTGGCCTTTTCTCCGGTCTTCACAAGGAGAAGACAATGATCCGATGTTCCTCCGCTGGTGATATAGGCCTTCCGTCCATTGATAACGTAGCCGTCATCTTTGAGCACGGCTTCCGTTCCGAGGTTCGTCAGTTCCGACCCTCCCGTCGGCTCCGTTGCGGCGATGCACATGATCTTTTCACCCTTCAATATGGGAGGGATGTATTTTTTCTTCTGTTCCTCGGATCCGAAGTTGGATATGGCGTACACGGTGCCGGTGGCTCCCTCCAGGGGAAAGGCCGCGGAGGGGTAAATTCGGGCCATCTCTTCGATCGCAAGCGTCACCGCCAAGTGGCCCATTCCCGACCCGCCTGACTCTTTTGATGCCGATATGCCCAGCAGGCCGAGCGATGCCATTTTCTTGAATACATCGCGGGGAAATTCCCCTCTGCGATCCAGTTCAAGGGCTTTCGGAGCCAACTCCGTATCCGCAAATTCGCGTACCATAGACTTTAACATCTCTTGCTCTTTCGTGAGTTCAAACATGGCTGATCTCCTTTATTTTAGGTGTTTTTCTTATTCCGATCCTTTATAAATTCTTCAATTAGGCACGGGACGATTTCTTTCAGATCCCCCGCAATACCGAGATCCGACATGCCGAAGATCGGCGCTCGAGGATTGCGGTCGATGGCTACGATGGTTTTCGATTTGAGAAATCCCGTTGTATAGTGGGTCGCTCCCGATGCGCCGACGCTGATAAAAAGCTTGGGTTTAACTGTTTTTCCACTCTGGCCGATCATTCTGGATTCCGGTATCCAGCCCCGGTCGAAGGCAGGGCGTGTTCCCGCCACCTCCCCATGAACAGCGCTCGCCAATTCCTCGATGAGTGAGAATCCACCGGCCGACTCAAGCCCAAAACCGCCCGATACAATAATTTCGGCTTCCGTGATGTAACCGACTTCGGATTCCTCGCGGACGAATTCGACTGTATTCGCCCTAATATCCCGGTCTGTAAATTCCGGCTTGATGAATACGATCTCGCCTGTCCGCGATGCATCTGCTGTTCCCATGTCCAGGACGCCAGGACGCACGGTGGCTATCTGGGGCCGCCTCTCGGGACAGATGATCTTGATAAGCATGTTACCGCTCCATCCCGGTACCACCTGGATGAGCTGGTTCATACCTTCGATATTATCTATGTAAAGATTGACACAGTGGGCAGTAAGACCAGTCTTTAATTTTGCCGCGACCCTTGGCGCAATATCCGCTCCGATGGATGTGCCGCCCAGGAGCACGATCTCCGGTGAGAGGTCCTCCAGTACTTGGGCCATGAGCCTGGGGTAAAGATCGCTCTGGTATAAGGCCAAGCGGGCATCATCCAGGAGGAAAACCCTGGATGCACCATAATGGATCAATGTCTCGGCCAGATGGCCGCATCGATGGCCGATGAGGATGGCCGCAACGGAACCCTCAATCCGTCCGGCTAGTTCCTGGGCCTTGCCCATCAATTCTAGCGATACGGGAACAAGCTTGCCGTCCCGGTGTTCGGCCCAGACGATTACATCTCCCATGACAACCCCTTCGTTTACAGCGCATCCATACGATGCAATTCTTTTATTAGCCTGGCCGCTATTTCTCTCGGCTCTCCCGAGATCATCTCCGCCTTGCGGAGCTGCGCAGATTCAGTGATACCCGCGAAGCGCGTGGGCGATCCCCGCGATCCCATCTCGCCGGAATCAACCCCCATGGATTCACAGGAGAAACAGCCCAAGTCAAGAACCTCTTTTCCCGCAGCTTCCATGATTCCCAGGACAGTGGGAAGGCGGTAAACGTTAATCGTCTTGAGAACCGCAATCACCGCAGGAAGGACCACCTCAACCCTTAGAAAACCGCCCTCAACCGTTCTCTCAACAAGCGCCCTGTCGCTACCTATCATGTCAATTTTTCGCGCATAGGTCACATGGGGGATTCCCAGCATCTCCGCAAGTTGGGCCGGAACCTGCCCTGTCGCTCCGTCGGCGGTTTCATTGCCGCATAGGATGAGATCGAAAGGACCGAGAAAACGAATGCCCGCCGACAAAATACACGCTGTTGCCAGCGTATCCGCACCGGCGAAGACCTGATCGCAGAGAAGCGCGCCCCGGTCCGCACCCATGGCAAGGGCATCATCGAGGCTCTTGCGAGCCTGGGGAGGACCCATGGTAACGGCAGTGATGGAGCCGCCGTATTTCTCTCTGATGCGTATGGCTTCTTCCAGGGCATGGCGGTCAAGCGGGTTCGTTATCACCGGAACCCCGATCCTGCGAATGGTTCCCGTGGAGGGATCGAGGGTGATCTTATCAAAATGTTCCGGATCAGGAACCTGTTTAATGCAAACAATGATATTCAGCGGCATCTCAATGTCTCCGGCGTTCTAAGTACAAAATAAAAAGGGCCTTGTCAATGCAAATGCATAAAAGACCATCTCTAAAAAGAGCGCCGGTCGTTTCGACCGGCGCTCTTCGAGATCCTCTGATGCCTAAAACTTCATGACCCTGGTCATCCCTTACCAGAGGTAGTGATTTATGCCGATCAATAAAGGAACGTGGCGATTATGACGGAAATCACATTGGTTATAATCGGCGTCAGTAAGGCCAGAATAAAAATCGGCTTGTAAGCCTCCTTGTGGGTTAGGCCAACCACCGCGAGGGCCGTGATGACCGCTCCGTTATGGGGCATGACATCCAGCCCGGCTGTGGCGAGGCTGGCTACCCGGTGGATCACTTCGGGATTGATTCCCATGGCCAGGTACTGTTTGGCAAAGAGTTCCATGGCAATTCCAAGGCCTCCCGATGCGGAGCCGGTGACGCCGCACATAAATTGCGTGGCGAGGGAAAGAGAGATCAGCGGCGTGCCGGGGATGCTCATGAGGGCTCCAGAGATCAATTTGAACCCGAGAACAGCGCCGACGACCGTGCCGAAACCGACATCGGCGCAGGTGTTGATCAGCGGGATGGCGGAGTTGGATCCGCCGATGGTCAGGGTCTTCAACTTATCGGGAAGCTGCTTGTGGAAAACGACCATCCCCACCGCGACGCCGCCGAGAAGAGCCCATATAATATCAGCCTTCAACACGTTCAACAAGATAATGAGCACGAAGGAAGGAAGGAAAGCAAGCCAGATGTTCGGGAGGTTCTTTTCATCTTCAATCGGCATAGAAGAGGATTTTACGGCTTGGGGGTCTGATCCTTCATACCCTTCGCCTTTGGCTTTGGATTTCTTGATCATCCAGCCCAGAACGAAATAATTGAGAGTGATGATCATGGCCGAGGCTATCAGGCCCAGGGCCGGCGCGGCCATGGCGGTGGTTCCGAGATACTTAGTCGGAATGATATTCTGGATCTGCGGCGTGCCCGGAAGCATGCTCATGACGAAGGTGGCGATCCCGAAGAAATAAATTCCCGGGAAAAGGTGCCACGTCAGATCCATTTCCTTGAAAAGGGGTCGGGCGATCGGTACAATCACAAAGAGGGTCACGAACACGCTGACTCCTCCGTAGGCCAGCAGGGCGCATACGGCCACAATGGCCATGGCCACATGCAACTCGTTGGTCTTACCGGTCAGCCGCAGGATGAAAGCAGCAATTTTTTTGGCCGCGCCGCTGTCTTCCATCACCTTGCCGAAAATGGTGCCCATGAGAAACAGAAGGAAGAACTTCATGGCAAAGGATGCAAAACCTTTCATGTAGGATTCGTTCAATCCTTTGAGAAGATCAACCTGGGAGAACAAGAGGACGATCACTGCGGCAATGGGAGCAATGATGATAATGCTCCATCCCCGCAACGCCAAGGTAACAAGGGTTGCCAGCCCAACGAATATGCCGATAACGCTTAACATTTGTGGATCCATTTTTTATCTTTCCTTTCTTTTGTCTCATTATATGAATCTGATAACTGCTTTCGCGCTTGCTTACAGGGGCTCTTTATACATCCTGTTTCTTTTTCAAGATTTCCCTTAATTCGCGTTTAAGGATCTTGCCCGTGGGCCCCTGGGGGAGAGATTCGACGAATTCGACCAAACGCGGGGCTTTGAACTTGGCGATGCGGGTGCGGACGTAATCGATGATCTCCTTTCCCGTGGCTGTTTGGCCTTTTTTCAACACGATGTACGCCTTGGCAAGCTCGCCCTTATCCGTGTCAGGGATACCTATTACAGCAGCAAGCGCCACCTTGGGATGGGTGTAGAGTTCTTCCTCGACCTCTGCGGGGTAGATGTTCTGCCCACCCGTGATGATCAGATCCTGTTTGCGGTCCACGACGTAAAGATAACCGTCTTTATCCAAGTATCCAAGATCACCCGAGTGAAACCACCCACCCCGGTAAACATCGGCGTTGACCTCCGGCCTGTTTAGGTATCCGTGGATGGAGAAGCAGTCACCCTTAATAGTAATTTCACCCGTCTTGCCGACAGGTAATTCATTGTCGTCGTCATCGACTATTTTGAGAAGGCAGTTGGAAATGGGAGTACCGGCAGAATTCTCTTTTCGCACACCCACATAAGGATTGAGCGTCGTGAAACCGCACCCCTCCGTCTGTCCATATCCCTCCATATGCGTGGCGCCGAAGGTTTTTTCTACCTGTCGGATGATTTCGCCCGCACAATGGGCGCCGCCAGAGTTCACCGCGCGAAGTGTCGAGACATCGTCATGACCCTCTTTGTACTCATGGAGAAAATAGGAGTACATCGTGGGCGTACCTCCAAAATAGGTGCCGCCATGTTCCTTGATGGCGTCCAGGACCTTTCGGGCATCGAACCGGTCAACGGCCACGAGCGTTGCAGCCGTATAAAAAGCGGACATAATGACCACGCTTAGGGCAAAATTGTTGTACATTGGCAGGCCGCAGACCAGATGGTCCTCACGTGTGAATTTGTTGCGGGTACAGCAGCCCATGACGTTGGAAAGAATGGAACGGTGTGTTTGCGTAGCGCCTTTAGGACGGCCCGTTGTTCCGGAAGTGTAAATGACGCTTACAATGTCGTCGAGTTCCGAAGCAACCGCCGGAGCGGTCTCAATGTTGGTGACCAGGGAATCAAGGGTAATCTCGCCTTTGCCCGCCTGGCCTTTGGAAATAATTACATTTTTAAGGGCCGGAAGGGCGGCCTTGACGGACACGTTGCCTGCCCAAAGATCGGCATTCGCAACAATCGTACTTGCTCCGCTATCCTGCCCGATGTAAGTGATCTCGTGGGGGGTGTACATAACATTGAGAGGAATGACCGTAACACCTGTTCTGATGAGTGCAAAATGGGTGATGATAAACCGGATCGAGTTAGGGATAAGCGTCATGACGACTTCTCCCCTCTTTAAGCCCATTCGGACTAAACCATTCGCCAGTTTGTTGATTTCTTTGTTAAGCTCTTTGTATGTCATTCGTTGCTCTTCAAAGATGACACCGATCCTGTCCGGCTCATACCTAGCGTTGCTTTCCAACATCTCAGTAATAGTTTGCATGTTTTCTTCTCCTTATTGGGGTATATGGCCTAACCGGTTTCCCATATATTCTGCTTCCAGTAGCTTTAGCAACACATGTAATTGCGAGTTCATATTCACTTGAATGACAGTTTTTTTCTTGTAGTGGTTTTATGTTCGCAATCATTGTTTCGATCTTTTAACTCTCTTTTTTATTTTGAATTGATATAGACGGATATGCTAAGCGGCAAAAATTAAAACCATTAAAGGGGGATTGGGATGCCATTCACAAAGATGATTTTCGAGAAGAAAGAAAAGACAGCTGTCATCAAGCTCAACAGGCCAAACGAATTTAATGCCCTGGATTGTGAATTAACGGGCAACCTCGCAAGAGCGCTTGAGATCTGCAAGGATGATCGAGATATCCGCGCGATAGTTATCACAGGAGTAGGAAAAGCTTTTTGCTCAGGTGGAGATGTCGCCATGTTCGGCAACGCCAAAGACAAAGGGGAGGCTATCAGGCAATTGGTGGAGCTGTTGCATAATGTCACGGTGGGGATCAGACAAATTCCCAAACCGGTTATTGCTGCCATCAACGGTGTGGCTGCCGGCGGTGGATTGAGCATGGCCGCTGCCTGTGATCTGAGAATCAGCGCTTCATCGGCAAAATTCAAGCAAGCTTATACCTCCATAGGCTTGGCGCCCGATGGGGCTTGGTCCATGACGATTCCCTTGTTGATTGGCTTTGGGAAAGCCACGGAACTGGCCTTCCTGGACCCAACATTCGATGCGAAAAAGGCATTGGACCTGGGACTGGTCCATCAAGTTGTCGATGACGCGGAGTTGGAAAAAGTTGCAATGGATTTGGCATTGAAACTTTCCCGAGGTCCGGCAACCGCTTTTGCGGTTGTAAAAGAAAATCTCAACAGGTCCATGATGGGATTGTTGGAACAGCAGCTTGAGCTTGAACGAAGGGGCATGAGTCGCGTTGGGAAGACGGCGGATGCCGAAGAGGGTATTACAGCCTTTGTGGAGAAAAGAGAACCCCTATTCAGCGCATAGACCGGAGAAAATCCAGGTGAGACAACACATCCAAGGGGATGGCAGACCCTAACGCCCCCTTGGAATTTCTCCATAAAACATCGGTCTTCAGAGGTGAAGGATCATTTCAGGGGTTGGAGTTGATTGGGAAATAAATATAACTTGACAACAATTTTTTTACGTTGATAGAATCCGCGCCATCAGGATGGACCAAGTAGCACCATAATTATTTGTTATAGAGGGAAACTTAAAAAATTGGCTGCTTCGATAATTAGTGATCTTGCGCTGTCCATTCTAGACGCCGTACCTCACGCAACATTTGGGATAGAGAACCGAAAGATCATTTTCGCCAATTGTGCCGTGGAGAGAGTTTTCGGATGGAAACCCGAAGAGTTGATCGGCCAGTCGACAAGGATTCTGTACCCCACAGAGAAGGAATATAAAAAGGTCGGCGCGGAGCTCTACCCGGCCCTTGAAAATGAGCGCATAGTCATAAAATCTGAGTATCCGTGTAAGCATAAGAATGGCAGTGTTATTATCTGCAGGTTAAGCGCCGCAAGAATTGGCTTTAGCCTCATAAACAAGAAAGTGGTTGTAACCTATGAAAATATCAGTGAGCTTAGGAGGATAGAATCGAAGTTGCTTGAGAGCGAGGCGCTTTATAGGTCCCTGGCAGAAGGGACTTTTGCTGGCGTATATGTGCTCCAGGATGGAAAATTTCAATACCTGAACCATTATGCAATGTCAATAATTGGTTGTCAACCGAAAGAACTCATAGGTCGGAAAGCGCATACCATTGTTCATATTGATGACAGGAAGACTGTGAGTAAGTTTGCCTGGGAGATGTTAAGTGGCAAAAGGACGACCCCGTATTTGTATAGAGCGTTAAATAGAAAAGGGGGAATCCGGTGGATATTGGAAACAGTTACAAGCATTGTTTATAAAGGAAGGCCCGCGGTTCTCGGAAGCAATATGGATATAACGGAACTGAGTGAGGCAAGAAGAAAGATTGAAGAGTTCGATGAGCTAAGGTCATCCATATTGGATGCAACTCCACATGCAATCATGTATTTGGAGAATCGTAAGATCATATTTGTGAACAATGCAGTGGAATCAGTTTTTGGATGGAAACCCGAAGAGTTGATTGGAAATATGACGAGAATGCTATTTCGTTCCGACAGGGATTATATAGACATGGGACGTATGGCTTATGGCACTCTTGAAAAATCAAGAGTTTATGATGAATCAGAGTATGTATACAAACATAAGGATGGCAGAGAAATTTTATGCCGTGTCAAGGCTGTCAGAATTGGTGAGCATTTAAAGAAAAAATCGCTTATTGTGACGTATGAAAACATTACGGAGCAAAAAAAAACACAGGACGCCTTACAACAGAGAACGCAAGAACTCGAACTGAAAACGCAAAATCTTGAAGAAACCAATATTGCCTTGAACATAATATTGAAAAGAAGAGAGGTGGATAAATCAGAAATTGAAGAAAATGTCGTGAATAACATCAACGAATTGATTATGCCGTGCCTTCGCCAGATGAAGAAACATCGGATGGATGCTATGGCATTGAAGTATGCGTCCTTGGCGGAGTCCAATCTTACGGATATCGTCTCTCCATTCCTGCGTAAGCTGTCCACAAAGCACCTGCAGTTGACCCAAAAAGAGGTTTTGGTCGCAAGCCTTTTAAAGGATGGAAAATCTAGTAAGGAAATTGCTGATATCTTAAATATTTCGGTCAGGGGGGTTGAATTTCATAGAAACAAAATTAGATCGAAGTTGGGCATAAGAAACAAAAAAGACAATTTGAGGTCACATTTGCTCGCGTGTTATTCCAACGAGTAGTCATAGCTACGTCCTTATTTGTCTTTCTGTTTCCTCTTCGGACACATCAATGTGTGGTTTTGCCCGATGATTCTATGAAAAACGACTGGCGACATGAAATATTCGGTGTCCACTATTGACAACCGACCTCATTAAACTCACGGTCTTGTTCCTTACTTGTTCTCGGCCACGGCCTTGACCTTGGCCGCGAGGTTGATCAGGTAGGGCCTGTCCAGTTGCAGAATCGCCCCGGTGGCTTCGAAGTCCTCCCGGAAAATTCTGCGCACCACGGCTTCCCGATCTCCATTGTCAGTATCAAGATAATCTTCGATTCGTTTTCTGAAAATAATTGTCTTCGCAATGGATTTCGTTATATAGTCCCTGGCGTCTGCGCCGGTCAGAACAAAATAATGACTCATCATGAGGATGTTCAGATCAAGAGACGCAAGCTTTTCCAGGGAGGCATCGTAGTCCCTGTAACTTGATGAAAACTCGGGATGTATGGTCATGTTCTTGTCGAAGACGCCGACGGATTCGCCTGTAATGAGCGCTTTGTATCGGGGAATGTAAAAAGATAGGGAATCCCTTGTATGGCCAGGCGTGGCGATCACTCTGACCTCCAGACCTTTTCCCATGTTGATTTCCATCTTATCTTCCAGCACGATTTCGACGTTCAGGGTAGCGAAGACAACATCCTCCAGGCCGATCCGCCCGGCGTGCTTTTTTTCATAGTAAACACTTAAACTCCGAATGAGCTCAATAACGTTAGGTTTCTTGAAGGTGGCGGCAGCGAGGCGATGGGCGCCCAGCTGTAGGCTGCCGATCTTTTTTTTCAGATAAGGCGTCGCCCCGCAGTGATCAAAATGGGAGTGGGTGAGAAAATTGAAGCGGAGCCTGTTTGCATCGCCCAGGTGTTTTTTCAGGTCCTCAAGATACAGGGGGCCCATAAAGGTCATGCCGGCATCGAAAAGGACTGGTTCTTCGCCCATTAGAAGATATGCGGGAAATTCCGGAATGCCGATGGCGTAAAGTTCATCGGTGATTTTTCCGTTGCTTGGCAGAATCATGGTTATTCCCCTTTATATTTTATAGCATGCATCCCGATTTTGAGTGATAGGAACTTCCTTTTTCGCGGTGAGAGTATATGAAGAAAGATTTTGTGTGTCAAGATGATTTTGACCGCAGATGGAATAACAACTTGAATTGTTTAACCTGTTTATTGTATCATAACCAGAATTACTATATGTATGTATTCTAAAACACAAATGCGAAACACTGCAATGCGTTTTTTTTACAGTGACGCATATTGGAGGTTTGAAAAATGAGTTTGAAGGGACATAAAATGGCATTTGATAAGATAAAGGATGCCATGAATGCATCTCCCTACTACCAGCATCTGGGGATTAAACTGGTCGAATTTTCAGAGCGGGGCAGTGTGATGACAATGGAGATGAAGGAGAGCCACAAGAGCGTTTACGGGAGAGCGCACGGGGGTGCAATCGCTTCACTGGCTGATTCGGCCTGCAGTCTGTCGCTCGTGACGGTCATCAAAGAGAACGAATCCATTGCCACGCAGAGCCTCAACGTGTATTATATCATGCCAGTGGAAGAGGGGATATTGAAAGCAATAGGGTGGGTCGTGCATAGAGGGCGCCACACGGCCATTCTTGAAGCCGATATATTCGATGAGGCCGGCAGGAAAGTTGCCCATGCCCATACCGTTCATGTCATACGGGCTTTGCATGGAGAAGAAGGGGACACGTTTATTGATAAAGTACGAAAATCGGGAGGGACAAAATGAATCCAGCCATTATTGTGATTGACATGCTTGAAGACTCCTTTTCTGGAGAACACCGGAATCCCGTGACGCCTTTTGCGAAAGCGATTGTCCCCAATATCAATCGTCTGACGGATATCGCCCGAAGCAAGGATATCCCCGTTATTTTTTCCATGGATAGTTTCATGCACGGCGATTTTATCTTTAAAGGAAAGATGAGAGAGCATTCCATCCGGGGAACCAAAGGCGCCGATTTATACCATGGGCTGTCTCATACCGACAAAGATATTTACAGCCACAAGCGCAGATTCAGCACGTTCTTCAAGACCGATGTTGATCAGACCCTGCGCCTGTTCAATGTAGATACCGTAGTCCTTACAGGCATCAACTCCCACTGGTGCGTGCTGAGCTCTGCCCTGGATGCTCTGTCAAATGACTTCCGGGCCTATATTATCGAGGATTGCAGTGCGAGTTATAGCGAGGAGATTCACCGGACGGCGATGAACATGTATCGAAGCAATCCACTTTATCCCCTCTTCAAAATTATGATGCTGGAGGAATTCATGAAGGAGCTGAATGAGACGCAATCTGC
>JBAYKV010000043.1:0-17764 GCA_041664405.1 Syntrophales bacterium
CTCATGGAGGAGGGCGGCGAAGAATTCCGCCTGGGCTTCCGGTCTGGTAATGACGACGCCCTTCCCGAAGAGGGGCCTGCTTTCAAACCAGTTCAATGTCTCCCGGAGGCCGACGACCGGGCCAACGACGAGGAGCGACGGCGGCGGGGGTTTGGGGGGATCTTTGCCGTGGGCAATGAGAGTGGAGGCGATGTGGGCATGATCCTCGGCGACAGCAGGAAGCCGATACGGACGGACGAACTTACAGCGAAAGGATCAGTTCTGCAGACCATCCTTTCGTTGTCTCATATGGACAAAACAGACGGACCAGTAGCAGGTATTCCAATGTAATTTTGGAGCGTTATATTCGGGGAAGCCATTTTGGCACCCGGCATTTTTCACATAGACAACCATATTCTTGGCCCGTCCTTTCGCGACAGTATCCTCATTTTATCCCATACAAAGGCGCTCCCAACCAACAGCGTGCAGATTGCCGTATTCCCCCCTGAGCGTAGAGGGAAATGGTCATCACCATCACAACCCACCTGTCTTTTATCTTCTCGGTAAAAAAAATGTAGAAAAATGAGCCTTCAATTTGTCTTACCCTTCAAGGTGATTTCAATCCCAAACATGACGATAGGCGGGATTGATTTCATTTACCATTAAAGAGGATGTGAGAGATGGTGGATCAGGTTCAAATCCTATCTGCATTAAAGGCAGCGATTGAAAAGTATCGTTGGAGTCACTATGTTTTTGCAGAGTATGACATCGCCATGAGGCGTGTTCACTACAGCGAAGCGATGTGCTGTTTCTTGACACTTTGGCTTGTGGATCAGTTAACGAAATGGATATCGGAGAAGGAGTATCGTCTTCAAGCACAGTTGAAGATATCGTTCATCCAAGATGATAATATTCGGAAGGAATTTGAGGTTCGTAGGAGCAGTAAATATAGTACAGCCAAGGCTTGGCTGGAGGATCACGATTCAGAGGCACGATATGACATAATTGAAGGCGGGGTAATATTGGGAAGAGACCCGACTTGTGATTTCCACATTTCAGATGCGACTGTATCCAGCATCCATTGCATGATTCAATATGCTGGCAGTCGGTATGTCATAACGGATTTTGACAGCAGGAACGGAATAAGAATTAACGATAGGAAGATGGCAGGTACGGCCCCCCTCGACGATGGAGACGTAATTACCATTGGACATAAGAAATTTAGGTTCAGAATAGCTGCTGTTCGTATTTTGGGATGATGTGAGGTGGTGAAGGATGAAAGCAGATAATATAGCGCATGAAACCAAAAATTCGACCATCCCGTGATTTATTGTTGATGGATTTGCATCAACTTCGATTCCTGATTGAGTCGCTGAAACTTTATTCTCATTGATGTCGCTGGCTCAATTTTGATTGGCGCATAAAAATATTTTAGTCATGTGTCTATATCAATCAAACGTGCAGAAAGGAGATTAAGCATGTCGTTCAAAATGTCGATTCTTAAAAAATGGAAGGAGATCTCCGGACCTCGTGGCCTTCAACCGAATCAAATTGAGAAAGAAGTCCTTTCGTGCATGACGAAGGGAAAGATGGCGGTGACTTTGGGAAGCAAGTATGTCCCCGATCACTATATCGTTTCTTTGAGTACGCAAGATTTCGAGAGACTGAAGCCGCTCCTTGAAATCTTTATCATTGATCTGAAATCATCCATGAACAAGAGGATTGAAAAAAAGGGATTTTCTATTGTTCCCTCTTCGATAGGTGTTGAATTAGCGGAGGATTGTGCTCTAAAATCAGGGGAAATCCTGGTGGAGACGAGATTTACCAAATCAAGAGCCGATTCGGCAAGTTACCAAAAGGTGGCAGCAGCTGTGAGCGGCACGGAAAAGCTTCCTGTAAGGCCTGACCTGAATGGTAAAGACGACGAACGACCGCCGAAGGCACAATGCAAGGGAACGGTCTTGATCGAAGACCCAGAAACGAAGTTAGATGTAATGCTAAAGTTGAATATCAATGACGGCGGCAACACATCAAAAGTACTGAGTATTCCCAGTGGTGAACATTCATTCGGACGGGGCAATACAGTTGATTATAGTATCACGCAAAATGACCTCACGGTATCGCGCCTGCATTTTAGGATCCGCGTACAGAATGAATCGGCGACCATTCAAGATTGGCCAAGCAAAAACGGTACCTATGTGAATAATACGAAACTGGCTGTTCATGATGTCATTGCATTGAGTCAAGGTGACACCATTAAGGCCGGGAATATTGCAATTCAGGTGGCCTAACATGCTACCCCTGGGACTCCTGAAGTGGCTGAATGCTGTATTTGTCGTACTTGCTTTTGTATATGTCCTGTTCCTCTATTGGCGATGCGCCCAAGGAGATGCCTTATCGGAGGCAAATACAAAAAGTGAACCATTGTATATCGTCGTCACGCACCGGCAAGTACCTTACCTTAAAATACCCTGGAAAAAGAAAACATATCGGGTGGGGAGAACGGACGACTGCGATATCGTTCTGAAACATTGCCATGCCCTGCCACTTGACATCGGCATGTTGTCGTACCGGAACGGGCAGTATATTTTTGCTGCAACCGCAGGTGGCGAGAGGCACGTCCTGACGATCGACAATTCGGCGGGTATTGCATTGGGAGATTATAGGGTTGGCATATCACAAGGCAAGAATGGTGCTGCAGCATGATTAAGGTATGCGGCGCTACAGAAATAGGAAAACGGAGAAGCGACAACGAGGATACCGTCCTCATGAACAGACAACTTGGACTCTTTATTGTTGCAGATGGCATGGGGGGACATATTTGCGGAGAAATTGCCAGTGATACCGCTGTCACAGAGATAAATCGGCACATTTTTTCCGTTCATAACATGGACCACATCGAGAGGCCTGATAGCGGGTATTACTATGGCATTCTCCAAGGGGCCTTTAATCATGCGAATGAGGCAATCCGTGAATATGCAAGGGTGCATATCCAACCGGATGAGGTCATGGGAACGACCGTATCGCTTCTATGGCTAGACAATGACAGCGCCTGGATTGGTCATATCGGAGACAGCTGCATTCTCAGATTGCGTATGGATAATCTGGAAAAGTTGACAAAGGACCATACGATGCTTCAAGAGCGTCTGGATGCGTCTCCGAATGGTGTAATACCCTGTCTCTCACCGTCTTTAGGCCATGTTTTAACGCGCGCCATCGGTGCCTGTCCATGTATTATACCGGACATATTCCCAGTGGATATTCAAAATGGCGATGTTTTCATGATCTGTTCCGATGGCCTGCTCCAAGTTCTTTCTTTCGACAACATTTTGCACGTTCTCCAAAGCGATGGAACTCTTGAAGGGAAGTGCAAAATATTGATTCAAATGACACTTGACGGCGGTGCCCCAGACAATGTCTCCATCATCATCATTGAACGATTATTTGGCGTCGCATGATATTGCCCCCGTGCCCCCGGCGGTCAACTTCTCGTAGGCAATACTTATATGTAGAAAATTCGGGTTCTCACTTGTCTAGAATATAACAAAACATAGGTGAACAGATGAGGAATGAACACGTGAGACATACGGGAAATTCAAAATGTTATTGGCTTGTTGCAGTCGTTTTCTGGTTCTGCCTTTCGTGGCCTGCAATTCAGTGCTCGACTCCCGCGGCGTTTGCGAAGGTCAGCATGAAGGATGCCGTGGCAGAGGGACAGGCGCCCTGCCCCACCGGGCGGAAAGTTGCGGAATGCCACAATGCAGCCATCTCTATGGCAATAGGCCATGCGTTTCTGAAGCAGATTTCCGGTCGAGTACATGTGGATATGTTGATGCGGGACCGACATCGCATTCTTGCTGTCCAAGAACGGAAACAGGAAAATCCATACGCTCCTGTTGAAGTCGTGTCGGAAAAACTTGTCAATGGGGTGTATCATGTAAAAATTTACACCAAGCCACAACGGGACAGAGAGGGACTCATCACCAATGATCTCCTCAATCGCCACCGCTTCATCCACATTAACGCAAAGGAAATGATGGGTGGCAGACAACCCGAATTTTCCCTGATGAAGAGGGAGTTACGAAGGTATCTCGGCAAGAATAAATTGGTCATGATCGATTGCGACACTATCCGAAATCGGCGCGTTAACGCCTATGACAAGGCAGCCCGACAAGGGCAACGGAAGGCTATAGAAGATCTTGGCCGCTACCTCTTGACGGATTACATTATTGTCAGTTCTACGTCGTCACGATACAGCCAGAAAACAGGGGAGATTTACTCCGCCTGGGCGGAGGGATACGTAACGATTTACAGGGCAAGTTCGAGGACGTCTCCGCTTGTCGTAACAAAACAGATCAAAGGCTTTGGCGGCGACGAAGGGCAGGCGTGTCGCGATGCACTGCAGAAGCTGTCAGCAACACTCGCAGCTGAGACAATGAAAAAGCTGCCCCACCTCAGGACAGGCAAATACTATGTGGCTACTTCCCTGCGGTAATAGACAAGGAGACAATCTATGAAAAAAAAACTTATCCTGACCATGCTGGCCAGCATGACCGTGCTGATCTTGTGTTCGACATTATCCGTGGCTTCGGGAAATGACGATGCGATGAAGATGTTGCGCGTAAAGGTTGCCAAGGATTTTTCAACAGTGAAATCCATCAATCGGGTTGCCGTTATGGATCTTGTAAACGATGATGGTTCCGTGAGGCGTGCAATTGAGACAGCACTCCAAAGCACAGGAACTCTTTCAGTCATTGAAAGAGAATATTTTGATACGATTCTCAAAGAACAGGGATTGCAATTCCGAGACATTATCGATGAGAAAACTCGTGTTCAGCATGGGAAAATTAAAGGCGTTCAGGGACTGGTCATTGGCAAAGTAGAAAAATCTGAAACAGGCATCCTATCCTATAAAATTCACCTGCACCTCAAATTGGTGGATGTTGAAAGCGGTGAGGTTCTTCTCACGCGCGATCACATCGTCATCTCCGTATCACCATGGCGGGGACGCATGTTCTGGGGTGCCATCGGTATCATGGTGATGCTGTCGGTTCTCTTACTCCTATATGTATCACGTACCCGGAACAAGCGAAAAACGATGCAAGCCGAAGAAATGAATAAAAAAGATTTGATGAGTAAAATCATCCTTATATCATCTAATTTGTCGGCGGTACGGGAGACATTGGCTGAAAAGGGTCAGGCGAAGGAGGTGCGCGCGATTAGAGAGAATGAAAGTGAAATCACATTGCTGGGTCACAAGATTGCGGCTTGTCCACACGGCAACCATCCGCAACAGACCAATAGCCCCGTTTACGATCGCCACCTGCGAATTTGTCTTGAGGACGCATTGACGGCATCGAATCAGATGAAGGCATCCGTGGCGGGCGGTGCCAAGGAGGTAAGCCAATTCATGGAAAAATTCAAGCAGGCCAGTCGTGACGCATCGGATAGGCTACGTGTCCGGAGTTTGTAAATCACGCAAAAGGTAAAGACAAAAACACTATACGGAGGCGAACCATCATGAGAGATGCTAGGGAAAATCGGACCATTGAACTCCAACATCTTCTGAAGGCCTTGTTGCTCATGGTTTTTGGGATATTTTTGGTACAGGCAAACCAAGTTGGGTATGGCGGGCCGACTCATGCTTCGAACAGCAGTTCCGTGATGGTCTTTGCTAATGTGTTTTGCGCCGCCGGTCTCGTATCGGTCTTTATATTATTGCACATTGCCTTGCGGGTTTGGGCGCCAACTGCCGATCCCTATCTTCTTCCCGTGATGGTCATCCTGTCAGGCATTGGATTGATTATACTTCTTCGTCTCTCACCCGAATTGGCAAAGACGTCTTCCTTCACAAGGGCCATGCATGAAAAGTTATCTTTCATGCCCCTAGGTTATTGGCATTTTCTACACATTCGAAATGCCGTCATTGTCTCGGTGTTTGGCCTGTGGATCATGAGCCGTCAGCGGTTTTTCCCACACCTGTCATCCACAAGCTACCGATGGGTCGTGCTTGCAATGGTTTGGCTGTTAGCCACTATGATGTTTGGCGAGAAAGTGAACGGCAGGCGTCTTTGGCTAGGTGGCTTTCAAACGGTGGAAGCAGTCAAGATCCTTGCGATTTTTTTTCTGGCCGGCTACATCTACGATCGCGGCATCGGAATCGACATCCATCGGACAAACCGCTGGCGTCTCTGGTTCCGTTATGCGTGGCCCCTTCTTGCCGCTTGGCTTGTATCGATTCTTTTACTTATCGTGCAAGGCGATATTGGCCCAATGGCACTCCTGTTTATTCTTTTTCTTTCAGTGTTCTTCATTGCCGGCGGCCGCCATCTCGTGACGTTTTCCATCATGATTTTAACACTGGCCGCCGTTGTTGCCGCCTATTATACAGGTTACCCTTCAACTATTGTCCGCCACCGTGTAGATATCTTGCTGGACCCCATAGCAAACAGCGAGGTGACGGTCAGAACGCTATGGGCTATTGCTGAGGGTGGCTGGCTGGGCACAGGTATCGGCTACGGGAACGCCTTTCGTATCCCCGTAGTTCAATCCGACTTCAATTTTGTCGTCATCTGCCAGGAGATGGGATGGATCGGTGGCATTACCGTACTGGCCGCCTATGCTATCCTTGTTCAACGCTGCTTCTCCATCGCGGCAAAGTTGGACAATGCGTACAAGAAAACCATTGTCTTCGGGATAGGCGTTATTATGGCAACTCAAGCCATTGTTATTATTGGTGTGAATTTGAATTTTCTCCCTCCGACGGGTATCACATTGCCTTTTATCAGTTGGGGCGGCAGTTCCATGGTGGTAGGTTTTCTTATGGTCTGTATCGTTCTTATGTTGTCCCAGGAGGTACAATCGTGAACAGACGCCTTTGGATCGTTGCCGGCAGTTTGGGATTATGCTTCATCGTCGCGGCCTACTTTCTCACGGAAAAAATGATTTTGAACCGCGAGGCCTATCTTGCCCAACGTTATACGGATGTAAAATTTGTGACGCTGATGCGGGAGCTGATTCAAAAAGGGGTTTTTAATATCAATGCGGAGGGAACTATTACCGCCGATGAGGTCAGGCTTGCAAACTGTAGGCTGTCAAAGGCCACGGAAAATCGAGTCAGAAAGCACATCCGCTTGCTCCATCGCGATGGTAATCTGATTGCCTACGACAAGCGGGCAGCGTCCATCGCCGGACCGGCAAATACCGTGGAGAAAATCGTTGTTCGGGGAATGATTCTTGATCGTAATGGTGAAATTCTGGCGAAAAGCAGCTTGAACGAGAAAAATCGGGTGGTCGGGCGTGTATATCCGTTCGGGCCAATCTTCCTGCCGGTCATTGGCTATGATCATCCGGCCTACGGAAGGAGGAACTTGGAGAAAATACTGTACCCATACCTTAACGGTGAGCGGCACGAGCCCATCTATGGCAAGACCGAAGATCCCTTCCGTAAGCGAGTGGAAGGAGACAGCGTAACCCTGACCCTGGATAGCCGCCTGCAAAGGAAGGCCTACGAATTGATGGCGGGAAGGCGGGGCGCTGTCGTTGTCCTGGATATCAAGACTGGAGATATCTTGGTAGCCGTAAGTCTTCCGGCATTCGACCCGGCGGAGCAAAATGCAGACAAATGGCTCAAGGCGGGGCGGGACAGCAGGAACGCCCCCTTCGAGAACCGGGCCTTCGCATTCCGTTATCCGCCTGGGTCGGCATTCAAGACCGTTGTGGCCGCCGCCTGGCTTGAGAGGCAAGGGAAGAAGCAGCCATTTCTCCATACCGTTCATTGCGGTGGGCGCAACGAACGGAAATTCAGTATTTCCTGCCTTACTGTCCATGGCCATACCGACCTTGCAAAAGGATTGCGGGAGTCCTGCAATATCTACTTTAGTGACATAGGCGTCGTTATGGGGCCGGCGGTTTTGGCCATGGCGGAGCGGCTGGGTTTTAATTCCCGTCTGCCGCTCTTGCCAAACTTGGGTCCTATGGATTACGGAACTGTCGAAAGCCAGGCGTATCGCAAACAGATGAATTCAAACGATAGCCGTAGGTTCACAGCATTGGATTTCCAACAGAATCCGAAGCTTATCGCCCAAGGGGCAATTGGGCAAACTATCATTGACGCAACACCACTGCAAATGGCCATCGTTGCCGAGACAATCGCCAACGATGGGGTTGTCATGCAGACGCAACTCGTGAAGACGATTCGTACGTCTCGCGGAGCAATTATTTTTGAAGCAAAACCGGAGGTCCTACGCCGGGCCATGGGAGCGTCTTCGGCGAGAACGTTGAAGAACATTATGGAGACCGTGATGACACAGGGAACGGGACGACATGTGGCCGGTATTTATTTAGAAAATGGCGTTCATACGATAGCGCCGGTAACGACCCGCGCACAGAGGGTCCGTGTCGGAGGAAAGACGGGAACGGCAGAGGTGGGCAAGCAGAATGGCCTCCCCCACTCATGGTTCATCGGCTTTGCCCCGGTGGAGAAGCCCAGGGTGGCTGTTGCCGTGGTGGCGGAACATGAGGGATTCGGCAGCTTGGTTGCCGCACCGGTGGGTATGGCAATCATGGCGGAGGCCCTCAATCAGTAAAAACCCTACCCACAAGAAAGGGACCGTTCAGTCAACAGTATAGGCGTGGATTGCCAATAACGGCGATTTGGAGTATGAGATCCTTGCCATATTATCGCAGAAATGATAAGGGTACTAAGATTATACAGCGATTTTACGTGATATTACGCTATAAAGGAAGGATACGGAAAATGACATGGCGGTGTGCTACATGTGGAAAAGACGTGGAAAGCGGAACGATCTGCTGCTTCTCCCAAGTGGGCGTGAAGTGTAGATGTAACGCCATGATCAGTAGCCACGTCACATTCTGTGGTTACTGTGGCAAGCAACAGGAACTTAGTTTGCCAGAACCATTGATCGCCAGACGCTTCCATATCCCGCATCAGCCATGGTCACCCTTCAAAAGAAACTCTTCGGTCCTGCCATCCCTTCCGTTGGGATCCAAGAGAGTGGATGTCTCGAAGTCCGGTCTGCCAAGGGACATGCCAAACAATGAGCAAATAAGCAATGATACGAAATGGATATATGTTATTTCTGCGAGGGATATTATACTGAGGGATCTTCCATTAGATATGCCCAAAGACATATTGACCAAAGACAACATAAGGATAACATCGCTAACGCTATCAGCATGTCTAAAATATGATAACAACAACTTCGTGACGCTGGTAGCAACAAGCGACTCCGTAGATAATACGGATTGGTTTGTTAAAGAGGATTTAAAGAAGACTCTGAAGGATCTACTCATTATACCACTGATTAAGCCAATTGAATCTCTCACACGCCAGAATATTATTGATGGTGCCTTATCCAGTGTTTTCAATGATCAAATTGCAGGCTTTAAACAAACAACGGGACTTACAATAATCGATAATAATGTTCACTTGCGTGCCCCAAATGTGTTCAATCATGACGGAATAGTAGCAGATGCAATGGACCTGGTAACTTTGTCTGAAATCACGAATGACCTTGCCCGCATGGTCGGGCCGCGAGCCTGAGTAAAAATGGAACCTTATGTTTTAGAAAAGCTCAAATCGATATTCCGTGAAGAGAACCCCTCTTCCTATATCGGCGAGGATGACAATGCCAATCTTAGCATGGGGGGTGTAACTGTCCATTGTCACATCAAGGATTTCGACGTCGAGCAGGTCTTTCAAGTCATGAGCGGCGAGGATGATACCGGCTGGATTACCAAGGGGAATATAACCGTCCGTTGTCATATCAAGGGCCTCGATGTCGCGCAGGTATTTCGCACCATCTGCCGGACACAACATATCCTGTCCAATCGCTATCAACATGTCCTGGAGAACGTGGACATCTTTTTACACGATTCACTGGAGGAACTTCGACAGGTCGGTCATGACTACAGCAAGCATGCCGACTGGATTGCGGGTATCTTCGATGGGCGGCAGGTGCATATCGTTTCAACACGTGATGACGGGCGGCAGAACGGCTTGTATGTCTTGCTGACACACGAACTGATCCATCTGGCGGTTTGTGAGATGAGCGGGGGAAAGTGTCCCTACTGGTTGGACGAGGGGTTGGCGGTTCATCTTTCCCAAAACCTCCCCGAAGCGTATCGGAACACCCTGCAAATGGCCCTGCTGACGGATAGCATATTGCCATTGGAAGTCCTGGAGACGCCACTGCCTCCACGCACACGGGCGAGAGAACGTCTGCTTGCCTATGGACAAGTCGCCGCCGTCGCGGCGTACCTTGTAAACAGATATGGCGAGCAAGAAATCGGCAGTATGATACGATTGTTCGGTCAAGACAGTATCACCAACGTAATGGCGCATTACGAACTCAATTACACGCTTCTCAAACAGAAGTGGAAACGTTATTTAACAACAGGCGGTGTGCTCGCAAGGAAAGGCCGGGTATGACAAAGAACTTGGACTATGGGAAAATGAGGCCGGCGGATGTATGCGATATGTGTCTTGATGGCGATGGCGGCGCCTGGCAGTACGTCTACAACGAGATTCTTCGATTCTACCGGAAGAAGTTCCCGGCCATCATGAATTCACAGGACCTGACACAGGATGTTGTCTGCGAACTGCTTGATGGAGGACTTAAAAAAATAGAGAATAAAAATGTATTCTTTGCGTTCATCAAGAGACGTAGCACGTGGCGGGGGCTGAACGAGTTGAAGAAAGGAACCGTCGTTATACCTAACAAAGGGCCGCTCCCAGTGGATGATGAGGAGCAAAGTTGTCCTGCCGGCAAACGCTCTACAGGCGCTGGTGGTCCACAAAAAAGAAACAAGCCGAGACAACCGCTCGTTGTCACCGAAACAGATCTCCTTCCAAAGGATGCCCCTGAGGATGGCTTATCCCCTGCGGGACAGCATAGCGGTGTGAGCCTCCCACAGCAGATGGAATTCCTCCTTGCCAAGGAGATCCATCAGATTGTTTATGCGACCATTGCGCGCATGGGTGGTAAGTGCGCCCGCATCCTTCCGGAATTTTTGAAGGATGCCGAGGGATATTATGGCAATATGAAGGAACTGTCCAAGATATTGGGGATGACGCAAAAAAATACCTACAAGTCTGTAACGGATTGCATAAAAAAACTTGTGCGATTTAGAGATATTCGTGACCTGAAAGACTTGGTTTGCTAAGGAGAAACCATATGAGATGTAATGAAATCGATTTCATTGCAATTTTTGAAGGAAAGGAAACGGAAGAAACCCGATCGCATCTACAGGACTGTGAGAAATGCCGTGAACGGGCGGACGGATTTTCTTTTTTCCTTACACGGATAGTCCCTGCCTATGCTGAGGGTGCACGGCAGATGGAAGAACCCATCCCACCATCGGAAGAATTGATGCCTCTGCCGAAGGAGCTGGAGCTGCGAATCAGGAAGCTACGGGAAGAACGGCTGTCTGAAAGGGTGAAAAAGGCCATAGGTGAAAGTTTGGGAGAGGCGAAAATATTGTTGAAGGATCTCCTCCTTCCGCGGCCGGAGGCTGTGGCGGCAAGCGACCGGGCCTTGTTGGGAGCAGACAAAAGTAAGGCGTCCGGAAAGAAGACCAGAGCCAGAAAAACACATAAAGAGTGATATGGCTTCAGGCAAATGGGGAAAAACGTGGCTAATAGAACGTCTATCACATGCAGAAATCCAGGATGCAATCATCCACACAACGCATCAAGGTTTACATATTGCCAAATTTGCGGGAAGAAGTTGCGGCCTATACCCCTCAAGATTGCTATTTCTATAGGATTGTTTTTGGTCTTCATTATCATTGTATTTAGCGTCTTTGACGGCATTCATGGTGTTCAGTGGTTGGGTAAGAAGGGGCAAGACGTGTTTCTTAAGCCCTTTTACAAAATGACGTACTCATCATCGCCTAACGAGAGCAAACCTGCGCCTTCGTTGGCACTCCAAGCAAATGCGACCCTGCCTGCGCCCGCTTCTACGCTAGAAAGGGATTTCATCTACGTCAAAGGCGGGAGTTTTCAAATGGGTGGCGCATGGGGCGATAGCCACGGGGTGGAGAAACAACCCCTCTACGAGGAGCGCGTTGGAAATTATTATCTAGGGAAAAAGGAGGTAACCGTCGGCCAGTTCCGTCGCTTCGTAGAAGACAGAAGCTACCGGACGGATGCGGAAGAACATGATGGCTGCTTAACCTATGATGGCATGAAGTGGGACAAGGACCGAGATGCCAATTGGAAGAATCCGGGATTTTCTCAGACGGATGATCACCCCGTCGTTTGCGTTTCCTGGAACGACGCCCAGGCGTTCGCCAAGTGGAAGAGCAGGCAGGACAATTTCGTCTATCGCCTCCCAACGGGTGCGGAGTGGGAGTATGCGGCCCGGAGTGGGGGAAAGGCCTACCAGTATGCCTGGGGCAACGGCGCCCCTTCGGGCAATATCGCCGACGAAAGCCTGAAACGGAAATACCCCAAAGTTGATAAGATCTGGAACGGCTACGACGACGGGGAGGTGTTTACCGCGCCGGTGGGTCGTTACGCGGCCAATGAGTTGGGCATTTTCGACATGACGGGGAACGTTTGGGAGTGGTGCGCCGATAGCTTTCGACCTCGGAACAATCCTCACAATAAATACCAATACCGTGTTCTGCGCGGTGGGGGATGGCCCAGTACCCCTGCGCAACTCCAGACTACGTTCCAGGGCTATGAAAGGCAAATAGCCAGCTATAACCATATCGGTTTTCGTCTGGCCATTTGGTCTCGGTAATAGTTGATCTTCGGGATTATGGAATTCCCCAAATTTAACCGGCATGTCGCGAGCCGCTTCTGGACTTGATCTTTGTGTTTTGATGAAGTGTTTCTTATCGGTTGCATGAACTATTTTAGAGTAATGTCTCCTCGGGTTGCGTTATTCAAATACAGGAAAGGTAGGTCCGGCAATCATGGCGGTTGAATTCTGGCAGGGAGGTAACTTTGAGTATACCCATGAGATACAGGCCCAGCAGATCCTGATCCAGTCGTTGACGGATCGATATGCAGCGGATGCAAATCAGCAAATATTTGCTATATTCAACTTCAGTTGTGGCGGGTGCGATATCGATTTGGCTGTTTTCAAGGCAAACGCCATCGTCGTCATCGAACTGAAACAATGTAATGTGTCGTTTACGCCCACGGAAAACGGACCATGGCAAATGGTGGACGGCGACAAGGTTGGGGGCAATAAACAGAACCCTTACCAACAGGTAAAAAACTATCGTTTCGGCCTGATGGGATACTTGAGTGAGCATAGATACAATTTTCTCGATCAGCAGAAGGCATCACAAGCAGATTTCAGTCATGTAGCGGCTGCAGTCGTTATCGCTCCCCGTTTGATTGGTGGGATCGATTTGAAGGGGTTCGATCCTAAGACCACGTCGTGGTTCCATCTGTACGGCCTGGATAAGGTCCCCGAACTGATCGACAAGCTGAGATCTAAGAAGATCAACCTGACGGCGAGTGAAATTCGGACTTTCATCACGAAAGTCCTCAATTGTTATTCTTGCGGAAACGCCGAGCCGACCGGTGCGGCGGTATCTGATGCCGAGCCCTTACCGTCTGCCCATGCACCCGTCCTGCCCGCGTCATCCTCGCCATTGCCGCCCGTTGCCGCTGATGTCGCTTCGGATCTGCGACTCATGGTGGCGATTATCCAGACCGCCGATGCGGCAATAGCGGATCGAATGGCTGCTGCGGCCGTTCTGAAGACCCATCCGGAAAAATTAAACGCATCTATGCTTAATGCCATCATTAACGGGGTTCCCTGCCAAGATACAACGATCAAATGGGAACTCACAAAAATAAAAAATATATACCTCGCGAACTTGTCAGCAGCGGTTGAGCCTGATTCTGATCTGACTTGGATCGCAGATGACCTGTGTATCCGCTATGGTGGAATCGCGCATGGCCTGGATGCGTTTATCGCAAAATACGAAGTGGCCTTTTCCGGAATCACAGGCGACGGCGGCATGAGTTACATTTTTCGAGGAATACGTCGTCGTGATAGCACCCCGGTTTGCATCAAACTCATGAAAAATCGTACAGAGCCGTCATTGCCGCAGCGCTTTGCCAGAGAAGGGGAGATCGTATGCAGCATCTTGCAACACGACCATGTGATTCGTGGACATGAGTACGGGACATTACGAGATAGTCGCCCCTTCATTGTCACGGATTATTTCCCGGCAGGCTCTATAGGGGATTACATTTATCGTAGGCGCGGGGGATTAGATTACGCAACATTCAAGCAATTGGGGGAACAACTGCTCGATGCGGTCCAATACTTTCATGATAAGAATGTTCTTCACCGGGACCTCAAACCGGCAAATCTCCTCATCAATGATAAGGTTTCGCCGTCAAAGGTCGTAATCGCCGATTTTGGCATCGCCCGTTTAAATGGGGATGATAATGACAGGCTGACAACCTATGGACGCACCGTTGGTGGTACGGATCCCTATGCCTCATCCCGACAACGGGAAGATTTCTACCATACCGATAAGATGGACGATCTATATTCCCTCGGTGTCACGTTCTATGAAATGCTCCGCGGTAAGGCTATCGATTTCACTAAACATGATTATCAGGCAATAAGTCTTACAGATCAGGATCGGATCACAAACGAAAGAATCAACTTTGCTCTCCGTACTTGCGTCTGGAAAAACGGAGAGGCGCGCTTTTCCAGCGCACGAGAACTTAAAGAGGCGCTCTTCTCGGCACCATAGTGATGGGGAGTGAAGAAGGCAACAGCATAGGCGACGGTGAATTTCTGCAAGGTGCAACGCAATGATCGATTGAGGCCGCTGATGACCATAATAAGGTTACGAAAATATTGTATATTCTATTGTCTGGGAGGAAATATGATCAGTTGTGCCGGGACGATGCCGTCGCACCCTCGGAAACAATGGGGTCTCTTGGAGGAGCGATCCGCATGAGACTGAAAGCATTAGGGGGAATAACCGTATGGTTGGTTGTTGTTCTTGTCGTCGTCACTATCAATAGTTGCGGAGGGCACAGTGCACAATTAGTGAACGACCGGGCGGCTGCGGAGGCATCGCTCCACACCCGAGCGAAACAAGGTGATGCCTTTGCCCTGAACGAATTGGGTGATATATACCAACATGGCCAAGGCGTAATACAAGATTATAGCAAGGCCTTCAATCTATATCAGGAGGCAGCAGATAAGGGCAACGTGGTCGCCTTGAACAAAATGGCCCAAATGTACGAAAAAGGCAACGGGGTGAAACAAGATTATGCCCAAGCCCTTGCTTTATATCGTAAGGCGGCGGATAAAGGTAACGACTCTGCCCTCAATAATTTGGGAATGATGTACCAAGAGGGCCTTGGCGTGAAACAAGATTATGCCCAAGCCCTTGCGTTTTACCTTAAGGCAGCGGATAAAGGTAACGCCTTTGCCCTCAATAATTTGGGAACGATGTACCAAGAGGGCCTTGGCGTGAAACAAGATTATGCCCAAGCCCTTGCTTTATATCGTAAGGCGGCGGATAAAGGCATCGACATTGCCCTAAACAATTTAGGGATGATGTACCACAATGGCCAAGGTGTGAAACAAGATTATACCGAAGCATTCGCTCTATATCGTAAGGCGGCGGATAAAGGTAATGACACGGCTCTGAACAATTTGGGAACGATGTATCATTATGGCAAAGGCGTGAAACAAGATTATGCCCAAGCCCTCGCTTTATATCATAAGGCCTCGGATAAGGGCAGTGCTGGTGCTTCCAATAATTTGGGGATGATGTACGAATTTGGCGATGGTGTAGAACAAAATCATCCCCAAGCCTTTGTTTTATTCCGTAAGGCAGCGGATAAGGGTTTCATCTTTGCCCTCAGCAATTTGGGGATGATGTACGAATTTGGCCAAGGTGTGAAACAAGATTATGCTCAAGCTTTCGCTCTATATCGTGAGGCGGCGGATAAAGATAATGACATGGCTCTCAACAATTTGGGTTCCATGTATCATGATGGCCATTTTGTAGGACAAGATTATGCCCAAGCCCTTGTTTTATATCGTAAGGCGGCGGATAAAGGTAACGCCCTTGCCCTCAACAATTTGGGCCGCATGTACCAAGATGGACAAGGTGTGAAACAAGATTATGCTCAAGCTTTCGCTCTATATCGTAAGGCGGCGGATATGGATAACGACGCTGCCCTCAACAATTTAGGTTACATGTACTACCATGGTTACGGAATCGAGCAAGATTATACCCAAGCCGTTGTTTTATATCGTAGGGCGGCGGATAAGGGCAACGCCACTGCCCAGGTCAATCTAGCCAGTATTTATCCATTTAAAAAAGGAGTAGTACAAGATAATGCTAAAAGTTCTGCTTTGTACCAAAAGGCGGCACTGCGAGGTGATGCGATCGCCCAAACTAGCTTGGCCATATGTTATGAGCTAGGCATTGGTGTAAAACAGATAAACCTCATCAAAGCGCTATGGTGGTCCGCCGTTGCCGCCAACAACGGGGATCAAGTTGCAAGCAAAGCCGTCAAGAGAATCAGGGGTAAGATAGAGCCTTATCTTGTGGATGTGGATGCCGTAATATATTCCGCCAAATCCTTTCGCCGACAGCCGATCACCATGGACAAGGCCGAGCAAGCGGCCTGGCTTGCCGCCTACCAGGCCGCATACAAGAAGGCAAGAACCGGTCAGGATTGGAAGATCTTTACGACCGCCTATGAAGACGATGATCCGGAGGGCCTCATCCCCAAAGGGCCGGCACAACATGATAAGGTTGTCGTCACAAAATCGAAAGAACGGGAGAAAAAGAAAAAGCCGACAACACAGCTAAAAGATGTGACGAAATCGAAGAAGAATAAGGCACTTCCAGAGCAAAGCGGGGTTTACGGCAACGTCCATTAAGGAATTGATAGGAACTTGCTTCCACGATAATGGAATATTGGGGAAACGCGGTTGTATGTCAATGCAAACTGACCATAAAATAGGGGTATCGGGTAGTTGATGGGGAAAGGGATGTGTAATAAAACACTTTTGCAACCTCTTTTTTCACTGCCTTGCCTTATCATACAACTTCAAGAGATTTGTTCTATACGGACGGGCATTCGCACCCTGGATAAGGATTGACGGGCCTTTTTCCTTCTTCCCGCAGACATGCCCTTTGTCCGGCCCGAGACCGTCAGGATGTCGACGGCCTCCTTCACGGAAGAGACGCTCTTCTCCCTCCCCACCCATTCCCGCCGGAAGGTCTTTGCATCCCCCTGCGATTCGAGGATACAGGGGATAGCATCGCCGTTACCTTCCTTCTGCCGTTTCCCCCGCGAGAAGTTGCTGTAGTAGCCGTAGTGACGCCATTTCGAGAGCATGGCAATCATTTCCTGGGTAATCTTCCCTTTGGCAAGGAGCATCTTGAGCCCCTTGAAAGCGCGGCTTAATGTTCATAATTCCACTACCCGTTTCTTATGGCATGAGGGGCAAAAGTGGCGACGCTTGCAGGAAAATGCCAGCAAGTATTAATGGCCGCAGCCCTTACATTTCACACGTGCAAAGCCATGGTGCAGGTCGCCGCAATCGAGAAAGCGATAAATAACCTGCTCAACATAGGGCCGCCAGAAACCGTATTGCCGTCATGAGAGTTTTACCTGTCTGGCGAAGAAATCCTGTAGTCCGGCCACCAGCCCTTCGATGGTATAGGTTTCCTGCATAATGTCCACTTTCAGACCGGCCTTATTCACGGCAGCGGCGGTTATGGGGCCGATGGCGGCAATCTTCAC
>JBAYKV010000044.1:0-17601 GCA_041664405.1 Syntrophales bacterium
CCGGACGCCGGATGGGTCACAGCCTGGCCCTCCTTATTGCCCGCAGCAGCCCCATGGACCAGTTCATCGTCGAGCACCCCGACTATTTCTTTTCCCGCTCCCCCGAGCACTGCCGGATCAACCCGGATAACCTCCTTATCCTTCTGCACCACCTCAAGAGCGCCGCCTTTGAGCTGCCCTTTGAGAAAGGGGAACGATTTGGCAAGGAAAACCTGGAAGAACTCCTCGGCTATCTCGAGGAAAAGGGGGTCCTCCACCAAGTCGAGGGGCGCTGGCACTGGATGGCGGAAAGCTACCCTGCCGATGAGGTCAGCCTGCGCAGCATCAACCCGGAAAATGTCGTTGTCGTCGATACCTCGGATGCGGGCCAGCACCGGGTCATTGCCGAGGTGGACTGGGACAGCGCCTTTACCACCGTCCATGACGACGCCATCTACATGGTCGAATCCCAGCAGTACCATGTGGATAAACTCGATCTGGAAAGAAAGACGGCCTATGTCCATCGCGTCGAGGTCGGTTATTATACCGATGCCATGACCTACACGAATGTCCGGGTGATCGACTCCTTCGACAGCAAGCGGTTTCACCAGGTCATTGTTGAGCACGGGGAGGTGCAGGTCGTCCGCAAGGTTGTCGGCTTCAAGAAGATCAGGTTCTATACGTCGGAAAATCTCGGCTACGGCGACGTCTCCCTTCCCGAGAAGGACATGCACACCACCAGTTACTGGTTGACGATTCCCAAAGACCTGCTGGCGGCCCTTCCCTACAACCAGGCCGAAATCATCGACGGCCTTTCGGGGCTGGCTTACAGCCTACACCATCTGGCCGCCATGCGCCTGATGTCCGATCTTCATGATCTCGATCGGGCCATCGGCGACAAGAGCGGGGAGTGGTTTGTAAAGAAAGGGAAGGAGCCGCGAGCCATCGCCAATTATGACGCCGCCGGGGAGAACTCACGAATCGACGCCTTTGACCCAACCATCTTTCTCTTTGACGCCTACCCGGGAGGCATCGGTTTTTCCGCCCTCCTCTACGAACAGCACCTGGATCTTCTCCATGGCGTCGGGCAGTTGCTGCGCAGTTGCCCCTGTTCCTACGGGTGTCCCTCCTGTGTCGGCCCTACCCTGGATGTGGGGCCGACGGCCAAAGAAGTGGCCCTGTCCATCCTCGCTCAAATGGGAAATTAGGGGACGATAGTGGACTCTTCAATAAACCGGATATTCCGGCTTCCACTGCAGCCGGGCGACGCGCCGGCGGAGTTCGTCCTCGCAAGCCCGCGGAGCCACGCCGTCCTTGACGGCCTGCATGCCAACGGCCACGGCGATCTTTGCCGCAACCTCTCGTACATCTTTGAGGGCAGGAAGCAGTGAACCGTTGGGGTCCTTGATGGCCGGGGAATTTTTCCCGAGTTCCTGGGCAGCGGCGATCATCATGACGTCTGTTATGCGCGTGGCCTGGCAGGCGGACAGGGCCAGGCCGATGGCCGGGAAAATGTAGACGTTGTTGCACTGGGCGATGGGGATTTCCCGTCCGTTGCATTCGACAGGGGCGAAGGGCGAACCGCTTGCAACCAGCGCTCGGCCGTCGGTCCAGCGCATGAGGTCCTCTGCCTTCGCCTCGGAGTTGCTGGTGGGATTCGACAGCGGGAAGACGATGGGGCGGTCCACGTTGGCGGCCATGGCGCGGACTATGGATTCGCTGAAAGCGCCGGTTACGGTGGACAGGCCGATGAGCACGGTGGCGTTGGTCTGGCCGATGACATCGGCCAGACCAATGGTGCCGTTCATTGTCTTGGGCCAGCCGGAGACCTTGTCCCATGACTGGGCGTAGACGACCTGTTCGGGAACGAGATCCTTGCGGTTGCTGTGCAGCAGGCCGTCCCTGTCGATGATGAAGAAGCGGGCTCTTGCCTCGGCCTCGCTCAGACCGCGCTCTACCAGCGCCACTCGCAGGTAGTCTGCCACGCCAATGCCCGCCGAACCGGCACCGAGAAAGACAATCTGCTGGTCCTTAAACGACTGGCCGGTAACATTGATCGCGCCTATGATCGCGCCGAGCACGACGGCGGCGGTGCCCTGGATGTCATCATTGAAGGTCAGCAATTTGTCCCGGTACTTTTGCAGGAGGGGGCGTGCGTGCGGTGTGGCGAAATCCTCCCACTGCAGGCACGCCGAGGGCAGGTCGGCCTTTACGGCCTCCACGAACCGGTCGATGAAACTGTAGTATTTGTCGCCCGTGATGCGTTCGTGGCGCCAACCCATGTACATGGGATCGTTGAGGAGCTCCTGGTTGTTGGTGCCGACATCGATGATGATGGGAAGGGTGCGGCTGGGATGGATACCGCCGATGAGCGTGTAGAGCGAGAGCTTGCCAATGGGGATGCCCATGCCGCCGACTCCCTGGTCGCCGATGCCTAGGATGCGCTCGCCGTCCGTGACGACGATTACATCCACATCGCGGTGCGGCCGGTTGGCGAGCATCTGGCGGATGCGGTCGCGGTTGGGGTAGGCGATGAACAGTCCCCGCGGCCGGCGGTAGATGTGGCTGAAGCGCTGGCAGCCCAGGCCGACCGTCGGGGTGTAGACGATGGGCAACATCTCCTCGATGTGCTCGGAGAGGAGCCGGTAGAAAAGCACCTCGTTTGTATCCTGGAGCTGGCGCAGGTTGATATGCTTATGGAGGTCGGTCTCCATGTCCTGAAAAGCGTCGTAGGTCCGCACCAACTGTTCCTGAATCGAATCAACATGCGGTGGCAGGAGGCCACGCAGGCCCAGCTTGTCACGCTCCTTCTCGGTGAAGGCCGTTCCCTTATTATATAGCGGGTCGTCGAGAAGCTCATGGCCGCGGAGGTTGGCGGGAAGAGTGTGTACGGGTGTGTCGGTATTCATAATAGTTATTGCCATTTATCGAAGTATAGGGCTGTTCTCCTTTAGACTCATGAGTTTTTTGGGCTCGCAAGAGAAAATGGTTGCGCCCCCGCCAGAGCCATACGCGAATGTCATCTTTTTATTTAGCCTTTTCAAAGGCTTCCCTGATGGTTTCGACGCGCTTACGGTTGACGCCGAAATCGGAGTAGCCCAGACGGGAGGCGGAACGGATCTGGATGTTCTTGTCGGCGCCGTCAAAGGCAAATTCCACGTCATCGACGAAACGGAAAACCCGGGATGCGAACTCGGCATGGATGTAGTCCGGCGTGGCCGTTACTACCTTAACTCTGGGCATGGATCCAAGCAACTTCAGCAGGCGCTCGGAGGCCTCAAGCGGGGTTCCCTGATAGGACAGGGGACGGATAGCATGTCTTGGATCTGTGCTTTGGGAAGAGACACAGTTGGGGCGATCCGGGCAGGGACGGAGACGTCCGTTTTGAGCACCCGAATCAGCCGACCGGGTACCGGTGCAGGCACAAAGAAAAAAAAGACTGAAAAAGGCAAGGCCGATAGTTCCTTTCATTGTCCATCCTCCCATAATTTTGACAGCATAGATCGAATAAAGACATCCGCCAGCTCCGGGTCGAAGATCTTTCCCGTCTCCGCCTCGAAATAGGCCAGTATTTCATTCTGGCCCAACCCCTTCCGGTAGGGCCTGTCTTCCCGCAGGGCGTCGTAGACATCGGCAATGGTAAGAATCCGTGCCATGAAGGGAATGTCTTCCCCTTTGAGACCTTCCGGATAACCCCCGCCGTCCCAGTGCTCGTGATGATACAGGATGGCCGGACGCACTCCCTCATAGGCCGGGATGTCGGCAATGATGTCCGCCCCCGTTTGGGGGTGTTGTTTGGCTAAGTCGTATTCCTCCTCCGATAAACATCCCTCTTTATCCAGGATTCGCCCCGGAACGGCGATCTTTCCGATGTCATGGAGGACAGCGGCAATCTTGAGCTCTTTGCTCGTTTTTTCGTCCATATGCAATGCCACGGCCAGCTGTGCCGCATAATCGGTGACCCGTTCGCTGTGGCCTGCCGTCCAATGTGATTTCGCATCGACGGAACGGGTCAGGGCCAGCAGGGTCCCCAGCAGGAGTTCCTCCCGTTCCCTGATGTCGGTCCTGACCCTGGCGACCAGCGAATTCAGTGCTTCGGCAAGGGCGCCGATCTCATTCTTCTCCCGGGTATGAAACACTCGGTCAAAGTCCCCGGCCGCCATAGCCTCGGCCTCCCGGGAGAGGGAGATGATCGGCCTCGCCAGGAAGGCGCTGAAAAAATGACCCAGGAGGTGGGATACCAGGAGGAGCAGCAAACCGAAGGCCATAATTTTGTAAACATTCCGGTTGAAAAGCGTCACAATTCCCAGGCGATTGACTTGCAGATTGAGGACATAGCGATGACGATCCCCCGGCCGGGTGATATCGCTCATAAAGGTAATCGTGTCCTGCCTGCCCCAGAAAACATCGTGGGCTTTCAAAATGGTTTTCGTGTACAGACACCTTTGCAATTCCGAGACGAGCCCGGAGTCATCGACGTCCCGGGTGCGGAAGACATTGTCCGTATCCACATAGATCTCCCGCCATTTTTCTCCGGCCCCGCCCTGAACGTAAAGATTGAATCTGGAAAGGGTATAGAGTCTTAAAAATAAGTTCTTCGCAACGCGGATTGTATCCTGAATATCCTCCCGTTGCACATTGACAAGAGACATTAGCCTGTCTCCCCCTCCGGGCGGCGTCATAGCCCGGAGGCGCTCCTCCATGATCCTTCCCGAGAAGGAGACAAAATCTCTGGTGAAAGTCATGGTCAGGGTAATGAAGGTCAAATAGCCGATCAGGAGACCGAAAACGGTAAAGGCGATAGTCATGCGCCGGCCGAGGGACGGTTTCCAGAAGGTCAGCAGACCGGCTATGAAACTTGAAACCCTCTTGTTGTTCATAAGGATGCCTTTACTTTCCGGGATAGGTTTTATGATGGGAAAATGATCGCCTAAACTCGTAAAGAAAGGATCGCTAAAAGTCAACCTCGAAAAAGGACGGCCCGGGTTATTAATCCCGTTGAGGTGGCTTGCTTCATCGTTCCGTAGGACTTTATATTAGCTGATAATAATTACATAATTGTCCTTTTGAGAGGATTCAAAACAGATTTCCAGGGATGCCCGCCGCAACCGCAAGCTCTGAGAACCTGTCCAGGCCCTGGACGGGGTGACGATTCTGAAGGCCCACCCAGGCAGAGAGCTTTTGCAGGGGTCGGGCCGAGGCGATTTCCTCCCGGGCCATCTGCACGCCCCGGCCCAGGGAATCGGCCTTTCCCGCTGCCCACAGGATGACCCCGGCGTTGAGTCCCACTATATCCATGCGGGCTTGCCTGCCCCTGCCCGCCAGGACCCGCACGGCCGCGACGGCTTCATCCCGGACCTCTGCCATGGGGATGATTTCATTGTAACTTCCCCGGGAGATCCCCACGTCCTCCGGTTCGATCTCAATGAATTCGCGGCCTCCTTTTCCATCAAGGATTCCCAGCCGCGAGGGGCCGAGGGTGGACAGTTCGTCCATGCCCCGTTCCCGGTCTGCCGCCCAGCCGTGAAAGAGAATCGCCTTCCGGTAACCGATCCTTGCCATTACCTCCAGGGTCGGCTCGATCTGCTCCGGTGCGCCGACGCCCCTTACGCCGATGGCGGGGAGGGCGGGATTGGCAAGGGAGGCGGCGATGTTGAAGGTGGTGCCGATGCGAAGCTGAGAAAGTATCCGCCCCAGACCGCCGGGGTGGACTTCGGGGCTCATGCCGTTGAAGAGGCCGATGCCGCAGGTCTCGATGGATTGGCATACCACATCGACGCTGCATTCCACATCGACACCCAAGGCTTCACAAAGATCCACCGTACCGCAGCGGGAGGTGATGGCCCGGGCGCCGTGACGGGCCATGGATACCCCGAGGCTTGCCGCCACAATGGCGGCCAGGGTGCTGATGTTGAAGGTCTTCAGGGAATCCATGCCTGTTCCGCAGTTCTCGACAATCTCGCGGCCGGAAACCGTCACCCGGCGGGTGTCATGTTCATAAATAGACTCAAAGCAGCCGACGATCTCATCGGCCGTCTCGCCCTTTATCCGCAGGGCCGCCAGGAAGGCCCCGCAGGCGAGATCCGGTTGTTCTCCCGCCAGGACGCGGCGGAACATCTCCCGGGAGTCATCACGGCTCAAATTTTCCCCCGCCATTACTGCCGTGACGGTGGCGGCGAATTCTTTCAGCTCTCTTTCTTCCATAGTCATTACTCCTTTCACGTTATTAAAAGCTTGTGATGATTACTTTTTTCGCCCGCCGTTCCTCAAGAAGTCCCACTCCGTCCATCACTTTTTCAAGGGAGATGGTAACGGGGCGGAGGAAGGAGACGTCCACAACCTGACGGGACAGCATTCCCAGGGCGTCGGCGAAATCGATGCGGTTACAGCCGTAGGAACCGGCCAGGACCAGTTCGCCATAGTGGAGACAGTTCATGGCAATCTCTCTTTTTCCTGCCCCTTCCATGCCTGAAAAGACGGATACCCCTCCCCCCGGGGCCATCGCCTCCCAGAAGGGCCAGTCGAGGCCGCCGGGACAGGCCGGGATGAGCAACCGGAGAGAAGCGGCAAGGCCTATTTTCAGAAGTATTTCGGGAAGCTCCATAGTTGTCGATGGCAGTTTTTCCACCCCTGGCGGAATCTCGCCGCCGAGTCTGGCCGGATCGCTGTCGGCAATGAGGACTCGCTGCCAGCCTGAGGAGACGAGGAGGGCCGCAAAGAGGCAGCCCACGGCCCCGGCCCCGACGACCAAGGCATTGTCCCGCCTAACGCCGGGAAATTTCCGGAGCGCCGACAGGCAGCAGGCCAGGGGTTCCGCCAGGACGGCGGCCAAAGGGTCCATCTCCGGTGGATAGTGAAGAAGGGAGGAAAGCTCCTCCCGGTCAAAGGGGACGATGGTCCGGAAGAGACCGTCCCGGTTGAACCCGAAAATGCTCAGCGACGGGCACCGTGCCGTTTGCCCCTGCCGACAGGCCGGACAGATCCCGCAGCAATGGCCGGGATAGACGGCGACCATCGTTCCCGGGGGCAGGGCGGGAGCGTCGCTGGCAATGACCTCGCCCACCCCTTCGTGGCCGGGAATGCGGGGCAGGACGAGATCCCGGTGGCCCTGGCGGATCATCTTGATATCGGTGCGGCAGAGGGCCGCCGCCCGCATGGCGACCAGGACGCCACGGGGCGGCAGTTCCGGCCGGTCCGTTTCGATGACGTCCAACATATTGATACCTCGTAGTAAAACCTGCTTCATTCTCTCTTCCTTCCGCAAATAAAAAAGCCGCCGGGAACATGAAAATCTTCATATTCCCGGCGGCTCTGGGCGTTGCCGCTTTTGCATCGATCAGGCAGGTCTTCTGGCTTACCCCTTTCCCGCTCGCCTTCCCAACCCTTTAGGTCAGTGACTTTTTTACCCGCAGACCTTGTTTGTCTCCGGGACGTTGCGGAAAAACATCAACAACCGGTTTCCTTAAACCGGCGTCGGGGGGCTTACAGCATCGGCCTCCATGCGGCGGATTTGCACCGCCTTCCCTTTTCACCCCGCCTGCGCGGGGCGCCTGAACGCTATGTGTTCTCTGCTGATCATAAAACAGGTTTGGTGTCAAGAAGGTTTCCTCCTCATGGCCATTCGACTTCCAGGAAAATTAAATAGGACTGGATGACCGTATCTCCCAGGGTCGCCGCCTTTTTCCAGTCCGCGATGGCCTGTTCCCGTTTCCCGAGATTGTCGTAGGCGTTACCCCGGAGCCGGTAGTTGATGCTCTCCTGGGGATTTTTTGCAATGGCTGCGGACAGGGTCTTTATGGCCCCCGGATAATCACCGGCGGTGATCTCTGCGCGACCCATATTGGTCGGCGTTTGCTTCTTTGCCATTGCTTTTTCATAAGGAGATTGCCTTTTAGGCGCCGGGTTTTTTACATATTTCTTCTTAGGCTTGCTTGCGGTCTGCTGTTTTTTCTGGTTTGGACCGCTCTCGGTGACAGCCGGTTTCTTTTCGGTTACCGCTGCTTTTCCCGGTTGCGGGACTGTTGCGGCAACGACCGGGGCGGCAGCAGGAGTGGCCTTCTTTTCGGCTACCGTATCTTTTACCGGCTTTCCGGCGACGGCGCCCGGCGTGGCGGTTGTTTTTCCGGACTGCATGGCCTCTTTATCCGGGGGGGGCGTATCTATGGGCGGCGCTTCCGGAGGAGGTTGCCTGGTCTGCCCGGGGGACAGTTGAGTCGGTTGCGGGGCTTTTAACGGAATCTTCAGCAGATCAACCGCCGCGCCGCCGCCCTCAGGGAGAAAGTATAGCTGGTCAAGTTTCCATTTATTGATCTCTTTGGTTGCCCTGACAGAGACAGTGCCTTTCTTTTTTGATCCCTCCACGGGGATGGAAAATTCGGCTTTTCCGCCCGTCCCTTCGGTGGCGACATTTCCCACCATCCACCAGCCGGGCTTTATGGGGGCGCCGATGATGTTCTGCACCTCCCTGTTTACCTGGACTTTATCGATAGCCATGACGTATGGTTCCGAATTCTTTAGTGCTTCGAATAGGAAGAAAATGGAACCTGCCAAAAACACCAGGGAGAAAATGAGCATGATGACGCCCCACATGGCCCATTTCTTCTGCACCCTCCGGAAATGTTCGATGCTGTCCCACTTTTTATTTCTCCATGCCCAGGCGTTTCCTTTGAATCCCAGGACAAAGGGCATGAACATGCCGATTAAGGGAACAAAGGTCAGCAGGGCGATGTATGTCTTGTTGGAAACGCCCCAGACCCAATTCATCAGAAAGGCCCCCCAGTTCCAGCCCTTCAATTCGGCGGGGATTACGGCCTGCTTACCCTGACCGGATGTGTTTTCCATAGCAATTCCTCCTTCCCAGCATTCTTATCTTGCGGGAATTCAGGGGACACGATACTTAATTCCAGACTGAATCATCCCAGCGTTCAAGAGATAATTGAGTATGGTGTCCCCTGAATTCCCAGCCGCGAGTGTAACGAGTCGGCTGTACTGCCTTATTCGCTCAGAGAAGCTTTTTTATTTCTTCTACGGATGTTTCACAATCCCGGATGATTTGAGCTAAAAGCCCTCGACCGATTGTTTCACCACTGTGTACGGGCACCACGGTACACCTGCCATCAGGATGCTGAAGAAAATTGTGGCTGCCTTTTTTACGAATCACCTCGAAGCCTATTTTTCTCAGGGCCTTGATGAGGCGCTGGCCAGTGACAGCGGGAAGGCTACTCATGAGTTGACTGCTATGCGTTGAACCCCTACGAATTCGGTGGCTATGGGGTCCTCTACTTCAAGACAGAGCTCAATTGCCTCCTTCACTCTTTTCATCAAGACATCGAGAGATTTTGCCTGTGTATGGCAGCCTTTCAACGTGGGCACGGAGGCCACAAAGTATCCATCCTCATCTTTTTCAATAATCACGCTAAACTCTCTATTCATTTCATTGATCCTCCATTTTTTGTACTATCATAGGGGAATAATTGTTTCATCTTCTATTTGCCACGTCCGTCTTAAGCGATTTGTTAGGCGCTGCTTTCCCATTTATCCTCCTTTTATTGGGTTACGTCCCAATTTTCCCATGTCAAGCCAGATACTCTTAATAAATCTGTCCCCTTTATTCTGGTTAGCTGGTCAGCCACTTTTGCGTCGACCTTGTTGTCTCTGAAACTCTTCTTTCGACAATTTCCTTGTCTTGGCTTTACCCTCTGGTACTGGATGAAGTGTAACGGAAAAAGTTGCCCATCGTACGCCGTTTTCGGTTTTGGCCTCTGTGAACTCAAATAAATTCTCAAACATTGAAAAGCTGATATCCTCTAGAAACTCCTCTGCTTTGCTGTCCCAATTTGTTCCGAGAGCGAAAAGAAGGCGAGCCTGACATGGTGCAATTTTACTAAGGGTGGCCACCTCATGTGCCCGTATGTAGATAAATCGACACGTAGTGTTTGTCTCTGTGTTTATAAGACTAATTGTAGCATCATAATTAGTCCCATTATTAACCCGCAGCGTACCCCTTCCCGATGCCTCTTGTGGCATCCAAATGTTAAATCCGTTTGATAGGCGCTTAACTGGTGCTTTGGGTTTTGCAATTGGTTTGGACGCCACTTCTGCTTGTGGTTGCTGGACAGGAACATACGTGACTGGTGACAGTTTCTTATCCACATAAAAGAATAAGATCAAAGATAGAAACAATACTGAAACCACGAATAATAATGTAAGAGCTGCAGTCTCCCACAACTTAACGAATTTTTCTCGAAATACCATGCGCCATGTCCGCGTTGGTGCCTCGACGAAGCCATAACGTTGCGCAGCCTGTGGCTGAATTCCAATGCTGAGAATCTGACCACAACTCTGGCATTTGATTAACCGCCCCACGTGATGTTCTTCGGCGTGAAAGATTTCGCCACACTGGCATGGGATCGTTAACATGTTATCATCTCCCTGCATGGTCAGTTGTTATTATCTCACACAGCTAAGGTCACAAGTGACCAGCGCAGGTTAGGTCATCAGCGATCTAACCTGCTTACGTGTCTCGCGATTGTTAGCTTCCTTTGTCGTATCTTCCCATCGTTTTCAGATAGTTCTGCAACTGACTTGATTCAGCATCTGCAAATTGAAGCAGGTGGCCTCCGGAAGTTGAAAGTGTGTGTACCCTCGCGACATCGTTCGGGTAAGCTGCTACGAGGGAGCACAGCGCATTGATCTCGTTCAGCAACCGCTGTGCAGTCTGGCATGATTCACGGAAGCGTGTTTGTTCGTTGTTCATCCGCACGAATATAATGCCATCACGTTTCTTGACTCGAAGCGAATGGCAATTCTCGTTGATGCGCGAGAGCCGTTTGTGAAAGGAATCCTGCTTCACGGCAAGCGTCTCTACTGATGCCCTGCAGTCTGCCTTGATCCTCTGTAGTGAAACTCTCAACTGTTCGACCTCATTCTCATAACGGAGCTTAGCGTCGAGGAAAAGGGACATACTGGATTTTCGTGCAGCGGTTCGGCTTTGAACGTAATACGCAGCTTCCGAGGACAGAAATCTTGTCCATTCAGAAGTTTGTATTCCGTTTAGGCAGCAGATTTTGTCAAAGGCACAGGCAAGTTCCGCCATCGGGAGATAACCGAGCTTGATTGGGCTCTCCATCGGCACTTCCCGCGCCGCATCATATCTCACATCCGCTCCATTGAGCATGAGTTTTCCCAAACCCAAAAACATTGCTGCCAAATCCGTCAGTTTTTCGTTTTGCTCTTGGTCAGGTAACCGTACATGAACTGCATCCAAGTAATGGTGGGTCACCTCGTGTGCAAGTAAGGTACCCAGTTCACGAGGCCGGCTTGTGTATGACAGGTGAACGCTTATCTCCGGCTTCACTGAATCGAGTCTTACTTGCCCGGCAGTGTTCCCCTCCAATTTTAAATCCCAGTCGTACGCAACAGTAGGGACCGGTTTGAGATGGATGTGATTACATATCTGTTCGACAAAATTCTGAAGGTCCACCGTGCGACCTGACGCGAGAAGATTATATACGGTGTCCGTCGGCTCGAAGATGAACGGTTTAGCAGGCACTTGCACCTGTTTCTTTTGCCGGAGGAAGTCAATCTGTCGTATGACCCATTCGCTGTTCTTGCAGAAATCCCGCTCAGCAATTGAAAAATGGGCCCACGGGTCAGGAGGAGTAGAAACTACTGCCTTGAGAGCAGATTTTTTTCGTCGTCGCGCATGGCCCTTCTTGGCGACCCAAAGAAAGAGCATGCTGATCACCACGAGGACTGTAATGATAATATACATTCAGTAATCTCCAAAGCTAGCTCACTATCAGCGGCGGGTTCTTTTCAAACCGTCCACTGGATTTGTTGGTTGGGAACTCCTGCTCTCAAATAGCAAGTCCATGCAGATCCGGTGAACCCTGCTGAGTCGGCGGACGTCTTGCTGCGACTCGATCAATTCATCTGCCGCGGCGTGAGCCACGCGATTCCGAATGCATGAAAGATCCTCAATTTGCGAAGTTTCAAGCTGCAGTTTATCAAAGTAACGGGCTGATTCAAGGATTTCCCGGAAGTATAAAAGGGTTACCAAATCACGATCAGCCTTTTTGTTTTGCAGCTCAGACATCTTTTCCTTAATATCCCTCAAACGCTTTGGGTTAGTAATGATTTGTGGGAGAGCATGCTCGTTAACCGATTGCCTTATTGAGTCAGTAATCTTGCGTTCCAAGCCCTCTAAGAGAAGGAAGTATGGGAGCTTGACCACCGGGTCGTTCAGATCAGAAAAATGGATCAGTCCGATAATCTCGCATTGACCAAGGACAAATAGGTGCTGCCTGTCACAAAAAGACACAACAATCTTGAGGATCGGAGTCCCTGCACTCACTGTATCCTTTATTTGAATCTTCTTGGGTTTTACGTTGCCGCGTTCAAGAAATCCTACCAAATGACCTTTGCTGTGTAATGGTATCACATCGTATTGTGGGTTCTGACTGAGCAGTTGTAGTGCCTTGTCCTCATTCTCAGCAGAGATAATTTGATCTTTGGAAATCATGATGTCGCTTACTACAAAACTCGTTATTAGCCGTTGCAAAGTGTTAAATAGGTTCGTCATCTTTTTCTATTTATGGTCCTGCCTAACGTTTGAACTCAGCGGCTGGCTAAAATCCTTGCCCGTAAGGCCGTCGCGCTTCTTCCAGTCCACTGAAGTGATTTGTTATGCGTCACTTTTGATGTCGCGCCCGATCATAATCGTCCAAAAGAAGAACATATGACTTGACTACATTTTGCTCTTCGAAACCGTTCGCCAATTGCCACCATGACCATCCAATAGTGTTCCCTGGAGCTGCTTCAATTTGTCCGCTTATTGGACGCCCCTCAAGGTAAACGTTTGTAGGACCATCTTTGGAGCGCCAAGCCCAGATATGCAAGCGGGTAGAAATCAAAATACCAACGTTCTGCGCAGTTTGCGACATCGACAGCCCTTGAACCGATGTGCTTTGACCGAAAATGAAAAAATTGCTCATTGTGGGGCGATACACGGTTGTATTGGCTGAACGTGGCGGAAATTCAACCAGCATCTTCCATGACTCTGTTGCTGGGTCTGAGACTTCGTCAAATATTTTGCAATCGGGAACTACACCTCGCTCTCTGAATGGACCTTTTCGATCAATAGCTTTAAATGCAGTGAAGCTGTTTGATCTATATGTAGCAAACTCTTCTTGTGCAATTTGAGCGTTGGCCGCCCAACACTCCTTGGCGCTTCCAGTTTCGATCAGATGAAAGTTGATCCTTTTTCGCTCTAGGACAACAGCTCCTTGGCGCCGAAATGCTTCCGAGAGATCGTACATCAGCTTCTCGGGCGAGGCGCCAATGGAAACCATGGCTTGGTGGTAGTCCATGTGCGACGAACTCGAGTACTTAAATGCCACTGTCGAAAATGTGCAGCCACACACGCTTAACGCCAGCACTACCGCAATCAGCCTCCCCATAAATTACTCCTTTGACGCCCAACATCGTAGTAAGCCGCCTAACAGCGGCATCTTTAAACCGCTAAGTGCGGATAACTTACCGAAATAACCTATGTATAGAATAGGTTGCGATGTCAACAGAAACCAGTATTGGGCATTAATTTACCGACAACAGCAGGGTAAATTCCCCCGGCCCACCCGTATCTCCAAGAACATTCATCTTCGGGCCATTTCTCGCTATAAACTTTCTCCCTGACCTCTCAAAAGGCGCGCTCACGCTGTGTCGATACATCGAAACATATGGAACTTTTGTGACCGTTTCCCGCCGTCCAAAAATCTTTGCCGGAGCTCCGGCATAGGTTAACTATTTGATGTAATTAATGAACTGACGACAGCGTTCCCCGTTTTTCATTTTCCTCCTGACCCGCCATCAGGCCAATTTCCTCGGCTCCAACAGGGAAATTGTCTCGTTCAAATGGGTGTTTTGCGTGCTTGTCTTGCCTCGAACCATTTTTTAAATGATGCTTGGCTTTCCCCAGATTGTTTTCCTACCAATAGACCTTCTATGCTGATGTCCTCGTCGATATCTTCCCAATGAATCCCGTGACCCCTTCCAATTAGCCGCCATTTGTTTCTTTCATCCGGTTTAGCACACAGCAGACGAGGATACCAGGCCGTGGGAACTAAAATGGTTCTGCCATCACTAAGATTAACACTCAGTGTATCATCTGTTACTGATACACTTTCTGCAACCGGCATAATAATTTCAATCGCCAAAGTAGTCATGCCACTCTCTCAAAATTCTATGCCGGAGCTCCGGCATAGATTAACTATTTGATGTAATTAATGAACTGACGACAATGTTCCCCGTTTTTCATTTTCTGCCAAGCCGCACCGTCATGCCTATTGGGCTGGCTGTAGCCAGGGAATTATCTCGTTCAATCGGACCTCTAATTCCTGGCTAAATTGGTCAATTTCACCGATGAGGCGGGTCTTTTCCTCCCCATCCAAGGCGGCAAGTTCAAGACTTGAGATCTTGGTCTTCATGGCGTTCAGATTCTTGACTGCGGCCTTGACGATTTCCAGTTCTGTCTTCGGTTCATGGGGCTGGCGCTCTTTGCGGATTTCGCCAATGGTCAGGCCGCTCTCCTTATACTTGTTGTAGAGGCTGATCATGGACCGATCCTGCTTCTTCCGGGCGATCTCGACGAGGATCTGCCGGGGACACTTGGGGTTGTTCCGGCAATCGTCGCGAATCTCCTGGGGAAGGCGGGTCAAAGACATGATATCCGTCACCATCTGGCGGCTCTTGCCGATGACGCCAGCCGCCTGCTCATGGGTGTATTTCATATTGTCCACCAGACGTCCCAGGGCCTCCGCCTCCTCGATGACTGTCAGGTCCTGGCGTTGCAGGTTCTCGACCAGGGCGATCTCGGAGGGAGAGCCTTCCACAAACATTCCGGGCATGGACAGGAGACCGGCCATTTTGGCCGCCGCAAACCGCCGCTCCCCCGCCACGAGAATCACATAGCCCTGCTCACCCTGCCGGAAAAGGACGGGCTGGAGGATGCCAAGCTGCTTCACGGAGGCGGCCAGCTCTTCCAGGGCTTGGGGATCCATGTACTTACGGGGTTGATCGGGGTCCGGCTTGATGTCGATGATCGGCAGGTTGTAGAGGTTGCCCTTTTCAAAGGCGGGAGCTTGTTGATCAGCCATACGTTTCTCCTTATTTATTATTCGGAAAAGCGCTATAAATTGCTAACTTGCTTTTGTGATGGTAAACCATAGGCACAATAAAATCGTATGTCAATAAGATATTTCCCCTCTATCCAAGTATCTCATAAGCAAGGCGCTGCCGGAAAAATAGTTTCGGCCCTGGTGCGGGGGCGGTTGTTTTCTTTCCAGGTCCATTGGCGATCCACGATGAGGCCGAAACGTCCTGCGAATGAGAAGTAAAGCCTGTCCATATCCTCCGCCTGTCGGACAAATGCCGATAGGGAGAAATCAAAATAGATTACCTGATGTCCATCCTTATCCCTATCAGTAATTTGTCCCCCCTCCGATTGTTAAAAAAACCAGTCTTGATTTATACTAAAAAAATAATTACTGGTCAAAGTAACCGTAGAAACAATATCTTAAATGCGATGCCGCCGGGGCATGGAGGGGATCATGATGCAATGAATATTTATCGGGTGAGCGGCCGGCTTTCGAACAGCTATATCGTTGAAGAGGACGGCCGGTTTTTTGTTGTTGACGTTGCCCTCCGGGGAGAGAAATATATTGCCGGTTTTATCAAGGACGTCCTCGACAAGGATATTACGAAGGTCGAACTCGTTGTCTGCACCCACGACGATGGGGATCACAGCGGGGGGATTCACGGTTTGGCGCGGGAATGCGGCGCCGCGGTGGGGCTTCCCTATGCCTCATATGCCCCGGCAAAAAAAATATGGCATGATCCCCTCGGCCTGTTGTACCGATCGGTCACGGCCATCGAGGAATCACTCCGCCCCCGGATGTGGAGAATGTACCTCAATCCGTACCGGCGGCGCAGATACGGGAAAAAGCCGGTCCGGTTCGTTAGCTTTCCCTCCCGGTCTGACGATTGCCACATTCCCCCCGATTACTCCCTGAAACACAATCGGCAACTACCCGGGTTTCCCGGATGGACTGTCATTCACACGCCGGGCCACTCGTGGGACAGCTGTTGTTACTTCCATGCCCTGACGGGGAGTTTGCTTTCCGGTGACGCCCTGCTGGGGAGCGAAAAAGAAGGAGGGGTGTTTCCCCCGTCTATCTACGCCAATCCCCGGCAGATGCGGAGATCCATCAGAAAGCTTAAAATGCTGAATCCGTCCCATATCTATCCTGGTCACGGCAGCAGCTTTCACGGTGAGGGGCTTCTCGATCATCTGTAACAAGGCGAAGCGATTACCGGATAACGTACAGACCTCTTTCAATAATTCCTACTATAGATAGTGCAAGGACTTGTATTTTCCTCTTCAATCAGGTATCTCGTAAATGAGAAAAATGCCGCCGGAAGGATTTTCCTTATGGATAACCTGAAACGCATGTTCGATCCCGGAACGATTGCCCTGATCGGGGCCAGTGGTAAGGAGGGATCGCCGGGGAACGCGATCCTGAATAATCTGCTGGCCTGCCGGGAAAGAAAGATCTTCCTGGTTAATCCGGGGTGCGCGGCCATCGGCGAGAGGCCCTGTTATCGAAGCGTCGCGGAGGTTCCCGAGCATATCGATCTGGCCGTGGTAGCGACGCCGGCCCCGACGGTTCCCGGCGTTGTCGAAGCCTGCGGCCGGGCCGGGGTGGATGGCGTGATCATCATCTCCGCCGGTTTCCGGGAAGCGGGGGAGGAAGGACGGAGGCTGGAGGAGGAGATCCTCCGCATCAAGAAACAGTACCCCCTGCGGATACTTGGACCCAACTGCCTCGGCATCATCCGCCCCCATGCCGGTCTTTGCGCCGCTCACCTCCGCGGCGCCCCCGCACCGGGGAATATCGCCTTTATCACCCAGAGCAACGCCTTCGGCAAGATCCTTTTCGACTGGGGGGTCAGCGCCCATATCAGTTTCAGCATGCTGGTCTCCCTGGGTTCGGCCATCGACGTCGATTTCGGGGACATGATCGACTTTCTGGGAACCGATCCCCATACCCGGAGCATCATGATCTATATGGAGGACGACATCGGTCACCTCCGGAAGTTCATCGGCGCCGCCCGGGGATTTGCCCGGAACAAGCCCATTGTCCTCCTCAAACCGGCCCGCCTTGGCGAGGACGCCCCCGGCCCGGGGGGAAGGATCTCCCATACGGACATCCTGGCCGGTTCCGAAGACATCTTCGACGCTGTCCTCCGCCGGGTCGGCGTGGTCCGGGTCAAGGAGACTCAGGATATTTACAATACCGCCAATGTGCTCTCTTCCCAGAAACTGCCCCGGGGGCCCCGATTGGCTATTGTCACCAATGCCGCCGGGGCCGGTCTGCTGGCGGCCAGTCGCCTTGCCAAATCCGGCGGCAGCCTCGCCGATCTCTCCCCGGAGACCATGGAGGCAGTGGCGGCCATCCTGCCGGCCTACGGGAAGTGGGGCAACCCCATCGATCTCCTGAGGACGGCCGACGCCGGTAGTTACGAAAAGGCCATCCGGCTGTGCCTCGCCGATGGGAACGTTGA
>JBAYKV010000045.1:0-17556 GCA_041664405.1 Syntrophales bacterium
GTGTAAAAACACGGTTAAAATTATTGCGGGTGATGGAAGCGACCGTCCGAAAGCGGAGGTGATTATCACTGACACCCTCTGCGAAAAATGCGGGAAACCCATGGCCCAGAAGGAGGGACGTTTCGGCAGGTTCCTCGGCTGCACCGGCTATCCGGAATGCAAGGCCATCCTTAACGTTCATCTTGGCGTCCCCTGTCCGGAAGAGGGTTGTGCCGGATTCCTTTCCGAAAGGCGTTCGAAAACCGGCAAAACATTCTTTGGGTGCACTAAATACCCAACCTGCAAATTCGCCATGTGGTATCGCCCTCTGCCTGAGTCCTGTCCCCAGTGCGGCGCCCCTTTTCTTGTGGAAAAACGAACCAAAGCCGGGGAGGTAAAACAATGCCTCCGCAAGGATTGCCGTTACAAGGCCGACCTGACGAAAAATGAGGGTTGATAGCGAGGTAACCGTCATCGGCGGCGGGCTTGCCGGGTGTGAAGCAGCTTGGCAGTTGCTGAACCGGGGCTGCCGCGTGACCATGTATGAGATGAAACCGGAACGCTTTTCCCCGGCCCATACCTCGCCCCTCCTTTCCGAACTGGTCTGTAGCAATTCCCTGCGCTCCAATGCCCTGGAAAGCGCTGTCGGTCTCCTGAAACAGGAGTTGCGCTGTATGGGATCGCTCTTTATGGAAGGAGCGGACAAAACCGCGGTTCCGGCTGGCAAGTCGCTGGCTGTTGACCGCCATCGGTTTTCGGAATATATTCAGAATAAACTGTCGACCTTTGGCGATCACTTTCGGCTGATCCATCAGGAGGTTGTGGAAATCCCCCGTTCCGGCCCGGTCGTGATCGCAACGGGACCTCTCACGTCCGACGCTTTTGCCAGGGAGATCCAGGTCCTCACCGGTACAGACTATCTCTACTTTTATGACGCCATCTCGCCGATTGTGACCGCCGATTCCATCGACGCGGCCAAGACATTCTGGGCATCACGCTATCAGGAAGGAGACGGAGATTACCTCAATTGTCCCCTTGATGAACCAACCTACACCTCCTTTCGGGAGGCGGTGCTCAAGGCCGACAAGGTCTCCCTCCGGGACTTCGAAAAACCTCGTTATTTTGAGGGCTGTCTTCCCATAGAAATCCTGGCCGAGCGCGGCGATCTTACCCTGCTTTTTGGTCCCATGAAACCTGTCGGCCTGACGGACCCGCGGACCGGTCGTCAGCCTCATGCCGTAGTCCAACTGCGTAAGGAGAACCAGTCCGGAACCCTGCTCAATATGGTCGGTTTCCAGACCAAATTAACCTGGCCGGAACAGCATCGTATTTTCAAAATGATACCCGGCCTGGAAAATGCGGAATTTGCCCGCTATGGCAGCATTCACCGCAACACCTTCATCCATTCCCCTGCCCTCCTCAATGAACGTCTTCAACTCCGCTCCCACCCCTCGTTATTTTTCGCAGGGCAGTTGGCAGGCGTGGAAGGTTATGTGGAATCCGCCGCCATAGGGCTTTTTTCCGGTCTCAGCGTCTCACACCTTCTCGAAGACAAGGAGCTCCTGTCGCCGCCGGATACAACTGCCCTGGGGGCACTCATCCGCTTCATTACCACGCCGGTGAAGAAGGAATTCCAGCCTATGAATGTCAATCACGGTATTTTTCGTCCGTTAGAGATAAAGATTAAGAAAAGAGAGCGAGGCAAAGAGTACGCACAACGCTCCCTTAATGATTTGTATGATTGGATGATGGTTAATGGAATTACCCCTTGGCATCCTGATAATACTGCATGACCCTGGTGACATAATTTTTCGTTTCCAGGGGCATTTTTTCGAGTCGTTTTTCGACGTTTCCCATCCCCCAGTTATAGGCGGCTAAGCTGAGGGAGACATCGCCATGATAACGATCGAGCAACCCTTTGAGGTAACGCGTCCCCCCCATAATGTTCTCTTCAGGATCGTAAGGCCTTTGGACATCGAGATCCTTTGCCGTTCCGGGCATTAACTGCATGAGTCCCATGGCCCCTTTGGGCGATGTGGCCGCAGGGTTGTAATTACTTTCCATCTTGACGACGCTGTGAATCAGATTTTCATCCACTCCATATTTAGCTGACGCCTGTTGAATTATTTCGTCAAGACCAGACCTTGGTTTCTCCTGTCCAGTATTTATTTTTACATGTTCATTTTTTGACGCTGTGATATTTTCCTTAGTTCTTGTGGAAGAATTCCCGGTCATGAGCAGCGTGGGCAGCGCGAAACGGTCAGTTCCTTCCGATTCGGAGTCGAGTCGGGCAATATAGTCATAAAGCTTCAACTGCATCACTTCAATGAGCTTCTTGATTTCTTCGCGAGTAGGCGCCGCGTTTTCGCTCCTCATGGAACCTATCTCTTTGCTAAGCCCCATGTCACTGATCATCTGATTAAAGAGGGATTGTCGCTTTGACTTCTCCGGCTCATAATAATCCTTTCGGAGATCCTTCATCTCTTCTGGTCTGACTATTTGTCCGGCTTTTCCTGCTATATACACAGAATCCTCCTGAGGGGAAATGTCTGTCTTTGATTTACAATTATTGTGCCAAGCCGAAATATTGAAGAGAAGAGTGGAGCGGACTGAATCTTAGGTTCTCGATTTTACAAAATTTTCAGGAAGTGGTCCGTCACGAGGGGATCGAACTGGGTGCCTCGGTTTTTTTTGATTTCCGCTACCGCTGCTTCTACGCTCTGGGCCTGTCGATAAGGCCGATTATTGGTAATTGCGTCAAAGGTATCGGTCATGGCAAGAATCCTTGCGAGGATCGGAATGTCCTCGCCTGATAAACCTGCAGGGTAGCCCCTCCCGTCCCAACGTTCGTGGTGATGCCGGATAATGGTGCGCTCCCGCTCAAAAATGGCGACGGGCTTGAGAATTCTTTCCCCTGTGTCCGGATGTTGCTTGACGATCTCATATTCTTCATTGGTAAGGCGGTCCGGCTTAAGCAGCACATTATCGGGTATGGCCACCTTCCCAAGGTCGTGAAGCGACCCGGCTATCTTCAGGGATTCGATCTCGCCAGTTGTACATCCCATCTCCCTGGCTAGACGAACGGCAAACTTCGTTACCCGTAACGAGTGATCTTCCGTATACTGATCCCGAACCTGAATAGAGGCAATCAGGGCCTTAAAGGTGTCAAGAACATTCACGTAGAGGCTCTCGTAGAGCATCTTGTTCTCAAGGTTCAAAGATGCCCTTTTACAGAGGCTGACGAGATAATTAAGATCTTTCTGGGCAAAAGGGCCTCGGTCTTTCTTTTTTCTGATGCTCAAAACGCCAAAAGTCTTATCCCGAATCATCAGGGGCGAACAGATCAGCGAAGGGGCTACGAAGGGGTGGTCTTGAGAGTGAATCATCAGGGCGTCACCTTTTTCGACAACCTGATGATATAGATATTTGAGAGAGAGGATGGTCAATTTTGAATTGAAAGAATTGGTCAGGCTCTTTGACACCTGGGCATGAAATTCCTTTGATTCATCATCATAAATCAGGAGAAAGCACTCTTCGCCGTCGACAACCCGCATGGCTGTTGTCGCCAATTTCTCAAAGATTTCATCATGATTGCCTTCTATATTTTCGACAGAGTCATAGATATAACTATGTATCGATAATTCATTTGTTTTTTCTTCTATCTGCTTTAAAAGCAGGTCGCTTTGGTAGGACTGGGGGGTGGTGATATTGCTTTCCTGAAGGTATACATGAACTTTGTACATCAAGTCTTCTATATTGAATGGTTTTTTTAGGAAATCAACGGCGCCCTTTTTCAGAGCGGAAACGGTGAGCTCCACCTCCGGCTGGGCAGTTATCATAATCACGGCGGTATCAGGATTGATTTCTTTTAGGTGTTGAAGCAACTCCATGCCACCCATCTGGGGCATCATCACATCGCTTATAACCAGGTCATAGTGCTCGTTCCTGAAAATACCGAGGGCCTCTCTTCCGTTTCCCGCTTCCTTGATCGTCTGGTAGCCGCTGTCGGACAGGGCGTCCACGATCATCTGCCGCGTAGGCACGTAATCGTCTACTACGAGTATTTTCTTCTTGTATGGAGTAATATTGTCGATTCCGAAGGCATGGACCATTTGCTATAATCTCTCATTTTCATGCTATGATTTTATCTGCTCTGTCTTTTCAAGATATCAACAAGACTGTAAGTCATCTGCGCTTCAACATCGCCTCTGACATCTTCGAACTTGGAAAGCGTCACCACGTCGGCATACCTGTCCCTTTGAGAAGTTTCTACGCCATTACCGAGGCTGAATCTGTTTTTATACTGCTTGTTGTATGCTTTAATGACGCCATCTACCTGATTAGCCAATATCGTCATGTAAATGCACCGCCTTCCTATGAGTATTCCTCGTCTGAATTATTAATCGGAATAATTTTCGAAAACTTAAATATTTAATTATTTAATATTTGGCACACCTTATGAATAAGTTGACACACGCCATAAATAATAGAGATCCTTCAAGATCACGCAGATTTAGTATGACGCATCCTTGCATTGATACTTTTAGAAAGGAGAAACCATGGCAGAACCACTGAAAAGGGAAGACGCCGCTGTCATCCATAAAAAGCTGGACGAGGCAAAGCGGCACCTAAAACGGCAAAATGTCTATTCCTGCCTTCATTGTTTTAAAGAGGTTTTGGAAAAATCAATGCATACCAAAATGCTCCCTGCCGATCAGAAGCAATTAAATAACGATATCAACGTGTTTCAGCAAGAGCTGGCCGCTTCGAAGGCCTTTAAAGAGATGTATGGTCCTGTAACTTTTCGTGATAACGACGCTAAAACCGCCCTGGATTTTTTAAAGCAAATCCTACAGGTCGAAGAAGAAGAGATTTCATCTCAATTGGAGGAATCGATACGTCATGATATTGACGATGCTACCGTAAACAATGACGCAAGCGAGCCTGAACATGAAATACTGGTCCTAAAAGCCAAGGAATTTATCGATAGCGGCGCCTTCGCAAAAGCCAAGGCAATTCTTGGCGAAGACCAGGAAATGAACTATCTTATTTTGCAACTTTGCAACACCAAGGGCATTGCATATCGAAAAGCGGGAAATATTAACGACGCCATTGCCGAGTTCCGTAAGGCCCTTGTCTTTCATCCGGAGGATGAGGGATTGTATTACAACATAGCCCGGGCCTATCTTGAAAGGAAAGAATGGCAGGATGCTGAAGAGGCGATATTACAGGGGCTGGAAATCAATCCGGAATTTGCGGAGGGCAAGGCCCTGCTGTCCTTTGTTCGGAAACAGCACGCCGTAGAATAGCATATTGACAATACATGCGGTCTCATAAATGGAAAATAGACATTGAAACGAATAAAAAGTAAGCCACCTACCCTCTCTGTCTGCATGATCGTCAAGAATGAAGAAGCCTTCCTCGGGAGATGCCTGAAAAGTGTTGTTGACCACGTTGACGAGATCATTATTGTCGACACAGGTTCGACAGATCGTACCGTCGGGATCGCAAAAAGCTTTGGCGCCCGCATCTATTACCACCCCTGGCAGGACGATTTCAGCCTCCACCGGAACCAGTCCATCTCCTACGCCAGGGGGCGCTGGATCTTCATCATCGACGCCGACGAGGAATACCGCGCATCTTCAAAGCGAAACCTGCGGGAGGAAGTCGCCATGGCCGATAAAAAGGGTATCGAGGCGCTGTCCATGCGGGTGGAAAACAGTTGTAATAACGGGAAAGAAACCGTCTGCCTTGACTCGATCAGGATCTTTCTGTCGAATGGCCGCATCCGCTATGAGGGGATCGTCCACAATTATCTCCTGGGTTTCAAAAAACATGCAGCTTCATCGGGGCGCATCATGCACTACGGTTACGACCAGGGACCCGAAGCGGCCCGGAAGAGGTTCGAACGGACGGCGACGCTCCTGCAAAAACAGATTAAGGAGAACCCCGAAAACGCCCTGGCCCACCTCTATCTAAGCAACTCTTACGCGTCGATGAACCGGAACGAGGAAGCGCTGCGGGAGTCTCTGACCACCCTAGAACTGGTTGAGGGGCAGCAGATCACCCATAAGCAGTACTTGAAGGCCTACTACACTGCCGCCCGCTTATACATTCAACTGCAACGCTTTAATGAGGCCGAAATAATCTGCCATCGGGCCCTGGCTCGCTATGGGGCCCACATCGACATTTTCGCCACCCAAACGTTGATCAGCCTTATAAGAAAGGACTGGTCAGGGATTATCGAGTCCGGAAGCAGATACCGGGAAGACCTCGAACGCTACCGGGGCCATGAAATGGAAATGGACATGGTGGAAATTGCCACCTACAGTGAGGAGTGGAAGATCTGCTGCTGGATGGGGATGGCGAAGCTAGGCTTGGGAGATCTTGAAGGTGCGGAAACTCTTTACGCCCGGTCCCTTGAAATCGCGCCGGACAAGGCATTCCTCTGCCGCCAGGCAGGAATCAGTCTCTCTGAGGCCGGCCACCCCGATCGCGCCCGTTTCTACATGGAAGAGGCACACCGTCTCGCCCCTCCGTCGCTCGAGGCACAAAGTCTCTCCGCTTCTTCGCACAAGGAGTCGGCCCACAATGCTTACAATAGCATTGATCAGGCTCCGGAAGTTGCCTCTAAAGACCTGCGCATTTCTCCTGATTATTCGGAGTCATACTTTTCTAAAGGCATGGCCCTTGAAAAGGCAGGCAGAGAGAGTGAAGCGGAAGATGCATACCGGGAAACGATCAAGCGGAACAACTCTCATGTAGGGGCATATAACAATCTGGCCGGCATCCTTCTGCGGCATAATGAAGATCATGAGGCCCTGAAAATCCTGCAAACCGCTTCCAACACTTCCATGAATCATCCCGCCATTCGCTATACCCTCGGGCTGATCCACAGCGTCCTTGGGAACCATACCGAGGCATTGGAACATTTCGATAAAACTCTGGAACTCGCGCCGGGGTTTAAAAGGGTGAACATTCAGAAGGCAATTATTTATTTGAAAATAAGCGAATTTGATAATGCCATTAAATGTTTGAAGAGCGAAATAGAAAACAGGGGAGATATCATTCCCGCCTTGATCACTCTTGGCGAAATCAGCATGCGTCTGGGAGATTCCTCACAGGCACTTAATTATTTTCATGAGGTGACTTCTGTTGATCCGGACAACATAACAGCGAGAAAACATGTTCAATCAATATCGATACATATGGCCAATTAATGAGATATTTTACTTTGAACCGTACAATAGAAATAGGGACACGAAAGATCCGCTGTCCTTCTTCAGAAACAGCTCCCAAGGATAACATATTGAATTGCAACAATTCTTTTTTTCTGATAATTTACAGGTTACATAGCGGCACCGGAATAATGTTTAAGATCGATCACCCCTCCAGCGATGGAAACCTCAAAACTCAAAGGAGTATTAAATACGATATATGGGGAAAAATAATTTAAAGATTGCCGTTATCGGCGCCGGATACTGGGGGAAGAATCTTGTTCGTAATTTCCATCAATTAGGAGTTTTAAAAGTCATTTGCGATGCCGACCGGAAAATTCAATCCCAAATGCGCAAAGACTACCCCGATGTTTCCTGCATCGATCAGTTTGACGGCCTGCTAAATAATCCATCCATCACGGCGATAGTCATCGCTACACCGGCGGTTACTCATTTTACCCTTGCCGCCCAAGCCCTTGAGGCCGGGAAACACGTTTTCGTAGAAAAGCCTCTGGCCGTAACATATGACGAGGGCCGCCAATTAGTCGCCAAGGCCCGTAATGCCGGGAAAATCCTTTTTGTTGGTCATATTCTTCATTATCACCAGGGAGTCGTCAAGCTAAAGGAGATGATTGCGGATGGAAAGATTGGTCGTCTTCAATATATCTATTCCCGCCGCCTGAGTCTTGGCAAAATACGTCGGGAAGAAAACATCCTCTGGTCCTTTGCCCCCCACGACATATCCCTGATCCTCAGCATCGTCGGTGAAGACCCCTCATATGTTGACGCCGTGGGCAGTAATTTTCTCCATGCCTCGATCGCCGATGTTACCATGACGAACCTCAAGTTCCCCTCGGGAATCGGCGCTCATATCTTCGTGAGCTGGTTGAATCCTTACAAGGAACAGCGTCTTGTCGTCGTGGGAAGCCGGGGGATGCTTGTCTTTGACGACACCCAAGCTGTCGACGAAAAACTTGTCTTATATCCCCATATCATCAATTGGAAAGACGGTCTGCCCATTGCGGAAAAGGCCGCGGCCATCGCCGTCAGTCTCTCCGATCACTGGGAAGAACCTTTGAAGGCAGAATGCCGGGCGTTTATCGGGGCGATCACGACAGGACAGCAACCATTCACCTCCGGTGAGGAAGGCCTGCGAGTCCTCCATATTTTGGAGTTGAGTCAGAAATCCATAAAGGAAAAGGACGTCCCCATCTCCGTCGATGCCATTCCTGAAACCGTCAAATTCTTGCCCCCCAAAGACGCCTTTGTCCACGAAACAGCAATCATTGATGACGGCGTTCGCATCGGCAAGGGGGTCAAAATCTGGCACTTCTCCCACGTTTTGTCCGGCACTACCATCGGTGAACATTGCAACATCGGCCAAAATGTTGTCATCGGACCGGATGTCGATGTCGGCGACCTTTGCAAGATTCAGAATAACGTGAGCGTTTACAAAGGCGTCACTCTGGAAGACGGCGTCTTCTGCGGCCCCTCCATGGTCTTTACCAATATCTACAATCCTCGTGCCGAGATTTCTAAGATGGATCAGGTCCGCCCTACCCTCGTCAAAAAAGGCGCGACCCTGGGGGCAAACTGCACCATCGTCTGTGGCCATACCATCGGAAAATATGCATTCGTGGGCGCTGGTGCGGTGATCACTAAAGATGTCCCCAATCACGCCCTGATGATCGGCAACCCTGCTAAAATTTGCGGTTGGATGTGCGAATGCGGAGAAAAACTCAATAAAGGCAGTTGTTTATCCTGTGGAAAAACTTTTAGAAACCTTAAATAAAAGAGTATTTCCTTAAGATGACGTCTCACAATATCGCCAAGATCAAGAATAATGAACGATTATTGAAGAGAAATCCCAAAGGGAAGGAACAAAAAAGAAAATATGGAAATAAGTTAATGACAGACAATGATCAGATACGCCTTAAAACGATAAAATGAAAACCTGTTCGGGGGAATGATGCGTGATGAGCAAAACGATAGCCAGTCAAACAGACGATGTCAAACTATTATTCCAGGAGGGAGAACGTTTTTTTAATGAAGATGACATGGGCAATGCAAACAAATGTTTCGAACGCATTGTTGCCGTCGACCCTTCACATTACGAGGCACTAAATAATTTGGGCGTCATTCTTTTCCGGGAAGGTCATCATCAGGACGCGATTTCTTATTTTCATCAAGCCCTGCAAATTCATGCCGGTTATGAGGATGCCTTGGAAAATCTTGCTGCCTGTCTAACTAGCGCCGGCGACTTTGCAGAGGCGGCAAATGCATTAGAAAAAATTCTGTTGTCCAATGGATACAAGCCGGAAACGATTCTTTCAATCATTGATTGCCATCTGCAGGCCGGTGCGTTTTCATCAGTAAGAGCCTATTTGCACAGACTTGCGGTTTTGTATGGTCATCAGGAAAATATCCGGGATATTGCAAAAAAACTGGCTTATGACCTCCGGAACGCCTTGGAGTCAGGAAAATACCCTCTGGAAAACATTATTAATTACCATATTAATTGCGGTCATTTAACAACCGCACGCGATCTTTTAATCCCTGCATTACGGGACAACAAAGACCTGGAAAATCTGAAAGAACTGCTTATAACTAAAGAAAAACTTCAAAGGTTGCCCATAGCGATCCTGTCGGCGGCTGATCTATTGGAAAAAAATCCGGAGCGAAAACTGAGATGGGGCGATCACTGGTTTAGTAAAGAATTGGCAGAGGCCCTTTCTGAGGCAGGGGCCGTCATTACATCAAAAGATCCAAAGGTCTTGATCCATCTGCATGGCATCCCTCTCAATGGATTAAAAGAGACAACCCATAATATCATCTGGATTCATAGCCATCCGGATATGGTCACAACCCAATCCCTTTCTTTGTACGATCACATCTTCTGTCTTTCTCCTGCTTTTCTTCAGAATATCCACGACATGGGAAGGGAAGGCGATCTTTTGATCGGTGGCACAGCCAAAACACTCCAGCCTGTTATTGATCATTTTTCTCATGAAATCGTATTCGTAGCCAATGGTAAGCAGGGGAAAGGGAGAAAAATCATTCATGATCTCCTTTCGTTGGGGGAAAAATGGATTGATCATCTCGAAGTATGGGGCGAGGGTTGGGATGGAATACTTCCGAAGCACTGTATCCATGGGATCTATTTCGACAACAAAAAACTTCCCGAGCTGTACGCGTCGTCAAAGGTCGTATTGAACGATCATCACGAAGACATGCGCCGTGAAGGTTTCCTCAATCCCAGGATTTTGGACGTTATGGCATCTGGCGGTGTGGTGATTTCCGATGCCCTTAGCGGTGCGGAAGAGCTCTTTGGAGAAGCCCTGCTGACCTATACGACACCGTCGGAACTGGACAGAATTCTTCATCGACTATTTGAGGATCAGGCTTATAGGAGGCATATGCGAGAACTGGGAATTGATGCTGTTAAAGCCTATAATTTCACAAATGTCGCACAAAAGATCATCGATCATATCGTTTCCATAGATGAAAAAGAATTAGAGAAAAAGGCTAAAAATGATTACATGAAGACTGTGTGGGCGCCGGTAAAGGGAAAACTGGACACCGAACGAATCAAACGTCTTAAGGAAGTTACCGCAGAACAATGTGAAGACAAAACATTGGATGTGGGTTGCGCCAACGGGGATTCCACCGCCATTATGAAAAGGCACAATCCTTCTCTTGTTTTAACCGGGTTAGAGCTGACTGATTGGGGATATCAGGAAGCGGTCAAAAGTCATGCCGACATGACATTCATCCAAGGAGATGCAGGGAAACTTCCCTTCCCCGATCAATCTTTTGATACTGTTGTACTTGATCACATCATAGAGCATGAAAATGACCCTGTCCCTCTTATTCTTGAAGCTAAACGTGTGGCGCGCAAGCGAGTGGTAATTGGGATCCCGATCATGCACCTGAACGATCCCGATCATAAGGTTGCCTGGCGCGTCGATGACTTTAGAAATCTTCTCTTTGGTTTCTTCCCACGTTTTTCCATCCGTGGAATGAGGGAACCGGACGGTATAGAAGTTCAGGAAGTATCGAAATGGGATTTTGTGGTTGGGACAGGTTACCTGGAAAAAGATAACAGGAAGGAAATCACGCTACCAAAAACCCTTGCTCTCCACCTTGGGTGTGGCCAGCAACATCTGAAAGGGTTTTTAAATATTGATATGATTGCCTCTCCGGCTGTCGATCTTGTCTGCGACAGCCGCCGGCTTCCCTTTGCTGCAGGCACCGTTTCGAGAATTGAAACATATCATATGATCGAACATCTTCCCCGTCATGACTTCCTGGAGGCGCTTTTTGAATGGAATCGTGTCCTCGAAGAGGGTGGTGAATTGATTATAGAGTGTCCGGATTTTGATGCAACCATCAAGGAATATATTGAAGGGAAAACATTCCGGATCAATAATATTTTCGGCCTTCAGAGACATCCCGGAGATTATCACCTGTTCGGTTACACCTTTAATGACTTGGAAGGGATTCTTCAAGGTATTGGATTCAGGGAAATCCGACAAGAGGCGCCGACGGATTACCACGCCCAGGATGAGCCTTCCCTAAGAATCTCGGCAGTCAAAGTCCACCATATGTTGCGTCCTGCAGACCTACGCGGATTTTCGATTCAGTACACCCATCAGAAATATGCAAAGGCGATAGAGGCAGATCGAAATCTCAAAATGAAGGGCATTATATCTTTACCGGAAGGCCCCATTAAACTAGATATTTGCGGCGGAGAGTTTCCCTACGGAAACGGGTTTCTCAATGTCGATATAAGACCATTGCCGCATGTGGATGTTGTAGCCGATATTACCAAAGGGCTTCACTTAGCCGACAATACGGTTGATGAGATATTGAGCTGCGGAACGCTGGAACATTTTTATATTCCAACCGTCATAGAGGTTCTAAAAGAGATGCAGCGTATTCTCAAACCGGGCGGGAAACTGACTGTTGGTGTGCCCAACCTGAAAACAATCCTTGGCGATTTCAGTCAGGGCGAAATGGACTTTCTACTATTTAATCAATATATTTATGGTTCTGTGCAAGAGGACGGCAATCGCTACAATGTTCATCGCAGTCTTTGGGATGCCGACCGCATGGTCACTGCCATGATCCAAGCAGGATTTGTCAATGTGAGAGAACAGCCCTACGACCTTCCTTTTCACATACCGAGGTATATGCTTAAGGTTGTCGGAATTGCATGACAATTCAACGTGTTGATCAAATAGAGGTGTTATGAATAAAAAAGCAAACAGGGGCAAACAGCAACAAAAGAACCATACCTATAAAAGACCAAGAATCTCACTTTGCATGATCGTAAAAAACGAGGAGAAGTGTCTTGCCCGGTGTCTTGACAGTGTTAAAGACCATGTTGACGAAATTATTATCATCGATACGGGTTCGACGGACGGCACCATTGAGATCGCCGAAAGCTACGGCGCCCGAATCTATCATTATCCATGGGAAAACGATTTTAGCAAACACCGCAACCAGTCCCTCTCCTACGCCACGGGCAACTGGATATTCCAGCTTGATGCCGACGAAGAACTGTTTCAGGAAGACGGGTCTATGCTGAGAGACATCGTAAGGAAAGGGAAAGCCGATTTTTACCATTGCCGATTTTATGATATAAACAAGGATGGGTCCGTTCACGGCGTTTTCTATCTGATCCGCCTTTTCCGTAACGGCATGGGGATGGCCTATGCCAGGAAGGTCCATAACCAGCTCCTGACGCTTGGCAGGGGGGATTACAGCGATATCCGGATTAAACACTACGGATACGATCTCTCGTTTGCGGCGATGGAGGCTAAACATCTTCGCACCACGACGCTGCTAAAGGATATGCTAGCCGCCGATCCCGAAGACGTCTACTGCCTCTACCAGTTATGTACATCTTATTCCATGCATCAGGAGCCCGACAAGGCCATCGAGTACGGCGAAATGGCCCTCGAACTAAGACGGCGAAAAGACATGAAAGACGATTATTTCCTGACCGCTTTCCACACTACCGCCCAGGCCTACTATGCAGTTAACCGTCTTTATGATGTGGAACGTGTCTCTCGGGAGGCCCTTGCACTCTTTCCAAACCACCTCGATATTTATCATCTCCTGGCCTCCATATATTTTGAAAAGCAGGATTATGAAAAATCCCGGGAGATGTGCCATCGCTTCCTTGAGGTCCAGGAAATACTGAAAAGAAAACCGTCCCTAATGGGAAATACTTACTGCCACAGCTTCACAATGAGCAACAAAATATACTTCGGTCTAGCCTGCATCCACTTCCAGGAAGGAGATATTGACGGGGCCGATCAATATTTCCGGAAAGGTTATGAGTATTCGGGAAAAGAGATGGAAGGGGCAGAAGAAATCAGCCGTTTCTATCTTGAACAAAGGATGAATGAAAAAGCACAGCAATGGCTTGAAATAGCCGTTGAAGCCGGTCGACGGGAGGGGAAGGCACCGACTATTCTTGGAGTACAAAAGAACAAAGAAGGGGTCCCCACGATTTCCCTTTGCATGATTGTGAAGAATGAAGAAGCCTGCCTGGGGCGCTGCCTGAAGAGCGTCAGCAAATATGTAGATGAGATTATTATCGTCGATACAGGTTCGACGGACGGCACCATTTCGATAGCCGAAAGCTACGGCGCCCGAATTTATCATCATCCATGGGAAAACGATTTTAGCAGACACCGGAATCAGTCTATCTCCTATGCCACCGGCGACTGGATCTTTCAACTGGATGCCGACGAAGAGCTCTTCCCGGAAGACGGATCGGTGATGCTTGACATCGTCCGGAAAGTTAAGGCCGATTATTTTCATTGTCGTTTTTATGACATGAAAAAGGATGATTCCGTCCACGGCGTCTTCTACCTGATCCGACTATTCCGTAATCGCATGGGGATGAGCTATGTTCGGAAAGTCCACAATCAGTTGCAAGCTCGCGGGGTGGAAGCCTACAGTGGGATTCGGATCCGGCACTACGGGTATGATCTATCGGCGGAGCAGATGGAAGCGAAGCATGTCCGGACCACGACGCTTCTGCAGGAGACACTTGCCTGCGATCCGGAGGATGTCTATAGTATCTATCAATTGTCCGCATCTTATTCGATGCACCGTGAGTTTGACAAGGCGATCGAGTACGGCGAAATGGCCCTAGAAATCATGCGCCGCAAAGAACTTAAACATGGAATATTCTCGACGGTTTTCTATTCGGTAGCACAGGGGTACCAATCCCTGGGAAGAATGGATGATGCGGAACGTATCTGCCTTGAAGCCCTTGATTTATTTCCCATGCATATGGATATGTGTCATCTTCTTGCCTCCATTTATTTCCGTAAACAGGCGATGGACCTATGCAAAGCCATGTCGGAGCGCTATCTTCATATCTATGACGCTTATGAAAAGAATCCCTTAGTCTTCGGAGGTTCTTACTGTCACAGTTTTGCCAAAAGGAATGAGATCTACTTCGGTTTGGCATTAATCAACTTTCTTGAAAATGAATTTGAATCTGCAGACGCCTTCTTTATGAAGTCTTTTGAAGATGCGGGCAATAGCATGGAAAAAGCCGAGAATATCTGCCGCTTCTATTTCGGAAAACAAATGAATGACAAGGCATTGCGGTGGCTTAGGATTGCCTATCAAGTCGGTGTGAGCTACGATAAAGCCCCGGCTATTTTGGGGGAGCATACGGGGCTTTATATGAATATGGGCAAAGATTTCCTGAAGCATGGCGATCTGAAAACCGCCGCCGATTGTCTGCAAAAAGCCGCAGATGGAGGACTGACTAAAGAGGAACAACTTGAAAAGAGACTTTTACAGGTCAGCCTATGCTGGCAGTTGGAAACTACGGATGAATTGATTCGATCCATAGAATCGCTCATGCAGATTATAGGGTTGAATACCAAGCGCTCCATCCGGTCTTTTGATGACTTAGGGCAGATTCTCTATGATGTTGCCGAAATATTTTGTCTTCACCATCAGTGGCCTTTCGCTGAAATGTCCCTCCAGCTTGCTCTTCAGATCGCCCCTGCCCTATTCGAACCTGTCAAGTTCGAATGCTTGCTGCATAACGCCGAACAGGATAGAACTATATCAGAGTAAAGACGGATACGCCGTTAATTCATTATCCGCGATTGACGCCATTTTCATTTCCAATGTCAACGCCACAAAGTTTTCAAAAAAACATTCCTAACATTAAAGTTCCAACCTCTTCCTGCCGATAGTAAGATCAAAATGGGAAACGGGAAATATTTTCCCACTTTCTAAAAATAAATGTTCCGATAGAATGTAAATAGATATTATTATTGAACATCTACTTTTGGCATGACCCTCGCAATAATAAAGTACAGACGATGAAGGGAGGAGGTGAAGAGAGTTGCGGCAAGGGTGACCGGAAACGAAAATAATAAAAGCCGGTCAAAAGGAGATAACTAGAAAAAAGACTCCAGCAAGGATGCTGGAATAATTCCGCAAGGAAAACAAAATCACGGAGGATAAAAATCATGGGATTCAGAATTCAAAACAATATCGCGGCAATGAATGCACAGAGGAACTTGAGTGTCTCCGACAGTGCGATGTCTAAATCACTGGAAAGACTTTCTTCAGGCTATCGAATCAACTCTGCGAAAGACGACGCCGCAGGTCTGGCTATTTCTCAGAGCTTCCGGGCGGATATCGCCAGTGTCAAGGTTGCCCAAAGGAATATTTCTGAGGCCAACGCGCTCCTGCAGACGGCGGAAGGCGCCATGAGCAGCGTCGGCGACATCCTTACCCGTATGAAGGAACTGGCCACTCAGGCCTCATCGGCCAATGCCGGTGGGGACATTGCCAAACTGAGTACGGAGTATGACACTCTCGTTTCTGAAATAAACCGGATCGCTGACTCGACGAAGTACGCCGGTAGTGCGCTCGTCAATGGCTCCTTCACAGGCGGCGCCACAGCGGTTGCGGCCAGTTCAACCTTTGATACAGTGGCCAATGTCTACGACATCAACGTAACAAATGCCGCATCAGGTACGTACGCAGTCGCTTATTCGCAAGCGGGCGGCAAGTTGTCGATGACAAATGGAGGCGTGACCCAAACCTTAGATATGGTTGCCGGCGCCCATACATATGATTTTTCGAAATTCAACATCAGTTTCAAGACGACGGCGGCAGCGACTACCGCTGGTCTTGGCGCAACTGCGGCAACCGGCTTGGGCGGTGATCAAGTGATCCACAACGGTACCGCTTCCAAAAGTTTCCAGGTTGGTTATGAGGAAGACTCCAATTCCCAGCTGGCTATCAGCCTGGGAGATCTCAATACGGCGGCACTTAAAGCCTCCGGGTCAGGTGTCGCTACCGGTGACATCAGCACCGCCGTCGGAGCCTTGGCGAAAATGAGCGATATCGACGATGCTATCGATAAGCTCGCCAGTGTTCGCGGTGATGTCGGCGCCTATCAGAATCGCCTGGGTTATGCGGCCGGCAACCTGTCCATCACCCTCGAGAACTTCTCGGCAGCTGAATCGGTCATTCGCGATGTCGATATGGCTTCGGAAATGACATCCTTCACCAAGAACCAGATTCTCGTCCAGGCCGGCACCTCCATGCTGGCGCAGGCCAACATGGCTTCCCAGGGTGTCCTGTCGTTGTTCAAGTAACCATATCTTAAACCCTTTCATCAAAAAACCCCGTATCTTTCGATGCGGGTTTTTTTTTGGCAGAACTCTTGCTTTGATGTTAATAATTGATAATAATCTTAAAGTAACGGGAAATAATTTCCGATGTAGTTAGTGAAAGACAATCACTCGTTACCGGAGTTAGAGGAGAAACGACATGGCCTCGAGCACAAGCATGATAAGCGGGCTTTCCAGCGGAATTGATTGGCAGTCTATGATAACTCAGATCATTGCTGTCGAACATAAAAGCGTGGATCTTATCTCAAACAAAAAAACTAATTATACATCGAAACTGACCGAGTGGCAGTCCTTTAACACCAAGTTGCTTGCCTTGAAAACCGCCGCAGGCAACCTTAAGGATGCTGAAGATTTCGGGGTTTACAGCGCTGGTATGAGCAGCGACAGCAGCACCGTCAAGGCCACAGATCTCCTCGCGGTTACGACTTCGACGACAGCCTCTGTGGGCTCATACAGCCTGAAGGTCAACAATCTGGCTGCGGCCCAGAAACTCTCATCATCCTCCTTTACGAGTATATCAAGCGCCCTCGGCGCCGATTACGCCGGCGATTTGCTGATTAACGGCACGGTTATCAGCATTGATTCCACAGATACGCTGGTCAGTGTGAAAGACAGAATTAACAGCGCCAACTCCGGCGCCAGCCCGACGGGCGTCACTGCCGGTCTGA
>JBAYKV010000046.1:0-17484 GCA_041664405.1 Syntrophales bacterium
ACTCGTCGGCTTTTCCACGACAACCTCCAGTTTCCTGGATGGTTGCGACATGGCGGTCCGGATCAAGGAAGCCAATCCCCGGATCATCACCGTGTTTGGCGGCGTCCATGTGTCGGCTATCGGGGCGGCTCTGATGGCCGACTATCCGTCGATCGACTTTCTTAGTATCGGGGAAGGCGAGGCGACTCTCTCCGAACTTGCGTTGGGTGCTGATCCGGCCGGGATCGACGGGCTGGTCTGGCGCGACGGCGAGGAAATCGTGACGAATCCTCCGCGGCAGCCCCTCCCGGATCTGGATCAACTGCCCTTTCCCGATTACGAAGGTCTGCGGGGATTCCCCCGGCGGTACAACCTTCCCCTTTTCAGCTACATCGGCACGCCCGGCGCCACCATGACGACGAGCCGCGGCTGTCCGTACCAGTGCACCTACTGCGACCGCTCGGTTTTTCAGCGTTCCTTCCGGTATAATAGCCCTGCCTACATCTATGAGCATATGGGGCATCTGCGGAGGCGCTTCGGGGTCCGGCACATCAACATCTACGATGATCTCTTTACGCTCAACCGGGGCCGCATTACCGAACTGTGCGAGCTTCTGATTGCAAAACCGTTGGGAATCCGGTTCAACTGCGCCGTCCGCGTCGGCCATGCGGACGACGGCCTCCTGAAAATGCTCCGGAAAGCAGGCTGCCTCATGGTCTCCGTGGGCATCGAATCTGCCGATCCGGCCCTTCTGGAACGTCACAAATCCGGTGTGGGTATTGAAGATGTTCAGGATACGGTGGCCCGGATCAAGGCCTGCGGCCTGCGGGTAAAGGGGCTCTTTATGATGGGGCTCCCCGGCGAGACGGAGGAATCAATCGACAAAACGAGCGATTTTATCATGTCGCTGGGGCTTGACGATATGAACATGTCCAAGTTTACGCCCTTTCCCGGAGCGCCCATCTGGTCAAGCATGAACGAGGAGGGGACTTTTCACGAGGACTGGCGGCTTATGAACTGCCTCAACTTCGTTTTCATTCCCAAGGCCATCGAATCGAGGGAACGGCTGGACTATCTTTATAACCGGCACGTGAAGCGCTTTTACTCCGATCCAGTGTGGCGACGGACATTCGGCAGGCGGATCTGGCAGCACCGCGGGAGCCTCCTTCACCTGCTCAGGCATCTACCCGCTTTTTGGGGAGCGAAAAAAGCATTCGAACCAGGTATCTAGAAAAAGGCCCTTTGAGTTTCTTTACAACAACCCCAGCATCCCACTCCATGGAGTTCATCTCTCTATGGAAAAAGATAGAAGTCTTACACGGCGAGAAAAAGATGATGGATGGTAAAGGAACGATTTACTAAATCATGTCGGGTTTCATCTATGGATGAGTCCGGCAATAAAAGAGATTTGATGAGTTGTTTCGGAGGCACAAGCCTGAGTTCTATAGCCTTTTTTTGAATTGCTTTGCCTACACCAGCGCGTGCGCTGTCTGTTTGCCCATTGAAGACATAAGCGAGCATGGCACCGTTTTCCATAAAGGGGGCATATTGGCCAAGGATGAAGCGCATCATTCCCTCATTTATATAATCAGAATATCCTGAAATAAATTGGCCCTTGGGTGAGTATACATGTAACCTTTTTGCTTCAATGGCAAAATATACTTCGGAGCCAAGGCCAGAAGATACAAGAATATCTATTTCTCCCGCAGCGTAATCTGAATCATAATCATCGGAGAGAATTTCCTGCTTTGTATGAATAGCAAGAGGACCATCTCTGAATTCCGGAAGTTGTTTAAGACGGGCAGATAGTCTTCTGGTGATCCAATTTTCTTTATCATGGGCAGTTTTTTTTCTAAGGATACTGCCAACTTGAATTATCGCTGAGAGAATAATGGGGATTTTGTCTTTTGGAAAAAGGCGTTTGAATTCATCGGCATCACTGCCCATTGTTAAGGCTCCTCTGCTGCATCAGGGCAATATCGCCGAAGATTCTTGCGGCGTCATTAAGAGCCGCTGTCCGTGTCCAATTTAATAGAATGTCTGCACGAACGATGAATATTTTCTTGCCATGAAAAAGGAAAATGTCTCGAACGTTTAAGAGGGTTCTATCCTTCCTTGACGAAGCGTCAAAGAGATCCTTCAAAACGATTGCCATCGGTCGCGATAGGGCTATTTCCCGGTACGCAGACTCGGCTTGTGTGAGGATCAGTTTGATCATTGCCAGACCGGTATCGCTGTCCGTCATGCCTTCCGCGCGGACGCGAGAACTTGAGCCTTCCGCATGAGCCCATTTGTTCAGCGTTGCGGTTAATGTGTCCGCATAAGCTTGAATCCCCCGGGTGTCATACGGCCTTACTTTTGTTTCTTCTAATTGATCAAGGGTGACTGTTTTCGGAGAATGCCATGTCGTGGGGGTTGAGCTGGGCTCGAAAATAGAAATCGTATCCTCGATAATGGCCATCTCTTGATCTGTGAGACCGAAGTAGCGGTAGATAAGAGGTTCCAGTTCTTTTTGAAATCTATCGACGCGCTTTTTGCGTTCAAGTTGCCATTTCTTGCGAATGTCCGCGTCTTTAGAATCATCCCGGAACAATGATTGGTCTTTGGCGTCAACCTTCAATCCATATAATTCACTGCTCAACTCGTCGCGAAAGGCACAAAATCTCTTCGCCACTTCCTTTATAATTTGTTCCGATTCCGGGGGAATATTTTCGTTTCCCGGTAATGGGAAAGGGATCCGCAGAAGTTCTTCAAGGTGAACTTTATTTCTTTCACTTCCCCAGTTGGCGGCGGTATGAAATAGGAAATATTGTGATAGGTTAGACCGTAAGTAAATTGCAAGAAACATCAAAAGCTCTAAATCTTCTTGGGGGCATGTGATTGATTCTAAGGTGCTTTGAAAGAGCACATCAATATCATAGTCACAGTATGCAACTTTGCTAAATCCGTGACTTATGAGCACCATTGGTGATTTAAACACCTTCTCATTTGGGCGGCGTCTCAAATATTCCTTTGATGCTTCGATTTCATCCAGTCTTTCACCAAGGGTTGTAAAATCATGTTTAAAGACAATCAGTTCGAGAGACTGATCCGTGTGAGCAAAAGGAGTTTTAAGATTCCACGGATTTGGCTTTGGCTTAGGGTAATTTGGATTATTTTTTGCCTTTTCAGGGAAATATGGCTGAAATCCCTGGCCTTTGATCCAACGTTTGCCGTCTCCCGGTGCACCGGCCAATTCCGAAAGGGGTGGCAAGGTTTGCAAGATATCAAGAAGCTTTTGGTCCCTTGCTGTTCCCCAGAGACGGCGCTTCCACACGACCGGCGCTATTTTTGTTTGGGTAGCCGCCAGAATTTCCGCAAGCGGTATCCAAGTGCGCGATGCAGGATTCACGGTAATAACGCCTTGACGAAGGCCATCACGATTGAATTTAGGCGCAATGAATTCAATCCTATGCTGGGCTGTTTGGGGCACTTCCTTTTTAAAGCGGGCAATGAATGCAGGGGTTTTCGCATTTTGGAATAACAAATGCCGATAATCTGCCAACTGTAAAACCTTCTCCAGAGTGATTTGCCGAAGCCATCTGGCTTGGAAGGCATCGGTTTGGTTTTGCAGCATTTTGGCCGGCAAAAGCAGACATCCGATCCCTTTTGTGCGCAGGGATTCGGGCGCCTTTTCCATGAAACGTTGAGCAAGCTGCTTCGTTCCCCGCCCCTGCCATGGCGGATTGCCGATAATGCAATCAAATGCCTGCGCGCTCGGCACCCCCTCGGCAATAAAGTCTCTTCGATGAACAACGGGGATATCCGCTTTAGGGCGGTTGTGATCATCTCCGTAATCCAGAAGTTTCGGCAGGGGCTGACCTGTTTTTTCGATATGCTGTTGGATATCGGGGGGAGAGAAAAAATCAAGATAAGCCAAATAGAGGCTGAAACAGGCTATTCGACAGGCTGTTTCGTTAATATCCATACCGCGAATCTGGCGGTCAAGAATCTTTTTAAGGGCTTCTGCTTGGGCGGCATAACCAGGAATCAGTTTTTGTCTATGAATCCAACGGCTTGCAAGGCGGTTGAACAGAATCACCAGGAATATGCCTGATCCGCATGCCGGATCGAGAAAAGACCAATTCTCGGCATCCGGCTCATCATGGATGGCCAAATCCACAACCATTTCGGCCAGAAAACGGGGCGTATAAAATGCCCCTTTTTCTCTCTGTGAATCCGGATCTTCAGCGGTCAAGAAATCCTGATAAATGGCGCTGATCGTTTCTACGGGGATCATCTTGAAATCATAGGGCCAGAAACTCAAAGTCGTTTGTCTGCTTTGTACATCGTGTCCGCCGATGAAATGAACCAGTTTTTCCATGTGAGATGGTTTAATTTTACATTTTTCCGCCTCAAGATCCTGATCGAACATATTACCGTTGAATTTTTCCTTCAAATCCGCAAAAAGACCGTAGAGGTAGTTAATTTGACCTTCAGGGGAGGGAAAACTTTCCAACGTGTCGGAAAGAAGCATCGTTCCAGTACGATCTTTGGCTGGCGTTCCTATGGGGTAAATACCCCGGTCAAGGAGATAGCAGAGAAACAACAGCCGCCCGATTAAGGCATGGACGTCGCTTGTTTCAAGACATTCATCTCCTTTGGTCAAGATGTCGCGCAAATCTCGGAGGTTGTCCAAAAGCCGTGAATCAACGGACTCTTTTGGATTGAAATGCTTTTCGTGTTGCTCATAATAATGGCCTGTTGCCAGGCTAAGGTACATGGATTGGATGCGCTGGACATAGTCGACTATTTGTAGTCTATCAATCAGAATCTTTTCAAGGTCTTCACTGTCTTGTTGATTTTTCGCCGGTTCTGCAAGTCCCGAGTAAATATAAACCGCTATGGGGTCCGCCAAAACCAGGACATTGGCAACGCCTTGATTCCAAAAAAGCTTTTGCAGCCTTAATTTTTCGTATTCTGAGAATGGCCCGGAGGATTCTCTGAGATAAAGAACAGGGCGACCATCCAGACAGAGTACGCCGTTAAGCTTTAGTTCCTCAAAGGCTCGTTTGATGACCGATACATATCCCCAAAGCTTGTCGTCATCTTTTTTGACGGCATTGAAAGAATTGTAGAATACCATTCCGCCGGGGGTTGGTGTGTGCGCCTGCAAAAAATCTGTCATGTGTGTTGAAGCATTCATTTTGTCACTATAAGCGCCGGAAGACCGCCTTGACTACACCTTGTATCATTAATTCCCCAAGGGGCGTCAAATTGGGATAGTTTGAATTTTCTGCCTTTAGATAATAAACTTTTTTATCTTTTGAAAGGGTTTTTATTGTATTTTCACCATCAATTAACGCCACGACAACATCTCCTTCACGAGGTGCTGCTTCTGCATCAACCACGCCCCAATCCCCATCGTAAATTCCTCGGCTTGTCATGGAATCGCCTTTGATTCTCAGAGCAAACAATTTGTGACCGGTTGAACCTTTGAGGATTTCGGGATCAACAGCAAGAGTGCCGTTAAGATACTCGGTCACCTCATCAGGAAAGCCCGCAGGGATATGACCTAGGATCGGCACGGACACGGCGCTTGGTTTAGTTTCCCGAATAGCTGATCCTATCCCGATTCCACGAGATAGTCTGGATCGACGTGTCAGATATCCTTTTTTTTCCAAGGCCCGCACATGATCTATCGCTGCCCGGGGGCTCTTGTAGCCGAAACGCCCTGCAATCTCCCGATAAGTAGGAGAACACCCTTCCTTGTCCATGTATTCCTGAATGAATTTGTATATATTTGTTTGAATTTCCGTTAATTTCATGATACTCACCATTTGTATAGTACAATGACAAAAGAGATATGAAATGTCAAGAATATTTTTGCCCGTATAGAAGCTTCCATGGTAAACTATGGCAACTGCTGAAAAAGGAGGTCGATATGCGAATCTTCATGATCACTGTAATGCTGGCGCTTTGGCTGGCCGCGCCGGGTTGGGCCGATAATAGCTTCAAAGAAGGAGCCAGAGAAGTCGGCCAGGGTGTTAAGGAAGGTTCTAAAAAGGTCGGCCAGGGATTCAAGGAGATGGGTAAGGAGATCAAGGAAGGCGGCAAGGAAGCTGGTCAGGGTGCCAAAAAGGCAGGGCAGGAGGCGGGACAGGAGGCGAAGAAGACAGGCCGGTCCACAGGAGAGTGGTTCAGGGACGCGGGAAAAAAGACCGGAGACGCCTTCGGAGAATTGGGCCGAAATATCAGGAAGTTTTTCACCGGGAAATAGTAGAATGACTATACTTTAGGTCGCGACCGGATAGCGGCGGCGGCTTCGGACTCATAAGGCAAGCTCACAGACATGGTTTTTAAATGATACCGGATATCTAGACAATGTCTTCTTTCCCAAAACGCCGGAAAAGCAATGTGCCGAGGATAAGGCAGTAAAGCAGGACATTGATGAGTGGATATATGGACACGAATCCATGGAATGCCTCGCTGCTGATCAACGAAGAAGCCAACTGCTGTGCCCCTGAGAGCTTTGGCCATAAAGAGTAGATAACTTTCCACCATGTCCAATCCGACGTCGGGTGGGCGCCCGGTTGCTGTAGCATTGCCTGCGCCATCTGGCTCTGGCTTAGCGCGGATATCCCGTCAGCCACAAGACCCGCGACACCGATGCCCATAACACAAAGAAAAGCGACAATGTCGGGCATCAGGAGCGATAAAAGAAGCACGGCAATCACCACGAAGAGCAGGTTGAGAGAACACAGCAGTGAGGCAATGAGGTATTCAGGCATGACAACCTGCAAATTTATGGATGTAATCAAGAACACAATGCTATGCAGGATGAACATGAACAGTACCGATAAAGCCCACAATCCGACGATCTTACCCGTAACATACTGCCACCGGTCTATCGGTTTTGATAAAATACACGATTGCATCCCGTCGTCCCGGTCACGCCTGAATACACGCATTGAAAGTAAAGCTGTGATGAGCATCGCCCCGGCGCCAATGACGTGGAAGGTTACTTTCGACACCGCCCTGACAACGGTGTCCGCATCGAGAAACTGCCCGTTCACCATATAATTGCCCTGATAACAACCGCGAACAAGAAATATGAAGATGGCGCAGATAACGAACATGATGATGAAGCTTTTCTGCCGCACTTCATCAATAAGCGTGTATTTCGCAATTCTGATAATGGGGGGAAGTGCTTTCTTCGTTTTCATGTCAACCTTTCACAAGCCTTACAAACACATCTTCCAGTGTCTCACCATCCTTGACAATGGCGGAAATCTCGTCTTTTACCAGCAGCTTGCCGCGGTTGATGATCGCCGCGGTATCGCATATTTTTTCGACTTCCGACAGCAGGTGTGAATTCAGGAAGATAGTCATTCCCTGATGTTTAAGGGACTCTAAAAGCTGGCGTATTTCTCTGATACCGATGGGATCAAGACCGGCGGTAGGTTCGTCGAGAATTAACAGCTTCGGATTTCCTATGAGGGCAGCGCCGAGTCCGAAGCGTTGAATCATGCCCTTGGAATAGGTGTTCACCTTGGTGTATTCCCTGCCTTGCATGCCGATAAGCTCGACGATGCGCCGGCATTGATCCGTGGCATCGGACCGGCTTAGATCCAATAGCTCCGCACAGCGTTGCAGGTACTGCCATCCGGAAAGGTATGGCGGAATATGCAGGTTTTCAGACAGATAACCGACGGCAGTTCGGCAGCCGGCATGTGTGCTTGGGATGCCGTTTAACGACAAACTTCCCGAGGTCGGCCGCGTAAAGCCGAGGAGCATCTTGACGATCGTCGTCTTCCCGGCGCCATTGGGTCCCAGGAGAGCGAAATACTCTCCTGCCTTGACGGAGAAGGATACGTTGTCGACAGCCGTAAGGGAATCGTATCGTTTTGTCGCGTTGTTCAATTCAATCATAAAGGGCGCTCATGTTAATCCGTTTATATGAAAATCCCCCCCTCCCCCCTTTGCCAAAGGGGGGTAAGGGGGGATTTTCATGTTTCGCTGTGCCCGCTTCGGGCATGGGTGTTAATAGGGCACTTCATTCACAACGGGATGATAGAGAAAGAGATTGTTGCGGATAAAATTGATTCTCTTGTCCATATCATCGAGAGAATTGCAGACATAGGTCGTCACCAACTTTCCCTCCCTTGCAAACTGGATGTGTTCTTTTCCTGCGTAGCAGAAATTGCCTTTATGATATTTCGGATCCGTCGGGGTCACTTCCGGTATGACCGCGATAAGGGCCTTCGGGCCGGACCAGGGACCCTCCAGATTCTCCGCCTCTCGATACAGCAACCGATCCCCCTTGTTATGTATGGACAGATAAACGGCAATCCACCGTTTCCGGCTTTGGTGGTAGCGGACACTGAGCTCTGAAACGCCGGCATCCAGAACGATTTTGGCCTTCCCCGGATCCAATCCCTTTCGCCACGTACCATCCTTTGCATAATACTCCATGGCCCCCGCCGGATCGTGGAGCCGATCCGTCGGGATACGGACCAGAATGTTTCCCAGGACCCCCGGAGCCTGCTCGGAAGGAACACAGAAGGGATAGAAATACACCTCCTTGCCGGAGACGACGGAGGTCGCGGCCAATGCGGCAACACCGGGAGGAATGGCCGCCGACCAGTCCAGATATTCCACGGACCAGTCATGAGGATCTTTGCCGTGATAATTCCGGATCATCGCGATTTTGTGCCCGGTGATCTTGAATTTGAACGGCCCTTCCATATTCGGCGCCGGCTCAATGACCACCAAGGGTATGTAGAGCCGGTCGTGAACCTTGAATGGATCTTGGGGCCACACCCATTGCTTGTCGCCAAAAGAGGAGATAAATCGGCCATCTTTTTTCTCCAGGAAGTAACGGATGTTGAATCGTCCCTCTTTGCTGCAGGTCGAGATCGCCAAAGTCGTCCCCAGGACGAGATCCATGTCCAGCCTGTTTTGCCTGCCCTCGCGATCGGAGACAAAGGTGTCCCCAAAGAGCCAGAGCGTCCGTCCGTCATCCAGCAAAATAGAGTAGGCCCCATCGCCTCCATACCAGCCGTCGCGGTCGGGGAAACTGGGGAGACATCCGGCGGCGTTAGGGGAAGCCGGGTGACCGACCCCGCTGAAAAAGGGAAGCAGGGAAAACATCAACACGGCTGCCAGCGACACCAGGAGCCGCAACAATTTCTTCCTTGAATCGACCATATAACAGATAATAAACTGCTTTTTCATGACGGGAGCATATGAAGAATGATCCTGTGTGTCAATGGGATTATAGCCTTGCCCTTTGTGCCAATGTAAATGAGACACTTCCTTGATTTTTATGAAGGAGACCTTGGCGTACCCCAAAGGACGCAAAGGGCCGCTCTCATTGGAGAGCGGCCCTTTTAGAGGTTGCCTGAATCCCTTCGCGAGCGCATTCCCCGTGGCTTGCGAGGGTAAGCGAGCATAGAAGATAGGGTTTGCTCCTCTAAAGGATTGAAGATTCTCCGCAGCTTGCTGCGGAGAATCTTCAATATCAGGGGTTAGAAGAAGGAATACTGGACACCGGCGTGCCACACGGGTTGTGTACTGCCGCTGTAGCCGGGGACAAAGGCCCCGCCCGCTTTGATCACGATATTGTCCCGGATGCGGGCGCTCAAGCCGCCAGCCAGGGAAACCTGTGACATATAACCACCGGTGCCCAAGCCGATGGCAAATTTCTTGCCTGGATCCACCTGGGGCAGTGCGGCCAAACCCGCTACCATGGCCAAACCGGCCCCCAGTTGGCGCACGTTGACGGCATCATTGGGTGCCGTACCATCATCAATTCCGTGCACCCGCACCGGCTCGCCGTTGGTTGCGTTCGCGAATGTGGCGCCATCGTCGTGCAAGGTCAGTGAGGTGGAGTTTCGTCCGCCGGACATGGTCGTTTGGGTTTCCGTCACCACGATACCGTGGGTGTTGCCGTCGCCGTTGGTGAGGGTCAGTGCCGCAGTGGACTCGGAGGCGCCTGTGGTAACGGTGTTGGTCAGCTTGCCGTTGCCATCGACTACCGTTTGGGTTCCGGCCGAGCCCTTCATCACAATGGCCGTGCCGGCGGTGGTCCCGTTCGTGCTGCTCAGTTTGCTGGTGCCCGTGGTCCCGACAACGGTCGTATTGGCCGAGTTGCTGGAAACATAGTCCAACGTGCCGTTAATGTACACATTGCCGTCTACGAACAGGTTGCCGTTCACCTTGTTCTGATAGGTTTTACCGTTCAAAATGCCATTCGGCGACAAGGTCGTCTGGATGGTGGTATTGGCGCCGATGGTTTGCGCGGCGTTGTACACCGTCAATCCACCGGAATTGCTACCCGATGTCGTGCCGGAGGTGCCATTGGTGGCAAGCGTCGAGCCGGCGGTCAGGCTGGATTGGGTATTGGCGATGGACAGGACACTGTTGCCGCCCGTCGCGGTAACGGTGGTGCCGGCGTTGACGTTACCCAGTGCATTGGTGCTGATACCGGCGCCGGTACCGATGTTGTTGGCCGTGGCAAAGGCTGCGGTGCTACCGATATTGTTGGTGCGTGCCGTGATGTTGTTCACTCCTCCCAATCCTGTTGCCGAGATCGTATTGGACTGGTTGGCTGCATTGGCAGAAACCGTATTGCTGCCGGCTGTTGCCGTGATGGTGTTGTCGCCTGTGGTCGCCGTTATGGTGTTGCCGGTGCCGCCGGTGAGGGTGTTTGTCGTTGCCGCAGTGATAGCGTTGGTGCCCGTGGTCGCCTGCAGGATGTTGCCGGTGTTGCCGGTGATGGTGGTCGCTCCGGTTGCATTACCGACGCCAGTTGCACCACCGGCAGAGTTCAGTGTGGTGGCAGTCGAGAGGTTAGAGACAGAACCCGCATCCACCGCATACCCTCCTGTAACAGTTACTACTTGTGCATCCGCCGCCATTGCCGCCCGGGGAGCGCAAACCAGCATAGCCATAACCACTACCGCTGCGATATGCAGCATTTTCTGTTTTTTCATTCTATATTCTTCCCTTTCCATTCATATTCTATGATTTAAGTGTAAAAATTCTGTTCTGTGCACGGCTCACCACTTTTTTTGTTACTGCCATTGCATTCTCCATGGATATGGATACGCAGCCTACTGCATCACCTCCTTCTTAATGGATATGCAGCCGCTCCCGGCCGGCATCAAAAACACTTTCAGTTCCGATCCGCCATCCAGAATCTTGATATCCTTACTCATCTTTCCGGTCTCGGGCAGGGCTTTGAACTGTTTTTCTTTAACTTTATCGCACCCTAGCGGCCAGTACACGACCGAGTCGTAGGTCGCGCCGCAACCATTGGCCTGGTTGGGGGCGAAGCTGGCCGAGGCGTAGGCAACCCCGCCCTCGAAGGGGATTTCCATGGCCACCGGAATCAGCCGCGCGTCGGGCTGAGCCGGCGGAATCATCAGCACCGCTCCCGCCTTCGCATTGAAGCCGAGGAAATTGACGACCTGGTTGATGCGTCCGGCGCAGTTCAGCACCCCTTTCTGTACCGCCGCCTGGGTGACAATGCTGGGTGTGGTTGACTGGACCGGCGCACTGCCGGCCTGTACGGGGATCTGGGACGGTGGAGTGGGAGGATGATCTGCCGCCGATGCCGTTGAAAGCCATCCAATGGCGACAGCGCAAAGACAGAATCGACAAAGGTTCACAATGGAAATCATTTATGGATTACCCTTCTTGCTTGTAATGAGAACTACCCGACCGGCCCGGCGCAGGCCGGGATCAAGTTGGACGGCGATCCTTTCAAAGGCATGCACGTCGATCCGCGCTAACAGGCTCAATTCACCCTCCGTCAGGTTGTAACCCTCCAGGCGGCAAAGCTCTTCCAATGAGGCGGCAGCCTCGGCCCGAAAACGGTCGTCCGTAATAAAGCGACCCATTAATTTCTCGACGGAATCTTGGGACATGAATTTTCCTCATTATCATGACAGCCGTTGTCCTTCTTGGGACACTTGTGCCTGATTTAGCCCTGCTGTTCAGGATAGAAGGGCATAGGACGTGCCAAAGGAGAAAGGACAATAATAACGGGCATTTCTGATCAAGGATGTCGGGGAGGGAGTGTCCCACATCGGACATGTTGTCCGAAATGGGACATGCGGAAGGAATTCGGATTGCTTACACCCATCACGGGCATGGGGGTCAGTAGAATATCTTGCGGGTGGTTTTCAGCAAGCGGGCGGCAGCGGACTTGTTTTGGTTGCTGCGGTCCATCGCCCAGGCAGTCAGACGCCCGTGGACGGCGTCGAGGGAGAATTCATCGGCGGCAAAATCAAAGTGGACGACGATGTGGTTGCCGGCGGCCGTTTTGTCATGGGAGACCAGCCCCAGATTCAGATGCTCCGGCTGAATCAGTTCGCCATTGGTGACGATGGCCGCGTATTCGAGACGATTGCGTAGTTCGCGGATATTGCCGGGCCAGTCATAGGCACAGAGGTCATTCGACGCCGCACGGGAAAGTCCCGGCAGACGCTTCCCCTGTTCGCTGCGCAAGATCCCAAGGAAGTGCTCGGACAGTTGGGGGATATCCTCCCGCCGTTCCCGAAGGGGGGGGAGGGCCAGGGGAAAGATGTTGAGGCGGTGAAAGAGATCCAGGCGAAAGGCGCCATCACGGCAGCGCTCTTCGAGATTGCGATGGGTTGCAATGATGACGCGGAAATCTGCCGCCAGCGGCGTATCGGCGCCGACTTTTTCATAGACCCGCTCTTCCAGCAGACGCAAGAGTTTGGTCTGGAGCGCCAGGGGCATATCGCCGATCTCATCGAGAAACAGGGTGCCGGTACGGGCGCGGGCGCATTTTCCTTCCCGCTCCCGGTCGGCGCCGGTGAAGGCCCCCTTGACATGCCCGAACAACTCGCTTTCCAACAAGGTTTCCGGAATAGCCGCGCAGTTGACCGGAACGAAGGTGGTCAGGTCATGGCCGGAGGCCAGGTGAATGGCCCGGGCCAGCACTTCCTTGCCGACCCCGCTTTCGCCGTAAATGGCGACGGTGGTGCGGGGAGAGGCCGCCACCTGCTGCGCCGACTTCAGGACGATCCCCATGGCCGGCGAACCGCTGCGGATGTTCTGAAAGCTGAACCGTTCCTTCTGGGCCTCCAGCATCCGCGCGTGACCGGCCCGTATCCTGGTGTTTTCCAGCAATCGGCCCACCACTACCAGCAACTCATCGCGATTGAGCGGTTTGAGCAGGTAGTCGTCGGCCCCTTCTTTCATAGCCGTCACGGCGCTCTCCACGCTGCCGTGAGCAGTGATCAATATGAAGGGCAGCTCCGGCCACTGGCGATGAACACGCTGCAACAGCTCTATGCCGTCTGCGTCCGGCATGACCAGATCGGAAATAACCAGGTCATAGGGCATCCGGGCCAATTCCTGCAGGGCCTCATCGGCGCTTCCTGCGCCGGCTGCTTGGTAACCGGCGTCGGCAAGGAATGCCGTTACCAGGAACCGAAAGCTTGGTTTATCATCGACGACCAGTATCCGTAGCTCGCTGTTCATATCATCCCCTGTTCCCGTTCCTTATGTCTCATTCATTGCATCTCCAGGCGCCTGTCTGGAGATGCGGCGGCGGTCCGAAGGGCTCAGGCTTGCTTGTCGCTAAAGATACCCCGGAAAGATACCCCGGCTTCTGCCGGGGGCTTCATATCCTGTAAGGTCAGATCTGTCAAGCCTCCCCTCCCTTGCGGGGAGGGGGGACTTCATTCATGAGGGTCCGTAGCTGTTCTATCACCGACTGCAGCTGTTCCGGACGGGCCGCTTGGCCGTTTAGCTGCAGCCAAGCGGCCAGATCGGCTGGCTCCCGGTCTGCCAGGTGTCCGCACAGCCCTTTCAGGGTGTGGGCGGCCCGGACAAGTTCCATGCGATTGTCGCACCCCAGGGCGGTTTCCAGACAGAGCAGCTCCTCGTCAATGTCCTGCCGTAGCATCGCGCGATACTGACGGGCCCGTTCATGGTTGTCGCCCAGGTCGCTGCAGGTCTGCCCGTTCAGCAGCGGTTCCTTTCCCAATGACGCCGTCAGGGCCGGTCCGCCGTGTGTGGCAATGGCCCTGGTCAACTGCTCGGGGATGACCGGCTTGGTCAGTACCGCGTTGATGCCGGCCTTCAGGCAGGCCTCCCGGGTAGCGGCGTCGGCATCGGCGGTGATGGCGATGATCGGTACGGGCGTCGCGGATAATCTCTGCTCCCGGTTCCGGATCTGCCGGGCCACTTCGAGGCCGTCGATGCCGGGCATACGGATGTCCAGCAGGATCATGGCGAATCGCTGCTCTTGAGCCATCCGAAGGGCCTGGAGGCCATCCTCGGCCAGGGTCACCTGATGGCCGCAGGCCGTCAGGGTCTCTTCCAGCAGACGGCGATTGAAGGCGTTGTCTTCGACCACCAGGATCGAACCGGCCGCCGTTGCCATGACCTGGGCCGGAGCGCCGTCATCGGGCGCCGCCTCGGTGGCCGGAAGGGGCAACTCAACGGTAAAGCAACTGCCGACCCCTTCCCGGCTGTCGACGGCGATGGTTCCCTTCATCAATTGAGTCAGACTCCGGACGATGGCCAGCCCCAGGCCGGTGCCGCCGAAGGTGCGGCTGATCGTCGGATCCAACTGGCGAAAGGGCTGGAACAGCCGGGCGCGGTTGCTTTCGGGGATGCCGATGCCCGTATCCTTGACCTCAAAGCGGACCCGGGGATCTCCTGCGACGGCAAGGCCGGACAAGCGGACAGTGCAGGAGACCGAACCGCTTTGGGTAAACTTGACGGCATTGGACAGCAGATTAACGAGAATCTGACGCAGGCGGAACGGATCCCCGAGAACCCAGGCAGGCACATTTTCTGCGATCACGATTTGGAATGCCAGCTTTTTCTGGTCTGCCAGCGACCGGTACGGCTCTTCCAGAGACGTGACAAGCTGTCGCAGGTTGAACGGCACGGCCTCCACCTCCATCCGTCTGGCCTTGATCTTACTCATGTCCAGGATATTGTTGACCAGTTCCAAGAGCGAGCGTGACGATTGTTCAAGGATGGCGTGATACTGACCAAGCTTCCGGGGGTCCGTTGCCTTGCTAGCCAGGGTACTGAATCCGACCAGGGCGTTCAGGGGGGTCCGGATCTCATGGCTGACCAGGGCGAGAAATTCCGATCTGGCCTGCAACTCCATGGCGGACTGCTGCGCCTCCAGCACCAGCCGGCGTGAACGGGCGTTCAGAATCATGGCAAAAAAACCGCCGACGATCAGTCCGTTGGCGATCAGCAGCTGCCGGCCGAAGGTGCTGGTGGCGCTTGCCTGACCGTTGCTGAAAATCCAGAACAGGTTTAAGAGAACGGTCATTGCGGCAAAGAAGATTTGCAGCACACGCCGTCTCGGCAACTGTTCCCTGCGGAGGGTGAAGGCCATGAGGACAAAATAGGGCCAGAGGACCCTGAACAGAAGGGCGTTGCTGATCATGGCAAGGGAGGTGTACCCCAGGGCCATTGCCGCCAGTTGCAGGGGAAAGGCCAGCAGAAACAGGTTGAGCCCGCGCATCAGCAACGGTGGCGGCCCGTAGGTTTTGAACAGTTCCCGGCAGAAAAGCACGGTGGTGAAGTTGACGCCGCAGTAGCTGACGACGGCGATCCAAGCCATCAGTTTCGGAACGGCGACCGGGGCAAAGGGGGCCAGATAGCCGGAAATGGTGACGCCGTAAAGGGTGTAGGCGGCCTGATAAACGGCAAAGAGGCCCAGGACCGGCAGCCGGTCCAGGTAATAGCAGTGGAGCGCCCAGAGCAGCAGCAACAGCATGGGGGTGATCAAAAGCACCTCCAGCAGATCAATCCGGTGGTCCAGCCGTTCCGCCTCGTCCGGTTCCAGGGCCGCCACAGTCAGCTGTGACGGGGAGTAGCTCCTGAGGCGAAGATAGTAGGTGGCCTCAGTGCCCGCGATATGGACCACGAACCCCAGGGAACTCGTGGCGCGGTCCCGCTCCTTGTACGGATATTCTGTTCCCGTGACACGCGTCTTCCACCCCTGCGGAGGGCCGGCATCGGCCTCATACAAACGGACTTCGTTGAGCCAGGGCTGGCGAATGAGCAGCACGACCTCGCTCCCTTTGGCAGGCGCCTTCACCTGCAGGCGCAGCCAATGGATGGAGTCCTTGAGACCCTTGGCCAGCGTGGGCCCGATCGGCGTGAACTCGCGCCCTGTCACATCGGCGATCGTCAGGGCGCCGGTCGCGTCTTCCAGCGCCGCACGGGAAATGGTCAGATCACCCGCAGCAACCAACGGCGCAAAGACGAGCCCAATGAACAAAGGCAGGATTACAATAAAGCATCTCCTGAACGCCTTTTTTAAAATGATCATCCTCTCCGAATCACCTTCCTGCCCGGGACCAGTGAGGTGGTCTGGGGCTTTAGCAGGGCGTTGAAAAAACGGTTTATGGAACGTTTATCGATTCTCGGATCGATTTTTCAAATGGAAACTTGTCTTTGATTTTCATGCTTTTCGTAGGGTGCCAACGGTCTTTATCCAGCCGAAGATCTCCTCGATGCGCTTCCCGACCTTTCCACTACAGATAAGGGGCTACTTTTTCAGGGCGGGAGCATATGAATAATGATCTTGTGTGTCAATGGGATTTTGACCATACATTTCCACACCTTTGTTTTTTGAGGTTGGCGTAGAATAGGACTTGCTTTTTATTTGCGATTATCATTAAATCAGATAATCATATTTTACAGGAGGACGCGATGATCCAGACCATCACCGTCACCGACGCGGTCCGAAACTTCTCGGAACTGCTCAACAGCATTCGTTACCGGGGAGAACGGTACACAATCCTGAAGGGGGGAAAGCCGGCGGCGACCATCGGACCGGCGGCGGGTTCCGTGAAAGAACGGAAACTGTCCGATCTCAAAGAGATCATGTTCAACCTTCCCCGTCTCGAAGACGATGGAGAGGCCTTCGCGAGAGATATTGCGCAGGCCGTCATGGTGCAGCCGCCCGTCGGGGAGGGAACTCCATGGGCATAATCTTCGACACATCGGCGATCATCGGCATCGAACGCGGTCGTGAATCTCTCGACGCCCTCATCGCCGGGCGGGAAGAAGAGTCTTTCGGCATCAGCGTCATCACGGCGGCCGAGCTTCTGCACGGCGTCGAGCGGGCTGATACGGAAGAAAGGAAGCTCAGGCGGCAGGCCTTTGTAGAGAAGGTAATCGAATCATTTCCGGTTTTCCCCTTTGATCTAATGATCGGCCGGATCTACGCCCGCATCTGGGCCGCCGTCGCCCGAAAGGGTTGGACCGTGGGCGCCCACGACCTCATCATCGCCGCCACCGCCATTTCCCTGGATTATACCGTCGCCACGGTCAATATCCGGGATTTCGAGAAGATCCCGGGGGTAAAAATGGAAAAACTGCAATAAGGAGGACCTTGTGGCAACCACTGAAACCTACATGCCCAACCAACTTTATGCCGTTCCCCTGGCCGAACTTCAGGCGGACCCCAATCAGCCCCGCAAATACCTCGATACCCAGGCCCTGGAA
>JBAYKV010000047.1:0-17235 GCA_041664405.1 Syntrophales bacterium
CCCGGTCGGGTTGGAAAAACATACCAGGTGGGGCAGGAATCAAACGTTCGGCAGCCTGATCCATATAGGTCCTGCCGACAAGATGCAACAATTGAGAGTCATCCTCAACGCTCGACAGGTAATCGGGTGACTTCCAGATGTGCTCTTCGGAATTGCGGGTCAACAATCTCGCCACTCCCGTTCCTGAGGACGGCAGCGGTCGCCGACAGGTGGGCCTTCCCGCCGGGAAGATTCGATACGAAGGTCTCGCCGACCAGGATATCTCCCGACCAGGATATCCCCGTATATTTCTTTTCCATTTCCGCTCGGGGCAACAGGGCAAGGTCAATCAGGATGGGGCGCCGCGCGCCGTAGAAGGGAATAGCGTATTCGAAATCCCCCTTACCGATCATATCCTCCGATTTCACACCCGTCATGATCTCTATCGCATGGTTCCAGACAAGTACCTCCCCCTCGCGGTCAATAACCAGTATGGCGTCGGGAAGAAACTCAATAATCTGGCCAAGCCACCATTCCAAATCTTGCAGCGCCGCCTCTGCCTCCTTGCTTTTTTGTGATTTTGAACCCTCGCCGATTTTCCGGACACAAACATTAGATTGAGAGACCGAGATGGCGCTCTCGGTCTCTCAATAAGAAGACAACACCTTCACACCTATCTTCTACATTTATTAAGAGGGGGACTGGAGGTATGGCACCTCCAGTCCCAGGAAGTGGAGCCGAATCCAGAGATATCGACCCACTGAGGTAGTCCTACAGACTGACGAATATTCGCTCCTGACCCATGCCGATACTTCCGCGCCATCAACGATATTGCACATGGCGTTTCGGAGGATTTTCCCAAACTGCCTCTTCCGGCATCGCCTTCACGACGGTGGCCTGAATGAAGGCAAGGACATCCCGGATAGTACGTATTTTCTCGAGTTCGTCGTCGCTGATCTCGATATCGAAATTATCCTCCTTTGCCATGACCAGTTCTAATATATCGAGCGAATCTGCACCCAAATCATCAATAAAGTCCGCTTCGGAAACACACTCTTTCCTGGTCACGTTCAACTGCCCCATGATTATCTCAATAACTTTTCCTTCAATTAATCAATGAACTGAAGAATACTTATTAATTACCTTAGCTCTTCCTGCGTCAACATGGATCATCTCCTTTAATATCAATACAGCAACATTAATGCCATTTATAATAAAGCATAATAGCACAGCAAATACGACATGATACGTGGATGCTATTTTCTGAAATATGTATAGATTGCTTAACGCTAATTGGACATACTCAGTCATCAATCAGTTGGATTACAACTTTTGTATGCACTGCCGTTCCTGAAGACCATGGCAATTCAAAGGTTGTCTTGGAATTAACAAATATTTTGTGTTAGCAGCATATCAAGATCTATTAGTAATGTATTGAGCTTCATAATCCGAACCATGGGCTCAAGGGGCATCATGTTAATCGCTTTGATGAATGCTTCATGTATTTCCGGCTTGTGAGCGGCACAGCAATCCTCCACTATGACTACCTTGAAATCGTATGCAAAACCGTCCATAGCTGTCATATAGACGCAGCCAGGTGTAGCAATACCCGTGGTGACAATGGTATCAACCTTCCAGAGCCTAAGGGTCATATCCAGATCAGTTTTGAAAAATGCGCTCATTCTCCTTTTCTCAAGGATCGTATCGCTTGGCTCGGGACCAAGCTCCGCGACAACTTTGACACCGCTGGTGCCCCTGATAGCATGGGGTTTCATACGACCCGAAAAGAGCAAGTCTCCTTCCATGAAGCTATCATTGGCAAATACAATGGGGAGATTTCTCTTCCTGAATTCGTACAAGAGTTTCTGAAGATTGGGAATAATTTTCACGAATTCAGATGATGTATTCCGCAACAAATGCATCCCGACATTGTCTTTAATCATATCCACAACTATTAATGCAGGTTTCATGTTTGCCACCTCCGGCATTAAAATAGATAAAGCGCTTATGTTCGTTTTATTTTGTCCTCAATTCTGATTCTTTGATCAGTACTTATAGCGATTGAGGGTTTACCGAGCAAATAACTCTATTTCAATAATTGCGAAGCCACAATTATTCTTTGCACCTGATTGGTCCCCTCGTAAATCTGCGTAATTTTTGCGTCCCTCATCATTCTCTCGACGGGATACTCGCGGGTATATCCGTATCCGCCAAAAATCTGTACAGCGTCCGTCGTCACCTTCATCGCGACGTCCGATGCGTGCCATTTTGCCATGGAGGATATTTTGGGAATGTCCGGAGATTCAGGCTCCGTATCAATCATGGAGGCCGCCCTGTAAACGAGGGTACGCGCCGTCTCGACACCTAGGGCCATCTCGGCGAGCATCCACTGCATCCCCTGGAAAGACGCTAGCGGCTTGACAAACTGGACCCGATTCTTCGCATAGTTGACGGCAGCTTCCAAGGCTCCCTGGGCAATGCCAAGGGCCTGTGCCCCTACAGCTGGACGGGTATAGTTGAAGGTTTGCATCAGGACCTTAAATCCAATCCCCTCACTGCCCAGCACCCTGTCGTCAGGCAGAAATACATCTTCGAACACTAATTCCCGTGTGTCAGAACCGTGAATGCCCATCTTGTGCTCCTGCTTGCCCACAGTGAACCCCTTGTCACCCTTTTCGACAAGCAGCATGCTGATTCCCTTGTTGCCTTTCTCTCTGTTGGTATAGGCAAGCACGGTGACGATCTCCGACTCCCCACCGTTTGTGATGAAGATCTTCGATCCGTTTAGGACGTAGCCGCCATTGAATTTCCTGGCCGTCGTTTTCATTCCACTGACATCGGAGCCTGCAGAGGGTTCCGTAATGGCACAAGCGCCCAAACAGGTACCGGAAGCCAATCGATTCAAATACTTTTTTTTCTGTTCCTCTGTCCCCGCCAAAAGTAGCGGATCCGATGCCAGGGCTTGTGTCGTCAGGATAACCGATGTGGACGCGCAGCACCTTGCCACTTCCTCGACAGTCAGAATGAGCGAAAGCATACCGGCTCCTGCCCCGCCGTATTCTTCTGGAACCTGGATGCCAAGAAGACCGTTCTCCGAAAGAATCTTGAAATGCTTCTTAGGAAATTCCTCTGCTTTATCAATCTCCGCTGCTCGCGGTGCAAATTCTGTTTCCGCAATGCGTCTGACGGTATCCCCAAGCATCTTCTGATCATCACTGAGCCTGAAATCCATTGCTTCCTCCTGAATGACGAAATATTTGTTTAATTTGGTGTATAAGAGCCCCCCCTAAGATTTCAGGTTCTCAATGATTGTAACGACACCCTGCCCTCCTCCACAACACGCCGAGAAAATACCGTACTTCCCTCCCGTGCGGACCAACTGCCTCATGGCGAACATGGCGCACCGGGCACCTGACGCGCCGTTGGCATGGCCAAATGCGATAGCCCCACCCAAGGGGTTCCATTTGTCCATATTGACTTTTTCCCCCGTCTGCTGCTCAAGTTCCTTGATCACTGCAAGATTCTGTACGGCAAAGGCTTCATTACATTCAATTACATCAAGATCGGAAAGCTTCAATCCCGCCCTTTTCAAAGCAATCGGTATCGCGTATGCCGGTGCGACTCCCATGAGTGAGGGATCAATGCCGTATTCTGCTCCACAGACCCACCTGGCTATGGGTTCATAACCCCACTCCTTCGCCTTCTCCAGGGTCATCATGAGAACAAATGCCCCGCCGTCATTCAGCCCTGAGGCGTTTCCTGCCGTGACGGTTCCGTCTTTCTTGAACGCCGGGGGCAGCTTTGCCATATTTTCCAGGGATTCCAGACGCGGATGCTCATCCACTTTAAACTCGAGGGGCGATTTTTTCTTCCCTTGGGACACCAGGACCGGGATGATCTCTTCCACAAAATAACCAGCTTCGATTGATGCTTTGGCCAAGGTTTGGCTGCGGAACGCGAACTCATCCTGTGCCTGCTGGGATATGCCGTACCTTTCCGCCAGAATCTCCGCCGTCAATCCCATCTCAAAGGGAGCGTAAAATCGCCCTTCTTTAGTTTTCGGCTGAAGTTGATAATCGAGAAGCCGCGGCGGCGTGATACGATAAGGGGGCGTACTGGAAGAATACCGGAAAGAAAGCTGACTGAACGATTCCATACCGCCGGCGATGACACAGTCCGCCGCACCGCTGAGGATCTTCCATGCTGCATGGTTGATGCCGTCAATGGAAGACCCGCACTGCATCTCCACATAAGACGCCGTTGTGGTCACAGGGAGGCCTGCGTTCAACACTATCCAGCGGGCCGGGTTGATGGCATGGGACACAGGAAACGCCCCCCCGGCAAAAACAGAATCCAGAAGACCCCTCTCGCAGATCTTCGTCTTGTCGACGATACCTCTTATGACGATACTGCCAAGTTCCTCCGCCGTAAAATCTTTCAGGCCGCCTCCCAGTCTGCCGAAGGCTGTTCTCATACCTTCTACGAATACAACATCTCTACTCACCATAGAATACCTTCCCCTTATTATCTAAAAACGCACAGATATCTCTATTTATTATACTTATAAAATCCCTCGCCGGTCTTCCGGCCAAGCTTCTTTTGAGCCATCATCTTTTCGAAGAGGTGGGAAAGTTTATAGCGCTCTTCTCCCGTCATATCGTACATGGCCTCGATGGCAAAGGCGCAGACATCCACGCCGGCCAGATCGATAATCTCCGTGATCCCCATGGGCCAGTTGCACCCCAGCTTCATGGCCATATCGATGTCCTCGGCGCTTGCGGAGCCGTTCTCGATCATGTTGGCCGCCTCGTTGTAAAGGAGGCACAGGAACCGGTTGACGATGAATCCCGGAATGTCTTTCACGACAATGGGGGTTTTCCCGAATTTATTGCACAGCTCAACGGTCTTATCTGCCGTTGCATCACGGGTCTCTTTCCCCCGAATGACTTCGACCAACCGCATCGCCGGAACCGGACTGAAATAATGGGTGCCGATCACCCTGGCCGGATTCTTCGTGGCGGCGGCAAGGCTCGTGATGCTCAAGGTCGAGGTATTGCTGGCCAGGATGACATCCGGCGGGCAAAGGGCATCGAGCTTCTGAAAAATATCTTTCTTGATTTCAAACTTCTCGAAGACCGCCTCCACCACCATCACGGCGCCTTCGACTGCTTCCTTCATGTCCGTCGTACCCGTAAGCCGGGAAAATATATCGTCGCACTGAGCACGTGTAAGCTTGCCCTTCTCTTCTTTTTTGCCTATGAATTTATGGATATTCCCGATTCCACGATCCACGAAGCTCTGCTCCGTGTCCACAAGATAAACCTGAAAACCGGCCTCCACGCCAATCTGGGCTATGCCCGACCCCATGGTCCCTGCGCCAATGACCGCAATCTTTTCACTCATCATTGCTCCTCCCAGTTATGTTCAACAATTCCGACCAAACTCACTGATTTCAATCAAAAACACTTTCCTATCGATCCCCTATCTACTAATGTCAGGCTTTCCGATGGCATTGCAGAAGGTTGCAAAGAACTGCTGTTCAATCGAACCTACGCTAATGTACTTGCCATCTATATGTCTCCTGCTAACGCTGTCCCTTCTCTCAGGTTCAGAATGAGTAACACGAAGCAAAATATTTTAGAGAGAGGGACCGGAGGAATGGTACCCTCCGGTCCTGGGAGGTAAATCTTACCCCACCTGGTGTAGGTGGCAGCCTTAAGGAGGGTTAAAAGAACCGCCTACCCACTTAATGACGTCAATACAAATGGCATTCTACCATTTTCAAAAATCCATTATGATCAAATCAGACCCTCTTATTCAGATATAAATCTCGACTTATACTATGCTCCATGAAATTCAGTAGCTACCCCTAAACCGCCGCCACAACAGAGAGAAGCAATCCCCTTTTTATATCCGCGTCGCTTCATTTCATATATAAGTGTTGTAGCAATTCTCGCCCCTGATGCCCCAAGGGGATGGCCGATTGCTATAGCCCCTCCGCTAACATTAACCCTTTCATTATCTATTTCTAACAATTTAAGAACCGCACATGCCTGGGCTGCAAAAGCCTCATTGATCTCAAGCAAATCATATGAATCCAGTTTTGAATGGCTTTTATTGACAAGCTTTTGGATGGCGGGAGCAGGACCGATACCCATGATCTCGGAAGGCACGCCCACAGTCGTAAAATTGCCTACGTGAGCCATAGGTTCACAACCTAACTCCTTTGCCTTGGAATCAGACATAATTAACAAGAGGCAGGCACCGTCATTCATACCCGACGAATTAGCCGCAGTCACTGTTCCGTTTTTCTTGAAAACCGGTTTTAACTTTGATAAATCTTCTCTGTTAATAGTCATACGAACAAATTCATCCGTATCAAATACCTTGGGGTCGCCCTTACGCTGGGATATTGAAATTGGAAAGATCTCGTCCCTGAAACGACCCTCTCTAATTGCAGTGGCTGCTCTATGTTGACTGGTAAAGGCATAATCATCCTGTGTTTCACGAGATATGCCATATTTCTCCGCTACATTTTCAGCTGTTAACCCCATATTCATATTGGGATAGTCGTGAGGATTACAGCATCTCTTTCCTCCTTCAACAAAGGCGTCATAGAGCTGATTATTACCCAAACGGTATCCCCACCTTGCACCTTCCATCCAATAGGGTGAATTACTCATATTTTCAACGCCTCCGGCGATCACAATCCCTGCTTCATTATTGCGAATAAGCAAGGCAGCTTCATCAATCGCCCAAAGACCGGAACCACATTGACGGTCGACCGTCAACGCGGGAACTTCAACAGGCAACTTCGCCTGCAACCAAGTCAAGCGGGCCACATTGCCGCCCTGCAACTGATTAATGCAATTGCCCATAACGATCTGATCCACCATATTGGGATCTAACTTGTTTCGTTTCAGCAGTTCCATTAATACAAGGGAAGCTATTTCGTAGGGCTTCATATACGTCAGAGACCCTCCATAGCTCCCAACAGCTGTTCTCAAGGCATCCACTATCACAACATCATTCATGATGAAGACCTCCTATTTATTTAATCTTTAAGTGCAGCGCCCGTTCCCCTTACAATCCTTCTTCCGGGATTTCCAAGGGTGATCTATCCGCCAGCCTTATGGCCTTCTCCCTGGAAAACACATTAATCATGATATTTCGAACATAGTATTGCGCGGTAAGCACCTTTCCCTGATAAAATGCGTTGTCGCTATGATCCTTTCCCAAGATTTGCATCTTTTCTTGAGCGACCATCGCCTGTTCCAATAATAGATGCGCAATAGCCGTCTCAGAACAACATTCTAAAAATCTGGTTGAACTCAGTGGGATTAAATCTCTTTTATCAGTGGAAAGCGAGCGGTAGTATTCCGCAATTTCCTTGACGATCGTTGCAGCCTCTTTCAGCAAACCCAAATCCACGCCAAAAGCTTCATTGCTTTTGTTCTCCTCCACAAAAGATAAAACATTCTGTACCCACCCGGCAAAGACCTGTCCTTTGGCCATATTCAGTTTGCGGCCTGCCAAATCGATTGACTGTATATAGTTTGTTCCTTCCCAGATAGATAAAATTTTGCAATCACGCGCATACTGCTCTACTGGGTATTCTCCACAATATCCGTAACCGCCGTGGATCTGGATCGCATCGCGACAGATAAGGTAGGACATATCTGAAAAATAGGATTTGCAGAGAGGAACAAAAAGATCGACCAAGCCGCTTGCGTTGCTTATTTCCTTTTCGTCATTCCCGTAAAGAGCGACGTCCAGCAGGAAATAGGTCTTGAACATCAGGGCTCTCATGCCCTCGATGGTCGATTTCATGGTCATCAGCATTCGACGAACGTCCTCGTGCTCAATAATCCTCACACGCTTCCCGTCTTTGCCAGCTGTAAATGGAACACCCTGTATTCTGAGTTTGGCGTAATCCAGAGAATTATCATAAGCACAGGCCGATATAGCAAGGGCTTCCAGCGCCGTTTCCAGCCTGGACTCATTCATCATGGTGAACATCTTTGCCAAGCCGGTATTTTCATTCCCCAGCAGAATCCCCTTGCAGTGGCCTTGGTCCCCAAAGTTCAGCACACAAGTGGGGGAACCATGGATGCCCATCTTATGCTCCACGCCAGAGGTCATAACATCATTCGATTCTCCCAAGGTTCCATCATCATTGACCCATATCTTCGGAACAACAAATAAGGATATACCCCTGACACCTTCAGGAGCACCTTCTACGCGAGCCAAAACAAGATGGATGATATTTTCAGTTAGATCATGATCGCCAGCTGAAATAAAAATCTTGCTTCCGGATATACCGTAGATTCTCGAATCCGATGAGCCGGGCAGCGGAATTGCTTTTGTCGTCAAATTACCGACATCCGACCCGGCACCCGGCTCTGTCACGCACATCGTGCCTCCCCAGACGCCGGTGTACATTTTCCTTACAAACAAGGCTTTTTCTTTTTCTGTTCCATACAGCTCTATCAGTCGGCCGTTTCCGGCTGTCAGCCCGACGTATGTCCAGAAAGCAAGATTCGCCCCAGCAAAATACTCCTTTGCGGCCTGTGCTACGACATGGGGCAAATCCTGGCCGCCATAAGCTGAATTCAAAGAAAGAGCGCTCCATCCATTTTCCGTAATCGTCTTCCAGGCGTGGTGAAACGAGCTCGGAACCTTCACTTTCCCTTGATCAAAGATCACCCCTTCCTGGTCTCCGTCCCTGTTTGTTGGTCCCAAGACTTCCGCAGCCACTTTCAGCGCCTGATCCAAAATCATGGAAAAGTCATCCATGGAGAAACCCTTGAATTTATCAAACTTCAAGAGTTCTTTGATTTTTAAATGCTCTTCTAAAACGAACCTGGTATCTCTATCGCTACGCTTGAAGAAGTTCGTACCCATACCGCCCCTTTTCTATTCTTGTGAAAAATTCTGTTGTTTACCTATCGATTTTTAAATGCGGGTCTTCTCTTCTCTAAAAAAGCCGTCATCCCCTCTTTCTGATCTTCCGAGGAAAAACAGAGGCTGAAACACTCAATCTCATAGTTGAGCCCTGTCTCCAGGTCCGCATTCATTCCTTTCTTGACGGCATCTTTGGCCAGATTGACGGCGACTGAACTAAGAGAAGCGATCTTTTTCGCCAGTTTCATTGCCTCGTCCATCACCTTGTCCGGTTCAGCAACCACATTGACCAACCCGATGGATAACGCTTCAGCTGCATCCAAAAATTTCCCTGTCAGAACGAGCTCCATGGCCTTCCCTTTGCCGACCAGCCGGGCCAGCCTTTGCGTTCCCCCACCGCCGGGAATGATGCCAAGCGTGATCTCCGGAAGCCCAATCCTCGCCTTCTGCGACATCACCCGGATATCGCAGGCCAAGGCCAGTTCGCACCCGCCTCCCAACGCAAATCCATTGATGGCAGCGATGACGGGTATTTTCATGTTTTCAATTCTATCGTGGAAAAGCTTTGTTATTTGGCAGGCACTTCGCATTTCCATGCTGCTTTTATTGACCATCCATGTGATATCCGCACCGGCGGCGAAGGCTTTGTCGCCTGCTCCTGTGACAATTGCCACCTTGATGCTCTTATCCTGCTCAATGTCTCCCATAACTGAGTAAAGCTCATGAAATACCTCTCCGCTAAGCGCATTGAGAACTTCGGGACGATTGAGAATCACGACGGCAATATTTTCTTCCTTCTTGACGAGCAGATACTTATATTCCATGGCTTCCTCCCGCACATTGATCAATAACTTACCGGTGAAATACCCCTTCATCGCTTCCCATTCACGAATCTCCGGCTACTCGTACACAAACCAGCCTTTTTTTGTTTTGCGCCCTATATGATTCGCGAATACCTTCTGTTTCAAAAGCGGCGAGGGGCGGAATCGATCACCGTATTCATTGAAGAGAGTTTCGAAATTCGACAAGGCCAGGTCATTTCCTGCCAGATCCATCAATTGGAAAGGTCCTATTGGGTGCCCCAGTCCTAATTTCGCCGCCCTATCGATATCGCCGGCATCGGCTATGCCTTCTTCAACCAACCTTAAAGCTTCCTGCAGCATGACGTGCAGCATCCTGTTCACGACGAATCCCACGCATTCCTTCACCCGGATCGTTTCCTTCCCGATCCTCCTGCAAAAGGATTCCGCTGACGCGATCGTGCTCTCCTGGGTATCCAGCCCCGGAATGACCTCCACGAGTTTCATAACGGATGCCGGAGAGAAAAAATGAAGGCCGATAAATCGGTCAGGATTTCTGATGTTGCTTGCCAATTTCGTAATGGAAATGGCAGAGGTATTGCTGGCGACAATACAGTCGTCTTTGATCAAACCGCCTATTTCCTTAAAGAGGGCGCTTTTGAGCTCGTATTTCTCGAGTGCCGCTTCGATGACCATGTCAACCTTCTCAATACCGTCATTCTTATCCATGGTGACAATGCTGCCGGCGATGGCCTCTTTCCTCGACAACTCTATTCTCCCTTTTTCAAGCTGCTTATCCAGGATCTTCATGATTCTTTTCTTCCCGGCATCGGCAAGGTCCTGCCTTACATCCTTCAGCAACACCTGACAGCCTGCAGCTGCGCAACAATAGGCAATTTCCGCCCCCATCATCCCGGCGCCCAAAACAGCAACTCGATTTATCTCGATCATCAAACATCTCCCTCTTTCATGCTTTTCTCATGAGACGGCATTCCGCCTCATATCACCCTGTACCCACCATCCACAAAGATGGTCTCCCCCGTCACGTAGTCTGAGGCCGCGGAGGACAGGAAAATAACCACTCCGGCAAGTTCTGCAGGCTCTCCAAGACGGCCGAAGGGAATATGCCCTAAAACCATTTTCTTGCTTTCGGGATATTTATCCAATACTTCAACAATCTCCGTTTTGAACCATCCGGGGCCAATGGCATTGACGTTAATATTGAATCGTGCCCATTCTAGGGCCATAGCCTTTGTAAACTGGATGAGCGCCCCTTTTGTCGTGCAATAGGCTATCGTATTCCAGAAGGCCCTCTCTCCGAGGACGGAGACAATATTGATGACCTTCCCCTTTTTCTGCTTTGTCATCAAAGGTCCAACCGCCTTACAGGTGCTGAAGGCGCTGTATAAATTGACTTTTAAATGTTTGTCCCAATTCTCATAGGTCTCGTCACGAAAGGCGGTATTGACTTGCATACCGGCATTGTTCACCAGGATGTCTATTTTCCCCATTTCCTGAGCAGCCGTTTTGATCATCTGCTGAACGCTTTGATCATCGCCAACATCACATTGGATGGGCAGCGCCCGCCGGCCCAATTTTGTGACTACCTGCGCCGTCTCTTCCAGGAGGCTCATCGTGCGGGCCGTCACCACAACATCAGCGCCCGCAGCCGCGAGCGCCTCCGACATACTCCTGCCTAATCCCTTGCTCGCCCCGGTAACAACCGCTACCTTGCCCTCCAAGCTGAATAATTTATTGATCATGAAACACACCCTCACCCTTATTTTACACTACGATATTATCTACATAACGATCGTATTGAAAGTTAACTGTATTCTTCATTGCCCTTTAAACTTTGGCTTCCGCTTTTCAGAAAACGCCTCCAAACCTTCGTTGGAATCAAAACTTGTTAGACAATAATGATGAGTGATCCGTGATTCCAGAGCAATTGAATCTTCAAATCTCATCATAAGACCCCTGTTAGTCACGTGTTTCATGTTTTTAACGGCCAAAGGACTTTTTGTTGCCACGATATTGGCAAATTCCAAACCTGCTTTAAGAAGTTCCCCATCGGGCACGACACGGTTCACCAAACCCCATCTTAAACACTCCTCCGCGGTGAAGAATTTTGCAGTAAACAGGATTTCCCTCGCATGATTTGGAAGAATTGCCCTCGGCATTCTCGTCAATGTTCCGCCGCCGCCCATTTGCCCGAAGTTGAGGTGTGCGTCACCGATTCGTGCCGATTCTGCTGCATAAGCAAAATCGCAGGCCAGCAATATCTCCGTTCCTCCGGCCGCACTCACGCCATTCACCAGGGCGATCACCGGCTTTGGCGCCTCAAATTGCATATAATTGCATAAACCGTGAAAATCCTCTAAAAACGCCCAGAAATCAACCTCGTCGTGCTGCAACTTCAGATACCCTTTCAAATCGCCGCCTGCGCTGAACGCCTTCCCCGCACCCGTCACCGCAATAACCCGGACCGATGGGTCCGCTGCCAAGTCGTTTATCACGGCCCTCATCTTCTTGACCGTCGACCAACTCAACGGATTCATCGCATCGGGGCGATTCAACGTGACCAGCCCCATAAAACATCCCTCTGTCGTCAGTTCTAGCTTTGAACTAAGCACTTCATCGCTTAATTTACCCATTGATCCAACCTTTCTATTCTCTGAGATCCTTACTTCAATCCTCTCGAAATATCATTGCTCTAAAATGGAAGATCCACTTAGTTTCCAAAATCATCTATCAGATCTACGATCTATAGCTTTTAGGCAATTTGAGAAAATGCTCACCGATATAGTTCAGAATCATTTCGTTATTGATTGGCGCAACACGCATTGTGCGTATCATCGGGAGGAAGTTGATAATGTCGTATTCCCTTGTGATGCCATATCCGCCGTGGACCTGGAATGCAGCGTCACCTGCAAAGAACGCTGCCTCTGTGCAGGCCAGCTTAGCCATATTTGCGTACATCCCCACGAGTCGCATATCCTCTGCAGCATCCAGCGCTCTTGCTGCCCTTTGATTTGCTAATCCAGCCAGCTTAAGCTGTACAAAGGATCTGCTAAGCATGTGCTGAATGCCTTGATAGGACCCGATCGGATCACCAAAGATGTTTCTTTCCTGCGCGTACTTGACGCCTCTTTCATACACGTACTCACCCAATCCCAGTGCAAATGCAGCGATGATGATCCTCTCCAGATTAAGACCCGAAAATAGGTATTTTAATCCCTCATTTTCTTCGCCAATTAAGTTCTCTTTGGGGACTTTCACATTATCGAAGAAAACGGTGTATTGCCTCTCTGCAAAATACGTCGCCGTATCCTGCCGCTGCATGGTAATTCCAGCACTGTGAGAATCGACGACAAATAAACTGAATCCTTTTTTCTTATCTGCATCCTTAACTTTTTCGTAAGGTATAGATCGAGTCACAAGGAGCATGTTTTTCGATTCGTCGCCACCGGTTATGAAAAGCTTTTGCCCATTGATGACATAGTCATTCCCTTTTTTGACAGCCGATGTTCTCATCGCGAAAGTATTTGTCCCCGCATTCGGCTCTGTAATGGCAAAGCTCCAGTATTCTCCTTTAGCCATATTAGGTAAAAACTTTTCTTTCAGCTTATTGCTGCCATGGCCCACCAATATGCAGTCCATGAAAAAACTGATCAAGTGCAGTGTGGCAATGCCATTTCTCGACAACTCCTCTATAAATACCCTCAAGTCGTCATATGAAAGGTTGTTTCCTCCATACTTTTCGGGAATGATCATCCCAAAATAACCTGCTTTGGATATTTCATCCCACAATTCCCGGGGAAAGGGTGCTCCCTCTTCGATTTTGGAGAGCATGTATTTTCGACCATATTTGGTTGTAAGTTTACGAACAAAGCTCGCTATCTCCTTTTGCGTTTGGGTATAATCTAAATCTCTTTTCATCATAATAGCTTGTCTCCTCTCACGCTGAATAATTTAGTGAAGTACCCCGCCCACAGGGGCGGGGCATCTTATCATTGCCATAAATCACATCACATTTTATGATTCAAGCTTCCCACAAACCCAATTCCCTTTCGTATTTCTCATAATTTTCCGGCTCGAGATAAGTTAAGGCGTCAACAACCAAAGCAAGTACATCATCTCCGGTACTCTCACAAACAGGATCGTCCTTTTGAGCCGCCAATATTTTTGAGTTCTCTAATATAACCTTTAACCTATTTATCTTTTCTGAATATTCCATAATATGTGCTCCTTTTCTTCTTAAGTCATTTTACTATGACATTTTTCGCGCATCTATGAACCTTCTTACCTTTTGGTATCCCTCTGACGCATCGGGAAGTTCACTTCGCAGTACTTCCTGGACTTTCATGCCAACGCCAACCTTTTTTCTTACGTCCTCAGTTATTTGTGCAAAAAGCTTGCTTTTTTCATCCTTTCCGTAGTTCAACCCTTTCCCTTTCAGGGCAATATTAATTATAATATTGGTTTGTCCTGATTTCTCGTCCGTGAATATTTGCGCCTGAAAATCATCCACCACTTCATGTGCAAACATGACCTCTTCGACAGCCTGGGGCCAAACATTCATCCCTTTTATCTTAATCATATCATCAAGTCTGCCAACAGAACCTGCTTCGATGATGTCCCAAGTTCTACCGCAGTCGCATTCAGTATAAGGCAAATATCTGGCCTTATCTCGGGTTCTATAACGAATGTATGGAACGGCAACTTTGTTAAATGAGGTGAGGACCATTTCTCCATCTTCACCTGCTCGCACATGTTCATTAGTGTCAGGATTAATAATTTCGACAAGCGTGTCAAATTCATTAAGATGCATCTTTCCTCTTTTTCCATTAGGAACAGCACCTTTCTCGCAGCAAAAAGCTATGATTGCCCCAGTCTGTGTGTTGCCATAGAATTCATTTACCTTACAGTTCCACACTTCCTCCATTCGCATGGCCCAGTTAATTGGGAATGTTTCACCCGGGACGGCAATGCCTTGTAATCTCGGAAAATCTTCTGCCGGCTTCATACCCAGTTTTTCAGCAGTGGTTGCCAATACATTTAAATAACTGGGCAGCGTGTAAAGCCAAGTCATAGAATATTTTTTCATATATTTTAACTTCTCTTCTGTTGGGTATGTTCCGACAACAAGGGCTAATGCACCTGCCTTTACGGCACTTTCATGCATGTTCCTTGTTCCGCCCGATATACCCATGCCGAACACCGCTGGACTTACCCCACCTTTTCTTAAGCCTGACCAGTAAAAACCAGTCCAGTAACCACCGGCGCTGGCTGCCCACCGACTCCATTCAAATTTTGTCATTGGGAATGATTCCGCCCCTTGACCTGATGTCCCACCAGTACTGCTTAAATGGACAATCTGTTCCGGAGGAACAGTCAATTTCGTACCAAAGGGGGGGTGGTTAACTTCATCTTCCACTAATTCTGCCTTATCAACAAAAGGCACCTTTTTATAAAAATCGTCCCAACTTTTGATATCGTCCTTTATTGAAGTGATACCTGCCGCTTTGAACTTCTTTCGATAGAATGGACTTTTCGCAAACGCCCACTCAAGCCGATATAGCGCCATCTTAAATTGAATGGCCTTTAACTCTTCTCTTTTCATTGTTTCCAATCTTTGATTTGCATAACAAGGTATGTCAGGTAGCCTTGGCATAGTTAACCTCCTTTTTTGAACTCTATTCCTTTGTTTATTGATCTTGTACCTACTTTACCTTTACACTGGATTAAATACATACAAGACAAGCTTGTCATCAACCCTGTGGTATTTTCCTTGCACCGGCATATCGGCCTTGACTTCTTCAGGAAAACAGCCAACTAATTGGCTTACGATCCTTGGTCCTTCTTCCAGTTGAATAGTTGCAATAATATATGGGACATCTTCTTTGTAACGTGGCTCCGGAGTAACATTTGCGACGAACCAACTATAAATCTCTCCTCTTCCCGAAAGAGGGACCCAATCCCCCCCCCTTTGCCCGCAATATGGACAGCTTGGATAAGCCGGGAAGCGGAACTTTCCGCATCCGCCGCATTTTTGCAGTCGAAAATCCTCTTTGCGAAGCCAATCCCAGTACGGTCTGCTTTCAAAATCTTCCGTCGGATGAATAGCACCTATCATTTTTCATTTTCCTTTCTGATTACTAAGGATCAAGCCACTGCCTTCGGTCCATGCTCCGGATGTGACAATGGCGTTCTCCGCATCAGGCACCTGCATCGGGCCACACTCTCTGCGCAATTGACTGACTGCCTCGGCTATAACGTTCATCCCGTGTATATAGCCCTCGGAGAGCATCCCGCCGCCCGTATTGGTCGGAATCTCACCCTTCATCCCGATGGCCCCCGATGCGGCAAAAGGACCTCCTTCCCCCTTCTTGCAGAAACCGAGACCCTCCAGCCCCAAAAGGACGGTATGCGTGAAACAATCATAGATTTCAGCTACATCGATGTCCTTCGGGGCCAGTCCAGACTGCCGGTAAAGTTCTTTCCCTAATTTGGCCGTAAAATTCTCCGTCATATCGCCCCGAAGGAAAAAATCCGCCCAATCGGAACCTACTTCCTTAGAACCGACCCAGGCGCTTGCTTTGATATAGACAGGTGGTTGTTTGCAATCTGATGCCCTGTCGCCCGCCGTGACCAGCAAGGCACAGGCTCCGTCCGTCTCCAAACATATGTCGAACAGCCGCAGGGGATCGCAGATCATCCGGGATGATATGTATTCATCCATGGTTAGTTGCTGTCTTTTCATGGCTCTATTGTTATGCAATGCCTTAACTCTCTGATCTATTGCGATTGACCCCAATTGTTCCGATGTCGTTCCGTAGGTCACCATATGCCGGCGACACCACATGGCCATCGTCTGCGCAAACGTCATGTACCCATAGGGCATCCGATACTGCCACATCCCCGTCGCCGCATTATCCCATCCGGAACCCCCAAGTCGATATCCCGACCGGCCATTCATCGATCGAAAAACCAAAACGGACTTGCACTTCCCCGCATTCACCAAAAGCTCCGCCAATTCCACAAGGGCCCCCGGTGATGTCCCGCCCGCATACCACTCGCAAGAATAATTTACATTCTCCAACGCCAGGGCCGTGGCCACCGCCTCCGCCGAGACCGAGTCCGACGTGTTAAACGTCACAACTCCGTCCACATTACCAACCCCCAAACCCGCATCCTGCATGGCCGCCCCGCAAGCCTGTACCGCCAGCGTCAGGGTGCTGCAGCCCGAATTCATCGAATAATCAGTATGGCCCACCCCTACAATCGCTGCATGATTCTTCAATATTTTGGACATAACGTCATCCTCCTTTATGGCTCTTCATATACACAAATGTTACCTACTTCCCACAGGGGCAGTCCCCTGCAGATGGCACAACTTGAGTAGCAACTTTTAATTTCCTTTTTGAAATGTATGAAAGCACCTTCACCATGCTAGTTGCGCTACTGTATACATATGTCCAATCAAAAAGGTCTCTGAGTTATCAGAACAGCAAACCTTATGCCATAATCAGATAAGCGGCATCATAATTCA
>JBAYKV010000048.1:0-16714 GCA_041664405.1 Syntrophales bacterium
GGATTTTACTCGGGTCGCCCTCAGTAAAATGTTCGAGGGGGGCATTCAGGTCTTCCACGATCCCGTTGACCTCAACCCCCTCATGGACCGCCGCCGGCGACATCCCGCCTCGCCCCCGGCGAAAAAGGCGGACCAGACGGTCGGGCCACCAGCCGGCATGGCGTATCCACCGCCCCTGGAAGTAGTTCTTCCTCGGAAAGCTATAACCCACCGTTGCCCCGAAAACAATCGGGGCGAGGCCAGGGCCAGAACCGCTGCCCCGGGAAGAATCGGCAGGAAGGGAAGAAAAATGCGTCCTGGCCTCTTCAGGATCGATATTTGTCAATCTTTTGATCACCGCCGCCGTCTCCGCCGGAATCCGTTCATCCGCATCGAGGACGAGAACCCAGGGATGACGACACTGATCGATGGCAAACTGCTTCTGGGCCCCGAATCCCCCCCGCCACGGTTCCTCGAAGACGTCGCAACTGAAGTCCCGGGCAATCTTCAACGTCCCATCCGTGCTTCCCGAATCGACAACAACGATCTGGGCGGCAAAGGCGACACTCCGGAGGCAATCGGAAAGATTGTCTTCCTCGTCTTTTGTGATGATGGCTACAGAGAGGGACAATTTATCTGTCATAGTGATCCATGATCATCATACCGTCGCAATACGTCCAATGGCCTGTCAGCGCTTTGTCAGCTCGAAGATGCCGCAGCCATAATGACAGTCGAAATTGTTTTCCACTGATCTCTCGTCAAGAACAGCATTGGTGATCAGTCGATTTTCGTTGTTGATATAAGAGAAAGAGTCTATGTCGTAGCGCCCCTTAATGAGACTCAGCAAGTAGGCGACGGAAAAGACCCGGTGGGCGTTGAACTCGATCCGCTGTTTGCCGATGGGAACTGAGAAATATAGTTTACCGCCCCTTTTCAGCATCTTGAACATATTGTCCCAGCCGACGAGATGGCCTCGATAGTTCAAACGATCCCCGTACCGTCCGAGGCCGAAGTGCTCCAGGGCGTGGAGGCACGAAAGGGAGTCGCAGTAATCGATGAAAGAGAAATCCTCAGCCGTGAGATCCGCCCTGGTAAAATGGATGTTGGCAATATCGAGTTTTTGGTCGCGGACATCAAAAACCTCTACCTCCCGAAAAGATGCAACGTGGCCCACGAACCCATCGATGCGGGAGCCGATGTCCACATGCCTTGAGGGGCTGTTCGTCTGGAAAATCTTCTGGGCGACAAGGAGATCCTGGAGGAAGTAATGCTCGGCGACAACACCGCTTTCTTCATCCCGTTCTTCAAGGCAGGGATAAAGCTTCGCGAAGGGGAAGTCGTCTTCCGATTGTTCCGCCTGGCGCCTGATCTCCCCGTATTCCCTCAGAAAGGTGGGGAACCTCTTCAAGAAGACAAAAAAGGGCATCCCCTTGACAGATATCCTGAAATGCATGAGGCGTCTCCACAGCCTTTTATTAAGAATCACAAAATATTGTGATCATAGCCGCCATGGGACACCACTGTCAATAAAAAATGCGGATAAAACTTTTTATTAATTTCATCATTTTAATCATCGGACAACTGTGTTATGGGGGCGTTGTAAAATGTGCTTGTAAGCTTCAATGCACCAATTTCCTGATTAAGGCGGAGTTATATGATTCCCGATATTGCTTATCTTATCTTGAACTACAACCCGGACGGAGAGGCAAAGGCAACAGACGTTTTAAATGACACCATCGACTCTTTATACCAGCGGAAAAGTACCCATTTGAAATGTGATGTTTTTCTTTTGGACCAGGGTTCAACATCAAATCACCGGAGTTGGTTGATTGAAAAACAGAACACATTAGGTTTTTCCACGATCCTCCTGAATCGTAACATCGGTATCAGCCGGGCCATAAATCTGTTCGTCAGAACGTGCAAATCTCCCGTCATCGGATTAATCACCTCCGATGTAATGATAACCACCGGAATGGATGAAGATTTATATGAAAAGGTGCAAATTCCGGAAGCTTATCAAGCAACGCCTTTCACAGATAAAAGTGACATTGATTATCAGACATGGCTGCCATCCGAATCTTACGGGTCTGATCATATAAATCTGGACCGGCTCAGGGCGGAAAAGACCTCATTACTGGAACCGCTTTTTAACGGAAAAACGAGAAATTATCTGCGCTGCATCGGGGTTGAATTGAATGTCATGTTCTGGAGAAGATCTATCTTTGATAAGATCGGCTATTTCGACGAGCAATGGAAGGCATCCTATGAAAACAACGACTTTTCCCTGCGGTGTTTCCTGAATGGCGGCTGCACGTTTATCAGCATGGACTCATTTGTATGGCACTATCACAAGGTGACGGAGAAAAACAAATCAAAAGACAGAAGTCATGCCGGGTATCTGGACAACTGGCCTGTGGAAACAAGAAAAATATGGGACCGCAAGTGGCCACAACTGGATTCATTTATCAATGTTTATAAACCACTAAAAAACAAATCGATTGCGGACTATCCTAAATTTAATGAAGAATTCAAGCACAATAGCTACTTGCCCTATGTGCAGGATATCGATTACTTCTGACAGGCAGGGAAGCTCAGGGGCATGGAAATATCAGGCAAGGATCAAGATCATTTTTATCAGCTTAAAATCATTAAATAATTCCACCCTGGCAAATTGGAAGGCCTTGAATGAATGACATCTGTCGTCCCCTCGGTAATGATCATATTACGTTTTTTTTGCGTAAACACATACCTTCCATTGCCTCATCATCTGTGCTGATATTTGTTTTCTTCAATCCCTTTCCGCAACTGACGGCTATCGAGGAAATTAGTTTTTATCTCTCGTTACTCGCTTTTACAACCTACATTGTCTCTCAAAAAAAACTTAATATATTGGACACACCGGCAACCATACCATTCTTGCTCTTTACGATCTGGTGTATCTTCGGTCTTTTTTTTGCTATTAATATCAAGAACAGCCTGCACGATATCTACGCCCATTTAATCAAGTACATTCTTATCAGCTATATTCTGTTTACTTTCTTCAGATCACGGAAAAGGATGAATATCCTAACCACGACCATCATCTCGTCAAGTGTAATCTTTGCGTTGGGCATAATGTTTCATTATTACATTATTCTGGGAGGCAAATTTACAGAAAAACTGGGACAAACGTCCTACATAGAAATGCCAACCAACATTATTGGAACCATAACTGTATTTGGCATTTTTTTATCGATAATGCATTTCAAAGAGAACAAAAACTCCATAGCAAAAGCTCTCCTGGGACTTGGCATATTCATTCTTACCGTAGCTACCCTGGCTACACAAACGCGTGGATCCATTCTCGCTCTCTTTGTCGGGTTAATAGTTCTTCTCAAGATAAATAAACGTGCCATATTAATGGTTCTGCTCGCCTTTATTATATCTTTATCCTTAATGCCGGTGCGAACGGTATTGACTCCGGAGGCTTTATACAACAAGATCACCAAATCCGATCGCTGGCAAATATGGTATACTTTTGCTGAAATAACAAAGGATCACCCGCTTACGGGAATTGGATTTGGAATGCAGAGTTATTACGACGAATCACTCCTGAATAAATACAATTCCCGCGTACCTCCCGAATACAGGCAAAAAACTCCCCACAAGGCGCCTCATAATCTTATCGTTGATCTGGCAGTTCGAACCGGACTCGTCGGATTGATTCTATTCGGCTACTTGATTATAACTTTTATTACCATTGCCTGGAAATTGGCAGCAAAGGGAAAGACCGATTTTGTAAAAGGATGGGCGATTGTTTCCTTAGCTTCCCTGGCAGCCATAATCATCCAGGGGCTGACTGAAAATACGCTCAACGGACCACCAGCTATTGTAATGTATACAATCTTTGCCATCATGATGATTCTCTGGAAATTGAGTGAAGACATCAATCAAACTTCGGATTTGAGTGAAAAATAATTATAGAGAGACGCCATCAACCATGAATATTCTTAATATCATCGATAGAGCGATCATGAAATACGGCCATGAAACTTCCATCCTGGAATTTCTGCCGGAAAACAGGTACAATATGGATGTTTTTAAAACAACAGGCCAGTACGACTGGCTCTCCGGACAGGTGCTGTATTGCTTGATCAGATACATACAGCCACGCCGAATTCTAGAAATCTCAACCGCTTCCGGTTATGCAACCATGTTTATGGCCTTGGCCCTTAAACAGAACAATTGGGGACGGATTGACACGCATGAAATCAATCCGAAAGCTGCACAATCGGCGGAACAGTTGTTTGCCGCCCACGGTCTTAACAAATACGTTAATCTTATCGTCGGAGACGCAAGAAAGACATCCGTCAATTCTCCTTCCGACTATTCGATATATTTCCTGGACAGCATCCACACCGAAGAATTTGCCCGCTGGTTTATTGAACAGCATGTGATGAGGTCCGAAAGGATTGACGCCGTTTTTCACATGCATGACATTTTACCTTTAAACGCCCGGGTCAGGCGCTGGGACACTCCCCCTTTTGAAGGCTCGGATCTGGATCCTTCCTATCGGATCGGTCAGACAAAAAGATTTAAATATCAAATGCGCAAATTACTAAAGCTAAGAACCGAAGAAGTGGAAGATATCGTTCAGATTAAGACTTATCCCCCCGAGAATGGCAAGGGACTGCAGACCTTCGATGGCAACTGCACAACCGAGGCTGTCTGGGGGAATAAGCTGGTTACCATGATGGCCAAGGAAGATCATTTATTTTTGTACGATGTTGCAGATAGTTATCCGCTTTTAGAACCAAGGAAATATGACCGGTACGCCGTAGGCCGCACGGACAGCAAAGGTGAGCCCATGGAATGGAATGAAGCCTTGTGGTGCAAAGCAGCCGCTGTCAAATCGGCGTATATGAAGCTCAACGAGCTGAAAACCCATGAATTAGCAAATCATGGAACCTGAGAAGATCGCCGTCGTCATTCCCAAATACGGACTCGTCGGCGGCGCGGAAGGTGCTGCCGCCGCCCTGACGGAACAACTTGCCCTTGATCCAGCCCTTGAAATTCATGTCTTTGCCAATCGCTGGCAGGCCTGGTCGGATCGTGTTTTTTTTCATCATGTCCCGGTAATCCGTTTCCCCAGATTTTTGACCACCATAAGTTTCGCCTGTTTCGCACAAAAAGCCATAGACCGGGCGGGGATGGATCTTATCCACGCCCATGACCGGATGTTCCGGCCCCATATCTATACGATGCATGGCCTTCCCCATCGGGTATGGGTGAAAGAGGTCAGAAAAAAAAGACAAATGAGCCTTTTCGATCGATCAACGGCATGGGTAGAAAAACGGATGGTTGAAGATGGTTACTGTCAATACTACTTAGCCGTCTCCAGCATTACCAGGGACATCTTCCTGAATGAATATCACATTGATTCAGGACGCGTTCCAATCATCCATCCCGGCATCGAGGCGGTCTCCGCCACTAGCGCAGAAAAAGAGGTCGCCAGATCGGAGATACTCCGAAAATATGGCCTGCCCCCCGCGGACCCGGTGATCCTCTTCGTATCCATGAACTTTGACATAAAAGGTCTCTATCCACTTATGGCAGGCCTGGGCAGAATGAAACAACTATACCCCGATCAACGCTTTACCTTGCTCATCGTTGGCCGGGACAATCAGAAGAAATACGAACGTCTGGCGCATCAGGCCGGCATTGCCGGGCAGGCAGTATTTACCGGCCTGATCCCCCGGGAAGATCTGGATGGAATATACCGGGCCGGCGACATTTACGCCATGCTTTCCAAATTTGATACCTTCGGCATGGTCGTCCTCGAGGCAATGGCCAGGGGACTGCCCGTCGTCATCAGCGGCAATGTAGGGGCCAAGGACCTAATCGTTGAAGGGGGCAACGGGTTTGTCATTGATAATCCTCATGACGCCGACTATGTAGCCGGAGTTCTCCATAAGATTATCCAGGGTGATGTAAAGCGGGACATGGGAAAAGCCGCCCTGGAAACATCCCGCAATTATTCATGGGAAAGAACAGCTCAAAAAGTAAAAGAGATTTATCTGAAGATCCTCGGTAATAAACAAAGAGCTTGATAACATGGACATATCCGTCGTCATCGTTTCCTATAACACCGCCGATCTCATCGGCCCCTGCCTCGCATCGGTAATCGAACAGACCGGCGTTGACAAAGAGATTTTTGTTGTAGACAATGCATCAACGGACGGAAGCGACACCTTCATCGCCGCAGGATTCGACGATGTTCATCTCATCGCCAACAAAGAGAACCGGGGCTTCGCCGTCGCCAATAACCAGGCTATTGCCCATTGCCGGGGGCGCTATATACTTTTCTTGAATCCCGATACGGTATTGAAAGAGAACTGTCTCGCAACGGGTCTGTCCTATATGGAGAAGCATCCCGAAATCGGCCTGGCGGGTCTGCACATAATTAATCCCGACGGCACTGATCAGGATTCCGTGTCCCGGCGTTACCTCAGCCAGCGCTACACCTCCGGAGAGATCAGCAATCTTCCCGGCGATATCGCCTGTGTCCTGGGGGCGGCCATGATCGCCCCCCGCGAGGCGATTATCTCCGTGGGCGGTTTTGATGAGGATTATTTCCTCTATGGCGAGGATGAGGATCTCTGCCTGCGCATGCGGCGGAGGGGCTTGCAGATAGGCTTCATCGAGGCGGCCATGGTAGTCCACTACCACGGGCAGAGTGAACGTAAATCTACCTCCGCCGAGGTCTGGCGCAAAAAGATAAGGGCCGAATACCTCTTTTACCGGAAGCATTACCGTCCGGAAACAATCGCCAGCATCATCAGGGCTGAGACCCTGAAAACCCGCTGGCGGCTCTTGACCTTGAAGATCTGCTTGCCCTTTATCAATAACAAGGGAGAGGCAAGGGAAAAACTAAATAAATATAGGGTTATTCACGATGAGCTGCGGCGAAGGAAGATCTCAAAGGAATGATCGTTGACAGCTTCGCACTGACATCCGTTGACGCCAAACACAAATCAGCCTATGTGACCACTATCTTAGGGATTGATATAGAGGATATTTAATGTATATTTTAGGCATCTCCGCCTTTTACCATGATTCCGCCGCCGCCCTCCTCAAGGACGGGGAGATCGTTGCCGCCGCTCAGGAGGAGCGCTTTACCCGCAAGAAACACGATCCGGCCTTCCCGACCCGCGCCACCGCCTTCTGCCTCGAATACGGCGGAGTCAAGGTGGAGGATCTGGAAGCCGTAGTTTTCTACGACAAGCCCCTCCTGAAGTTCGAAAGGCTTCTGGAGACCTACTACGCCTACGCCCCGAAAGGGTTGAAGTCCTTCCTCTCCGCCATTCCCGTCTGGATCAAGGAAAAGGTCTTCCTGAAAAAACTTATCCGGGATGAGCTAAAAAAGATCGGCAACGGCGAGGCCAAAGACGTAAAGCTCCTCTTTACGGATCACCACCTGGCCCACGCCGCCAGCGCCTTTTTCCCTTCCCCCTTTGACGAAGCGGCCATCCTGACCATCGACGGCGTAGGGGAATGGGCCACGGCCTCCATCTGCCACGGCCGGGGCAATGACATCACCCTCCTTAAGGAGATGCGCTTTCCCCACTCCGTGGGACTCCTCTATTCCGCCTTCACCCATTATCTGGGCTTCCGGGTCAATTCCGGGGAATATAAGCTCATGGGCCTGGCCCCGTATGGAGATCCCACCTCGGAGCAGGTTCGGCGTTATAAGAAGGCCATTCTCGATCACCTTGTTGATGTCAAGGAAGATGGCTCCATCTGGTTGGATCAGGATTACTTCGATTACACCACCGGACTCAGCATGGTGAAGGATAACAAATGGGAAGCCCTTTTCGGATTCCCCCGCCGGACGGCGGAGACGGACATCTCACAGCGCCACGGCGATATGGCCTTTGCCATTCAGCAGGTCACCGAAGAGATCGTCGCAAAGATGGCCCGGACGGCGAAAAACCTGACCGGGGCGAAGAACCTCTGCCTGTCCGGAGGGGTAGCCCTCAATTGCGTCTCCAACGGCAAGCTTCTCCGGAGCGGAGACTTTGACGATATCTGGATCCAGTCCGCTGCGGGAGACGCCGGCGGGGCCCTCGGGGCCGCCTATGCCATCCATCATATGTACTATAAACAGCCCCGGGAAAATCCCGGGGGAAAGGATCAGATGCACGGCGCCTACCTGGGGCCGGATTTTAGCGATCTGGAGATTCTCGGCACGGCCAAAAAGTACCAGGCGCCATGCCACCATATGGAAACCGTCGAGGTATTGAACACCACCGTCGCCGCTTATCTGGCCCAGGGCAAGGCGGTTGGCTGGTTCCAGGGACGAATGGAATGGGGACCCCGGGCCCTTGGGAACCGAAGCATCCTGGGCGACGCCCGGAACAAGGAGATGCAGAAACGCCTGAACCTCAAAATAAAGTTCCGGGAGAGTTTCCGCCCCTTTGCACCCTCCGTCCTATATGAAGACGTCGCGGAATACTTTGAAATGGAGACGCCCTCGCCTTACATGCTCCTCATCGCTGATGTGCAGAAGGGGCGGCGTCATCCCCTGCCCCCGGATTACCATCAGCAGCCTATCCGGGACAAGCTCTACTATGTCCGCTCCGACGTCCCCGCCATCACCCACCTCGATTATACGGCCCGCCTCCAGACGGTGCACCAGGAGACTAATTCTCACTTCTGGAAGCTTCTGAAGGCCTTCAAGGACCAGACTGGCTACGGGGTGCTCGTCAATACAAGCTTCAACGTCCGGGGGGAACCCATTGTCTGCACCCCTGAGGATGCTTATCGCTGCTTCATGCGGACGGATATGGATTACCTGGTCGCGGGAGACTTCGTCTTCGTCAAGACGGAACAACCCCCGTGGCAAGAGAAAATCGACTGGCAGGAGGAGTACGGCCTGGATTAGAATAGTGTGAGGAGAGCATGATTCGGAAGTCCGAAGGGAAAAGCCCATGTCCCCTTCCCTGACGGCCGGGAATTTAATTTGCAAATTCAGCGCCCCATTGCTATACGGACAACCTCATTATAAAGCAGAAGGAAAGCAATAGAATGGAAATAATAAGAGACTTCTGGGGATTCCTGAAGGAAAGAAAGAAATGGTGGCTCCTGCCCATGATCATCATGCTCCTCCTCATGGGCATCTTGATAATGTCGAGTGGCTCCGCCGTTGCTCCCTTCATCTATACCCTGTTTTAGACAAGGGATCATGGAGATGGATCGTCTTGCCACATCAAAAACCATCAGCGTCCTGACACTGGCTGTCCTGATTGCCTATGTGATCTTCAAAGCCCAGTGGCTATTGTGGATTGCCCTGCTTTTGACCCTTGGTAATACCTTTGAAAGCCGGTTCACCACCGCCCTCGCCCGTTACTGGATGAAGTTTGCCGACCTTCTCGGGGCCTTCAATTCCAGAGTCATCCTTACGTTGACCTTCTATCTCATCCTCACCCCTCTGGCCTTTGTTTACCGAATCTTCAACCGCCCCCTCGTTGATCACTTCCGGGCCAACAAACGGCAGAGCTATTTCGAAGACCTGGGAAAGACCTACACCCCGGCGGATTTTGAAAAGACATGGTGAATTCAGCCCTTGATAACATCGTAATGCCAAACCGGGATTTTTATTTTCAGCGCCTGGTTATCGACGGCGTCAATAACGGCGATGTTCTGGCTGACAACAAGCCGGAAATGGCAAGCGAGGAGACATGTCTGTTCCACCGCTCCGCCGCCGACGGCAATGCCTATCTTCAGAAACTTCAGGACCTTGTTCAGCAAAGCCTGGCTAACCGCCTGCCCCTCCCCATCGTTCGCTTTGCCGACGGGGAATACGCCTTCTACGCCCTGAGCCTTGACTGCAATGGCCTCTACCGCCAGGCTGAATCTACGGCGGCCATAAAATCCGCCCTGCCCCTGCACATTGACGCCTTGGCAAGACTATCCCGGGAGGGGTTGCTTGCGCCCCTCATATTTCCCGGCAATGTCGAGCCGCCCCGCCGGGGAATAATGGCCCTCGTCTCTCACCTCAGAAAGCGGCCATCGGCCACGACATTCCTGAAATTACTTGAAAAACACCGCATTCCCCTGACCGGGGACAACTACCTCCCCTTCTATGTCGTTTATGCATGGCTTTCCTCCGTTCCTTTTGCCCGCCTGATGGACGGGAAAAAAATCTGCCTCATCGGTTCGGAATGGGATCAGGCGGCCTGTCGGCGCTGGTTCGCCAGTTTTGACAGCCGTCCCGAAATTGCCTTTGCCGAGATACCCGCCGAGTGTGTGGCCACCCGCTGGTCTACGATGAAAGATCATCTCCTTGCGAACATACCGGCGAAGACGAATCTTTGTCTGGTAGGGGCGGGAATCGGCGCCCTGCCCGTATGCGTGGATACTGCGGCGGCCCTTTCCATCCCCGCCATTGATGCGGGCCATGTCTTCAACATGATGAACGACCGGGTGGATAAATCGAACGGGGCAAGACTCTACACGCACCATCGCCTTTAAGCTTCACCAATGAGGTGATCTTTGCCAATGGATCCTCTGAAAAAATGCCGGCGGGAATTCCGTACCTGGCGCAATGACCGGCGCCTGCAGCGGGAGAAGGAACTTTACGAGCGGGAATTTGCATCTCGCCGGCTAGTCCTGCCTGACGAAGATGACATCCGGCGTCATATCCGGAAGAAATTCCCACTTCTGAAACCCAAGAAAAAAGGTTCCCTGCAGATTCTCGCTGTCTATCACCACTATAACTGGGAAAATGCGTCCCTGCGGCCGTCACTGGAAAAGTTTGGCACTGTCCTGCATTATGACTGGTACGACCGGTTCGATCATCAGCAGGAGCGGGAATGGCATCGGTCGGTAAAAGAAGCCATGAACCGGGATTTGCTGAACTGGGCGGCAATAAATACGAAAGAGGGGAAAGGAGACGTCATCTTCTCTTACCTGTCCGGCGAATTGATCAACCCCGAAGCAGTCCGGGAGTTATCCCGTCTGGGTATTCCCATGATAAATCTCGCCCTAAACGACAAGGAACATTTTGTCGGCAAGATCCGCAACGGTCTGTCTATGGGCAACCGTGATATCTGCCGCTGTTTTACCCTTTCCTGGACCAGCACGGAAGACGCCCTGAAGAAATACTGCGTCGAAGGCGCCGTTCCCCTTTATCTCCCCGAAGGGGCCAACCCGGAAATTCACCGCCCTTATGACCTTGGAAAAACCATCCCGGTGTCTTTTGTAGGACAGCGCTACGGCAATCGCCCGGCGATCATCGCCCGGCTTCAGGAGGCAGGCATCCAGATCGAAGCTTACGGCTCCGGCTGGCCGAATGGGCCGCTATCCACGGAAGACATGGTACGCCTCTATTCAAGAAGCCGGATCAACCTCGGCTTTGGCGGCGTAATCGGTTTCTCCGACGCTTACTGCCTCAAAGGGAGAGACTTCGAGATTCCCATGAGCGGCGGGCTCTATCTCACCGAGCATCATCCGGAGCTGGAGCGGGTTTATGAAATCGGGAAAGAAATCATGTCCTATACGGATTTTGAAGACCTTGTCAAAAAGATCCGGTATCTTCTGGAGAATCCCGAAGAGGCGGAAAGGATCAGGCTGCGGGGTTTCGAACGGGCCCGCCGGGACCATTCCTGGGAAATGCGCTTCGACAAAGTATTCACGGGGTCAGGCTTACTTATTGACATTTGACGTCAAATGTCAATAAGTAAGCCTGACCCCATTAAGGGTGTTCTGTAGCAGCATGGCGATGGTCATGGGACCGACCCCGCCCGGGACGGGGGTGATATGAGCAGCCCGGGGGGCGACTTCCGCGAAGGCGACGTCCCCGACCAGACGGCCGTCGCCGAGTCTATTCATACCGACATCGATCACGACGGCGCCTTCCTTGACCATATCCCCCCGAATCATCTCCGGGCTTCCGGCGGCCGCCACAAGGATATCGGCCCGCCGGGTTATCTCCGGAAGATTGCGCGTCCGGGTATGGCAGACGGTGATAGTGGCATGGCGGGACAGGAGGAGCATGGCCAGGGGTTTCCCGACAATGTTGCTCCGGCCGACGATTACGGCTTCTTTCCCTTCGATGGCAATGCCGGTCCGGTCGAGGAGTTCAATGATCCCTTGGGGCGTGCAGGCGACATGGCATGGATTCCCGGCAACCAGGCGGCCTACATTCAATGGATGGAAGCCGTCCACATCCTTCTGCGGGGCAATCGCCTCGATGACCGCCTGGGAGCGGATCTGGGAAGGGAGAGGCAATTGAACGAGGATGCCGTGAATGGCGGGATCCTCATTCAATTGCCGAATGATCTCCAAAAGTTCCTGCTCTTCCGTGTCCCCAGGCAACCTGAACTCCCGGGACAGGAAACCGACCTCTTCACAGGCCTTACCTTTGCGCCGGACGTAGATCCGGGAAGCCGGATCGGCGCCGACCAGCACCACGGCCAGACCAGGCGTCACGCCCGTCTTTTCCCGAAAAGTCAGGGTCTCATTGCGGATCTCTTCCCGGATCACCCGGGATATCTCATTGCCGTTGATAATCAAGGACATAAGGTCATTTCACCTTGTGCCAGACCTGGGTTCGACCGAGGAGGGAGAAGCCGATAAAGCCTCTGACCTTCATCTGGGCGCCACCCTCGGTAACTTCCATCTTGCACTTGTAAACCTTGCCGTCATTGGGATCCATAATGGTCCCACCGGTGTATTCATCTCCGTCCACCGCCAGCCCCTTAACGATTACCAGACCGATCATGGGCTTATTCAGATCGCTGCCCGTACATTTTGTACAGAGCTTGCTCGCCCCGCCGTCTTTTTCCTGAAGCAGCTGAACGATCTTTCCATAGATCTTACCGTTTGTTTCGTAAATCTCGACGATGGACTTCTCCTTTTTCGTTTTGTCGTCAATGGTCTTCCACTTTCCAACGGGCGAGCCTCCGGCAAGTGCTAAAGAGACGGAACAGAGAAGAATCAGGGTGACCAGCGATATTGTCCTTTTCATCAGTAAAACCTCCTTAAATTTTTTGTTCGATGCCCACAGGCAAGTTATCCCTATATGAAATTGCTTTCATGATCAAGAAAAAAAGCCTCTTCCCAGGATTGTAAAGGGAAGGGGCATGTGCTAAGGGGGATCAAGTAAACTTGGCTCTTATATTAAATTAGGGGGTACCAACTGTATGAACCTGGGACAGATGCTGGAGGAATCAACGAAAAGATTCCCGGAGAATATTGCCTTCATCCATGAAAAATGCCGCATGACTTATGTGGAATTCAACCGGGCCGCCAATGCCCTGGCCCATTATTTCCGGGGCCTGGGGATCGGGAAGGGGGACAAGATCGCCATCATGCTCCCCAATTGCCCGGAATTCATCATCTCCTATTTTGCCGCCCAGAAGTTAGGCGCCGTCGCCGTGACCCTGAACGTTCTTTCCACTCCCTACGAATTGAGGCATCTGGTCGGAGACAGCGACGCGAAGCTCTTCATCACCCAGGGCGTCCTCGCGAAACGCTATGAAGAAATCAGGAACGATCTCCCCTTATGTAAACATCTCCTGACCACAAACGGCATGGATACGGACTGCCCATACACCCAGGCCATCAAGGACAATCCTCCCACCTGGGAGATGCCGGACATTGGCGAAGACGACCCGGCCGTCATGATCTATACCGCCGGTCTGACCGGCCGGGCCCTGGGGGCCGTCCTGACCCATGGCAACCTGATGACGCAGGCAGTTATGTTCACCGTGACGGATTTTCAAGGCACCCCGGCGGAGCGAGGGCTGGCGGTGATACCTTTCTTTCATTCCTTCGGGGCAGCGGCAAATATGCTGGCCGTCTTCTATATCGGCGGCAGTGTCGTCCTGATGGAGCGTTTTACCCTTGACAGCATCTTTGCGGCCATTGAAAGGGAAAAGGTCTCCTATATATGCGCGGTGCCCCGGTTGTTTTTAGGGATGGTTTTTCACCAGGGCGGGGAAAAATACGACCTCAGCTCCCTGCGCTTCTGTGTCACCGGCGGTTCTGCCATACCGATGGAATTTATCCAGCTCTTTCGGGAAAAATTCGGCCCCCCCCTGGTCGAGGGTTACGGTTTGACGGAAGCGTCGCCCATCTGCGCGATCACGAGGCTTACGATGGAACAAAAACCGGGATCCATCGGGATTCCGATTCCCGGGCTGGAGGCAATGATTGTCGATGACAACGGCGCCGGGCTACCCTCCGGGGAGGTCGGCGAACTGATCGTCCGGGGGAAAAACGTCATGCCTGGGTACTACAAGGATGAAAAAGCGACCGCCGAAGTTATTCGTGACGGCTGGCTCCACACGGGGGACCTGGCGCGGATCGATGGAGACGGCTATATTTTCCTGGCGGGCCGGAAGAAGCGGATGATCATCACCAGCGGCTTCAATGTCTATCCCCTCGAAGTGGAAATCGTCCTGGAGATGCACCCGGCGGTGCAAACCGCCCGGGTGGAGAGCAAAGAGGATCTGATGCGGGGGGAAATCGTCAAGGCCCTGATCGTCAAGAAGCCCGGCGTAGAAGTGGAAGACAAGGAAATCCTGAGACACTGCCGGGCCTACCTGTCTTCCTACAAACTCCCCCGGGAAATAGAATTTGTAGCGACCATTTGATATGGAATGAAAAGGGGCAGACCTTGTTCAAGGTCTGCCCCCAATTCACTGACCCTTCACCATTGCTTATTTCTTCCGTTTCTCCAGCTCTTCCGCCCGGAGCTCCTTGCGGAGGATCTTGCCGACATTCGTTTTCGGCAGTTCCTTGCGGAATTCTACCTCCGTGGGAAGCTTGTAGGCGGCCAGCTTCGTCTTTCCGTACTCGATCATCTCTTCCTGGGTTGCCGTCTCCCCTTCCTTGAGGACGATGAAGAGTTTGACGTTCTCCCCCCGTTTGGCATCGGGGATGCCGATGGAACAAGCCTCCTGTACCTTGGCATGTTCATAATAGACCTCGTCGATATCCCGGGGATAGACGTTGAAGCCGCCGGAAATGATCATATCCTTCTTCCGGTCAACGATATAGAAGTAGCCGTCTTCGTCCATCGTGGCGATATCGCCGGTGTACATCCAGCCATCCTTCAGGGAATTGGCAGTCTCTTCCGGCATCCCCTTGTAGCCCTTCATCACTTGGGGCCCCTTGACGATCAACTCGCCCGGCTGGCCAATGGGCATGTCCGTCACGCCGTTGTCAAGATCGACAATCCGGCACTCCGTATCCGAGATCGGGAGGCCGATACTGCCCACCTTGCGGGCCCCCCCGGCGAAGGGATTGACATGGGTCACCGGCGTGGTCTCCGTCATCCCGAAACCCTCCACAATAACAGCCCCGGTGGCCTTTTCGAAGTTATGGATCACCTCCACGGGAAGGGGGGCGCTCCCGGAGAAGGCGCCCTTGATGCAGCTCATGTCCGTTTTCTTCAGATCGGGATGATTGAGCATACCGATATACATCGTCGGCACCAGGGGGGCAAAAGTCGGACGAAAGTTCCGAATTGCCTCGAGGAGCGGCTCGGGCTGGGGTCGCGGCACGAGCACCTGCGACCAGCCCATGTAAATAGCAAAATTCATGGAAACAGAGAGACCAAAGACATGAAAGTAAGGCAAGGCGCCCAGCATGATCTCTTCGCCTTTAGCAAATTTGGGAAACCACGCGCAAGCCTGCTGAACCTGCTTGCTCAGGTTGGCATGGGTCAGCATGACACCCTTGGAAACCCCTGTCGTACCCCCCGTGTATTGATACATGGCTATATCATCAAAACTGTTCTTCACTGCCGGTGGGTTCGGACCATATTTGGCAAGACATGCCTTCCATCCGTAAACATCGGGAGTCGCCGGGACGTCGGCAAAGGGATATTTTTTCAGCCATTTTCCCAGCACCCGCTTAACCGTCGGCAGATAGTCCCCAATACAGGTATAGACGATCTGTTTTATCTTCGTTTTAGGACGCAGGGCGATCATCCTCGGGGTCAAAACGTCCAAGGTAATCAGGACCTTGGATCCGGAGTCGTTAAACTGGTGTTCCAGTTCCGGATCCGAATAAAGGGGGTTGTTCATGACGGCAAGGGCGCCGATCTTCAGAATGGCAAAGTACGCCGCCACACAGGGGATGACGTTGGGCAGGAGCAGCGCGACGGCGTCCCCCTTTTTGACGCCAAAGTCGGCAAGACAGGTCGCAAATCGGTCCACCATGTCCTTTAGCTCCCGGAAGCTGACCACCGTCCCCTGAAAGACCAGGGCCGGCCGCTCCGAAAACTGTTTCGCCGTCCGGTCCAGGATGTCCGGCATGCAGAGTTCCTCATAGGAAATAGTCTCGGGAACTCCCTTTTCATAGGATTTGAGCCACAGCTTTTTCACATAGATGCTTTCTTCCGCCATACTCGCCATACTCCTTTCAGGAAAATTGTTTTTGTTTCCTGCCTCTCAATTAACCATCGTCATTTTTCACACTCATAGCACAAAATACTTAAGAAATGAAGAAGGCATATTCATGCGAGCCAATTGAAAACTCCCCATTCTTAAAAAAAACCCCGGCTCATCTTCTCAGACAGGACCGGGGCACTTTTTCTGATATATTAGATCCTTACGTTACGCCTGGCAGACCTCGACCGGGGCTTTTTCTTCTTCGAGACCCATGCCCTTCCAGACGATCTCAGCGAGATCCAGGGCGACTATTTCTTCTTCCTTACCGTGGAACTTGAGACCGTCGCTCATCA
>JBAYKV010000049.1:0-16699 GCA_041664405.1 Syntrophales bacterium
ATAGCCGGCGCTGCCCGCGCCTTGAAGGTATTTGTTGAATACATGGACAGCCACCCGGAAGCATTTATTCGCGGTAAAACGCAGGAGAAACCATGATGAAAAAGTTCACAATCGTTATGATCCTGTGCGCCCTGGCCGTGCTTACGGTCGGATGCGCATCCACCTCAACGCGATTATACACGCTCAGCCCCACTGCAAAACCGGTGACAGAGACGTCAATCCTCACAATCACCGTAGGTCCCGTGTCCTTACCGGCAGCCGTCGATCGCCCGCAGCTTGTGCTGAGCGTTGCCCCTAATCAGATAAACGTTGACGAATTCAACCGCTGGGCCTCACCTCTGAAAAGTGAAATCGCTCGCGTTGTAGCGGAGAATCTTTCCCTGCTCCTGGGCTCGCCTTATGTCTCAGTATTTCCCCAGTCCGTATCCGTATCTCCATCCTACCGCGTCGTCATCGATGTGATGCGTTTTGAATCCGTCCCGGGAGAGACGGCCAAGCTGAGCGCCATCTGGTCGGTACGATCAACAGCAGACGGACAATCACAAGGGGGCGGCACGACATTGGCCGAACCAGTCCGGGGAAATTCCTACACTGCCCTGATCGCCGCCCACAGCAAGATGCTGGGGGGATTGAGCAGCGACATTGCGGCGGCGATCCGCACGCTGGCGGCAGCCGGTCGGAAAGGAAACCCCGAGGTTGTTAAATAGCCGGAGATTTGCGTGGGATCGGAAATACTGCTTACGCCAACATTATGAATAAATAAGCTCATAACCGGCGGACCTTCCCTTTCCGATCCGTTTCAACACCCCCAGTTGATGGAGTTGATCCAGTTCCCTGTATGCGGTAGCCGGGCTGACCTTTGCGATTGAGGCATATTTCCGGGTCGTCAGGTTCCCTTCAAATCCACCCGGTTCATCGAGGATACAGTTAATCACCTTGAGTTGCCGCTCCGTCAGCGGCGCTTGAAGATGTTGTTGCCAAAACCGCACCTTCGAAGCTACGTCATCAAGAACCGACGCGGAGTGCTCAACGGCCCTCTTGAAACAATCCAGGAACCAGAGCAACCAATCGGTGACATTACCGCTCCCTTTTGATGTTTTTTCCAGAATTCGATAATAATCGTCTCGCTCGGCCATGATCTGCGCCGATAAGCTATAATAGCGGATCCGTCGCCTGTCGTCCTGCGCCAACGCCATATCCGTCAAGGCACGGGCGATTCTGCCGTTTCCATCATCAAAGGGATGGATGGCAACAAACAAGAAATGGGCAATGGCCGCCCTGACAATACCCTCCAAGGCGCCTTGACTGTCTTCCCACCAGAAAATGAAGCGGTTCATCTCCGAATCTATTCTGTCTGCAGGCGGCGCTTCGTAGTGGATTACTTCCTTGCCAAGCGGGCCGGATACCACCTGCATCGCCTCCGCGCTTTTGCGCCATGAACCAACTTGTATCTTGTGAAGACCGGAATAGCCAGTCGGGAAAAGGGACGCCTGCCATCCCCACAGGCGCGTCGGCGTCAGCGGTTCTGCATGATTCCGGGTGGCATCGAGAAGTACTGCCATCAGGTCGTCTATGCGGCGATCAACGGGAAGACCGGCAGCGGGAAGGCCCAGCTTGCGGGCAACTGATGAACGTACAGAGCGTACATCCAGGGATTCTCCTTCAATTGCCGAGGTTTTTAGGATTTCTTCTGTAAAGAATGCCGCCTGAAATTGATTCTCCAAGTCAAAACCAATAGAACTGACGGCATGGAGAAGCCCTCCCTGCAATTGGCGGCATACACTAAGGGAAGAGAGCAGCGCCTCCGTGTTCCACGTCAATTGGGGCCAATCAGGCTGCTGCCATACATATTGATTTGATTTCATCACCTAATCCCTTCACGTTATGATGCGATTAGCGGTTATTATCACATCATGCCAAAGAATAGCAATGGCCTTTCAGACATATTTTCAAGGCAGCATCATACCTATCAGGAACGTTATGATAGAGCGGAATACTCGAATTACCGGGTCTAATGCGCCAAAGAACAATAATCCGATAATGATGAAAAATCCATACGGTTCAAGTTTGGACAGGGCGTATTGCATTCTTTCTGAAACAAAGCCCATGAGAATTTTCGATCCATCGAGTGGTGGTATGGGGATCAGGTTAAAGGCGGCCAAGATAATGTTGATCTGAGCAGTATAATAGAGGGCTTTGGCAGTGACACCGGACGGCTCAGGTTGTAATACCTGGGACAAGAGTATTGCTATAAAAGCGATCGCTATGTTGGCAATAATACCCGCTGAGGAAACCAGTATCAGTCCTTGCCGATAGTTGCGGATGTTGCCAAGATCAACGGGAACAGGCCTGGCCCATCCAAAACCGACTAGAAAAAGCATCAGCGTACCGATCGGATCAAGATGCTTCAGGGGATTCAGAGTCAATCTGCCCATCATTTTCGCTGTTGGATCACCCATTTTGGATGCGACCCACCCATGTGCAAGTTCATGCAGAATGATAGAGTAGAGTAGTGGTATGGCAATCAGGATAAAGGTTGTCGGATCGGAGATCAGTAGATTGAGTAGTCCCATAATGGCAAAATGAATATCAAATAAAAATGATCTGCTTGTTACACCGGCGCATAGCAGCTGCGCCGGGCTGACGTTTTTTTCCGCTTCCCAGCTTTGAGCGCTTATATAATCTCTGATCCATTTTGTATATCGTTATTTCAGATAATAAAAAACCTGGTTTGCAAACCGTTGTCAAAAACAATCCATTGGACTTTTCTGAGGTTTTGACTATAACGGGATGCAAAATGTAACTTTCCCAACCATTCCGGATCGCCAAGGACCTGCCGGATCTTGGCCAAGTGACGGTGCTTATGGGTGGCGTCAACTTACAGATGGACCCTCATTGTGCATGATTGTTGGGATTACTCCAAGAAGGCGGAACTATGAAGCTGGTCCTGGCGGCCATCCACATCAAACCATCTCCCCGGGCCATGCCCCTGGGCCCCGCCATGCTCGCGGCGGTGCTTCGGAGGGCCTTCGGGGATGAGATCCATACCCGCATCCTGAATCTCTTTGTGGATCAAGCGGCGGGCGAGTGCGCGGATCGAATCCTCGCATCGGATCCGGACCATGTCGGATTCTCGATGTACGTCTGGAACCGCGACCTGACCCTGGAGATTGCCTCGCTCCTGAAACAACGGCGACCGGACCTCGTCATCTTCGCAGGAGGGGCCGAAGCCACGGCGGATCAGGTGGGCGTCCTGGGCGATCCCACGATGGATTTCGTCCTGACGGGCGAAGGGGAGGAGCTCATCGTCGAGACCTTGGGCCGCCTCCTCAAGGGCGCGACACCCCAAGAGATCGCCGCCTCCGCAAAACCGATGCCCGTGAAGGATCTCGCCACCCTGCCCTCCCCGTTCCTGGATGGCACGCTAAGGCTGGCCGACTACGGCGGCGCACTCTGGGAATTATCCCGGGGCTGCCCTTTCACCTGCGATTTCTGTTTTGAATCCCGCGGTACAGCGGGCATCCGCAAGGTTCCCATGGACCGGGTGGAAGCCGAGTTGGATCTCTTCGCCGCCAGCGGAATCAGCGAGGTCTTCGTGCTGGACCCCACCTTCAACTATCACAAGGCCAACGCGAAGAAGGTGCTGCGCCTCATTGCGGTGAAGGCCCCGGATATTCACTTCTTTTTCGAGATTCGCAGCGAGTTCATCGATCGGGAGATGGCCGGACTCTTCGCGGCCATCCGGTGTTCACTGCAGATCGGCCTGCAGAGCGCCCACGATAAGGTGCTCCGGAACATCAGCCGCAGCTTCGATCCCGCAGCTTTCGAGGCCAAGATTCTCCTCCTTCACAATGCTGACGTCACCTACGGCTTCGACCTCATCTACGGGTTGCCCGGCGACTCCCTGGAAGGCTTCCGCGCCAGCCTGGATTTCGCCATGAGCCTCGTCCCCAATCACATAGACGTCTTCCGCCTCTCCGTCCTCCCGGGCACCCGCCTGGCCGAAACCGCACCGGCACTGAATCTGGAATTCGAGGCGTCAAACCCCTATCATGTAATCGCCTCGCCGACCTTCAGCGGGGAGGACATGGCGCTGGCCGCGCGGATCGCTCACGGCTGCGATGTCCTCTACAACCAAGGCCAGGCCGTGCCCTGGTTCGGCATCATCATGGAAGCCCTGGAAATGTCGCCGGCGGAGGTGTTCGAGCGCTTCGCCACCTGGCCCAAATTCCACCCTTCCGAGGACCTCACCCAAATGCAAAGGGATTTCATTGAGTCCCTCTTCGAGGAAAGGGGCGATTCCCTGATGGGAAGCATCGCCGCAGACATCATCAGCTACTTCGGCTATTCCGCAGAGCTGATGGATGCCCGGCCGACGGAGTCGGAGCGCCATGATCCGCCTTCCCGACGCGTGACCTTCAACCATGATCCCATAGACCTGCTGGCGCAGATGGAGGCAGGAACGATCAGCCTGGAGGAACTCGTCTTCACCCTGCCAGGGAAGGCCTGTGATGCAGTGCTTTCCGTAAACGAAGGAACGATCGACATCCAGACTCTGCCCGTGCCGCAGGCCGGACGCCGGTAGAACCACCAGCCCCTGTGTTTTGATGTGCTAATTCCGTTTCTAAATCAAAGCGCTATCTTCGTTGGCTTCGTCATCGGCTCCTCGACGTATAAACAATACGCCTGCGTCGCCTCTTCCTTGCCGCCTTGATTTCATCTTTGATTTAGAAACGGAATAACCAAAAGCATGGGCTGCCCGCAGGTTCCGCAAGGGATGGATTAGGGCTGTGGGGAGACAGATGTCTCCCCCACAGGTGTAATCGGAAAATATCCGAAATGAAATTTGGCTGCTTCTGAACCGGCTAGGCATCGGCTATGAAGGATTTCATAGCCGGAACAGGTTTTTGATGTTTTTACTTCTTGGCCTTGGCGTCCTGTGCTGTGTAGTAGTAGTCAAACTCTTGCACGGCGATCACACCGTCGCCGTTCTTGTCCAGATCCTTAAACTGCTTTTTTGCCGCCGCCAGGAATTCATCCATGGTCATTTTCCCGTCCTTGTTGGTGTCCATATCACTGTAACGGGCCACCCAGAAGGCAACACATTCATCTTTCCCGATTTTGCCGTCCTTGTTGGCGGCGATTTTCTTCATCGGCTTCGCCTTTGCCTTTTTCGGGGCCTTGGCATCGGGGCCGCAATAATAGGCGACAAATTCCTGGGCCACCAGGGCGTTGTCCCTGTTAGCATCCATACCGCTGAACTGCTGTTTCGTACTGGCCTCGAATTCGGCGGCCATGACCTTGCCGTCCTTGTTGGCGTCGATGTCGCTGAAACGGCCCTTCCAGTAAGCGTCATATTCCGCTACCGTGATGATGCCGTCTCCGTTGGTGTCGATCTTGGCAAACGCCGTCTGTGTAACGACGGGCGACTTTCCCTGGGCCATGGCGACTCCCAGGCCAACTGCCAGGACCAGCATGACAACCAATCCCATTCCCCATCCCTTTTTCATACCATTCCTCCTTGAAATTTTTACCCCCGTGGTTAAAACTGCACTGCCAAACAGAGGCAGCCGAATATCATTCGCATCCGGCAGGCAACTGGGAAAGCAAACTGCCGGCGGTTGCCTGCTCCTGGGAGCCCAACCGCCGGCGGCAGCGCATCAATTACTTTATTTTACTTCTTGGGAGCCTTGGGTGCCTTGGGGGCCTCAACAACTATTGCCAGGGCCTCGGTGTACCGGACTACAATATCATCACCCTTCTTCAGGGCTTTGAGCCCCTTGACTTTCTTGTCGACCTTCATGGTTTTGGTCTCGCCGGCAGGAGTGGTAATCGTCACGGTGCCTTTCTTGGCGTCCACAGCGTCAATCTTGGCTTTGAGGACGATGGTATCCGTCACGAGCACACCCGGCTTGGAGCCTTTGGGTGCCAGGGTCACAGTTTTGACTTCTTCGCCGCCGGCAGGTGCTCCGGCCTTCTGGAGGTAAACCGCCAGGGCTTCCACGAAGGTCACCTTAAGCAGGTCTCCCACTTTGATCTGGTCGAAGTTCCTGACCTCGGGACCGCAGGTAATGGTCTTGGACTTGCCGTCCATCTCAAGGGTCACCGTCCGCTTGGCCGCGTCGATGGCCGTCACTTTCGCCGTCGCCTTGACAGTATCAACCACCACGGCTCCCGGCTCTCCTGCCGGTTTCTTTGCCGCCTTATCGGCTGCAAAGGCGAACTGCGTACCTACCGCCAGTATCGCGGCCATTGCTAATACAATAAACCTTTTCTTCATTTACTACCTCCTGTTGGTAAATTTTCTCACGGGCAATCCCGCGGAGTCTATCTTGAATGGTTTTGCCGCAGACTGCGAGGTAACGCTGTCGGCTACTTCTTTTGATAATGCATAACTTATGTAAGGCCGGACATTAAAAGGTCCCGTCCTGCATGTCAAGGAAATACTGCCCGCGACAAAGAAACGCGCAAGCTACACAGCGCCTGCGGGATCATTTATGGCGCTATCTGTTATCTTCATAAACGAAAGAATCATCAGGGATCGCAGTGGCCGGTCCCCAGCCATACCCAAGCCCTTTCATGCAGTCATTCATTCGACCTGTGACGGCAGCTTCATCCAGCGGCTTTCCCGCATTGGCCTTAAACTTGGCCAAATCCTCCTCGCACTGCAACTTGTCATTCTGAAAGTTCAACGGCGCCTTCTGGTCATGATGATACCAGACATAACTGGTGCAACCGCTGAAGCTAATCAGCGAAAAAACGATGATTAACCCGATTAAAATACCCTTTGCCGAGATACGATTTCCATAAGACCGCATATCCACCTCCCTTTAAAAAAGCTTTTGTACTGCCCTGTGACGATTATTGATGAACCCATAAAAAGTCGAAAGGCCACAACCGACGGCTTCGTAAAAAGATCCGCAGGCAAGGCGCGCTAATCATGAGGAATGAGGCGTACTTGGCGTACGCCGCAGTGACGAAGGATGCAGCGCAACGCCGCATCCGGACTTTTTACGAAGCCGTCATTATTGATCGTAACCAAATTCCCGTACCAGTCGCTCGCTGTGCGTCCAGTCCTTTTGAACCCGCACAAACAATTCGAGGAATATCTTGGTGGCAAAAAAACGTTCCATATCGAGACGGGCCGCCGTCCCGATTTTTTTCAGCATAGATCCTTTCTGGCCGATAAGGATCTTTTTCTGGGAATCCCGTTCCACATGAATGGTGGCCTGGATGCGGATCAGATCCTTCCCTTCCACTTCCTGGAAGGACTCTACGACGACAGCCGTCGCATAGGGGATTTCACGGTGTGTCAAAAGAAGTATTTTTTCTCTGACAATCTCAGCGGCGATAAATCTTTCCGAGCGGTCGGTGAGCATGTCTTCGGGGAAGTAGGGCGGTCCCTCGGGGAGGAGATCCTGGATTTCCTGAAGGAGGGCCGGAACGCCGTCGCCGGTCCGGGCGCAAACGGGAAAGAACGCATGGAAGGGAAAGGCCAGGCGGGCTTCGTCAATAAGAGGCAGGAGCGTGTCTTTTTTGACAAGATCGATCTTGTTGATTACCAGGATCACCCGCTGATGATTAGGTGCGAGAGATTCGAACAAGGCCAGGTCACCAGGGTAGATACGGTTGCCCGCCTCAATAAGCACCATGAGGACATCGACATCGCCAAAAACATTTCTGGCTGTTTTCACCATGGCCGTATTCAGGGGTTTATGAGGATCATGAATCCCCGGGGTGTCCAAGAAAATCATCTGTCCATCGACAAGATGCTTGATCCCCATGATCTTGTTTCTCGTTGTTTGCGGTTTGGGGCTCGTGATGGCAATGGTCTCCCCCATGATGCTGTTGAGAAGCGTTGATTTGCCGACATTCGGTCTGCCCACGATGCCGATGAAGCCCGATTTGAACATGCTTATTTTCCCTCGTCCTTTCAGGAGATGCTGTAATTGAAGGTCTGATTCCCGGGTTTGATCTCCAGCGCTGCAAACTGGAATTGCTTCTGCAATAGCTCGATATTGTGGTTTTTATTGCCGCGGAAGGCGCTTTCCTGCCTTGCCGGAACATACATGATCAGCCTTTTGTCCCGGACATCGGCGCCGTCAAGTAATGTTACTGCCCGCTCCAGCCAGATGGCCTCGGCAACCAGGGATCCGAAGGCGGGGTGATATGGTCCCCCAAGAACGGCGCCGGGACTAGTCATCATATCCGTTGTCTGGAGGCCCAGGCGGATGACCGGGATCCCTTCCTTTTGAAAGCACCGGCAGGCCTCCTTGGAGAGATCAACTGCCTCCCCGAGAGATAAGGGCTGATAGCGTCCCCGCCGAAAGTCCTCTGCCAGCGGTGTATCGGTAAGAACCAGGGTGGGATGAATCCGCACGCCGTCAGGGCGCAGGGCAATCGTTCGAGCTACGGTTTCACTAAAGCTCGCGCGGTTATCTCCGGGCAAACCAACCATAAGGTGCAGGATTACTTCAAAGCCGTAATTTTGTAAAAGTTCGACGGCGTATTCAACATCCTCCCCGGTGTGTCCGCGCTGTGAGGCCTCCAGAACACTGTTGATAAAGGACTGAGCGCCCAGTTCGACGGTTTTGACGCCAAAAACCGCCAGGCGTTCCATGTCAATAATATGCAGGGCGTCGGGGCGGGTCGAAATCCTGATCCCTTCCACAGCACAATTTTCCACATGACGATGGGCCAGGCCAAGGAGGCGGTCCTGTTCCGCCACCTCCAAGCCCGTAAAATTCCCCCCGTAAAAGGCAATCTGTACCCCTTTTGCCGGCTTCGCCTTGGGGGCATGAGATGCTAAAAAGGTTCTGATCTTTTCATGAAAAGACTCGTCCGACCAATCAGCCGGTCCCTGGCTCCCGGAGACCTGCTGGTTACAGAAGACGCAACGGTGTGGACAACCCCGGTTTTGAATAAAGAAAGGGATGATCATGATGCGGTTTCCGTGGTCTCAAAATATTCCAGCACTTTTCTGGCGGCCTGCTGCTCCGCTTCCTTCCTGCTTTTGCCTGTACCCGTTTCCTTCACGGATTCGACTACCGTCAATTCCACTTCGAAGGTCTTGTCATGATCAGGTCCGTATTCATTGAGGAGCTGATATTTCGGCGTTTCGTGAAAACGGCTCTGGCAAAGTTCCTGGAGGGCTGATTTATAATCTCGAAAAGGGGTAACCCCTCCTTGCCCGGTGATGATCATTTCTGCAAACAGGTCGGCAATAAGCCGGGAGGCTTGTGAATATCCACCGTCTAGATAGACGGCGGCCATGATGGCCTCGAAGGTATCGGCGATGAGAGATGTTTTTCCCCGGCCCCCGGAAGCCTCCTCCCCCTTGCCCAGGAAGAGATGATTCCCCAGGCCGAATCTCCTGCCCAGGGCCGCCAGGGATTGTTCATTGACCAGGGCCGCCCGCATTTTAGAAAGTTGGCCTTCCGCAAAATCGGGAAAACGCCTCATCAGGAGATCGCTGATGCATAACTGCAGAACGGCGTCGCCGAGGAATTCCAGGCGTTCATTGTCCTGGCAGGACAGGGACGGGTTCTCATTGGTATAAGATCGGTGGGTAAAGGCGTTGACAAGAAGCAGGGAATCCTGAAATACATATCCCAACGCCTGTTCGAGATCTTCAAATGTCTGCGTTTTTTCATTATCCATGATTTACTCTTCCCACCAGTCCCCCGGAGATCAACGTTTCAGTTTTTACGGAGACAATGGTGTTGATCATTTCAGCACGTCCGTCCTGAAGCAGCACGGGCAGGTAATTGTGCGAAAACCCCTTCAAATAACCGCTGGCGCGATCTTTTCTTTTTTCAATAAGCACCGGCATGGTTGATCCGATAAATCTTCCCAGGAAGGCCTGGCGTTTCATCATTCCTAATTGCCGGAGTGTCTGTCCGCGTCTTTTTTTGTCTTCCTCCCGCACATGGCTCCCCATCCGGGCCGCCGCCGTTCCCGGACGTCGCGAATAAGGGAAAACGTGGAGATAAGCGATGGGCAAGGACTCAATCAGGGCTACCGTATTTTCAAATGCCTTCTCATCTTCTCCCGGGAAACCGACCATAACGTCCATTCCCACGGTCATATCCGGTCTGGTCGCACAAACCTTCCCTACCAGGTCACGGAAAAAGGCGGCATCGTAATTGCGCCCCATGCTGGACAATATCCCGTCATCCCCGCTTTGCAGGGGGATATGGAGGTGTGGACATACGATACGGGCGCCTTTCATGATTTCGAGGATCTCCCCGGTAATCTCCCTGGGTTCTAGGGAACTCAGGCGCAGGCGTTCTATGGTCCGTCGTTCTTCCACCTGACGCAATATGCCGGCGAGAGAAGATCCATCCTGCCGGTCCTCTCCGTAGACCCCGAGGTGGATACCGGTCAGGACGACCTCACGGTAGCCGTTTCGGGCCAGGGACTGAATCCGTTCCAGGACATCTTCCTTCCCGATGCTGCGGCTCCGCCCCCGGGCAAACGGGACTATGCAATAACTGCAAAAGGCGTTGCATCCATCCTGAATCTTCAGAAAGGACCGTGTGTGCCCTGGGAACCTGGATACGGAACGGATTCTCCACTCCGTTATTTCCCTCCCGACGTCGCCTACCTGGACGGATGGGACTGGTTCAGATGCCTTCCCGGACTGCGAGTTTTTCTGAATTTTCCCGATAATTTCGACAATACGATCCTTTTCCAGGGTCCCGGCCACGACCGTCACCCCGGGCATGCCGGTAAATACATGCGGAGCGGTCTGGGCGTAACATCCCGTGACAATAATGGCGGCCTGGGGATTTCGTTTTCCGGCCCGGCGGATCAGTTGACGTGACTGGTAATCTGTTCGCCCGGTTACCGTACAGGTGTTGATAATGTAAAAATCGGCCTCCTCAAGGAACGGTACGAGGATAAATCCCTGTTTCTCAAGGGATTCGCCCATTGCCGCCGATTCATATTGATTCACTTTACAGCCCAAAGTCGTGATCGCTACCCGCATGTTGACAACCTTAGCCGTTGCTCGATTCTTTTGTCAAGACGAAAGGATAACTGGATTTTTTTTAAATTTTCCGCTAAGAAAATACTCGTCGTACTGGAATGTTATATCAGTTTGCATTCAAAAGGATAAAGAGGCGTCGATTCATGGAAACAATATGGTCCTTCATTCATAGTCATCAGTTTGCCGTCATTGCCGTTATTACTGTTGCCTTGATTATTATTTACTTTCTGTTCAAGAATCTGATCAAACTGGCCCTGTTATTTCTTCTTATCCTGATACTGACGGGGAGCTATTTCTATTTTACGGCCCCCAGGAAATCCCCGGATGATCTCACCAACGCCATTAAAAAGACACAGGAACAGGCAGGGCAGGTGATCGACAAAGGGAAAGGCGCCTACGATAAGGGCAAGGAAATCATCGGTAAGGGCGTGGAGATCACCGACAGCGTCGGCAAGGCGATCAGTAAAGACAAGGACAAGGAGGCGACCCGCAAAGATTGAGCATGTTTAGAAAATGTTGACCTCCATGGCCCGGACAGGACAGGCTGAGACGCAGAGTTCGCAACCGTTACACTTCTCGGCGTCAAATAACACCCTTTGCGTATCCATTTCAAAGGACAGGGCATCGGTAGGACAGAAGGCGGTACATGCGCCGCAGTGAACGCATTTGTCGGCGTTCTGGTTGACGCTCTTGGATAGGGGCTCGACCTTAAGACCTTGCTCTTTGAGATAGCGGATCCCGTTGTTAAAATTTTCCGGGCTACCGCTCAATTCCAGGACAATGATGCCTTCCCGTTTGGGGAAGATCCGGGCTTTAAGGATATTGAAGACCAGGTCATGGATTTTAACAAGCTGACAAATGATGGGTTGATCGACATTCTCAGCGGTATAATGAATGACAATTTTCCTGGACACTCGCTGTTCATTATCCATGATCTCTCTCCCGTCTCGCTTTCTTGGGGTGATGTTATGGGAATGGTCGTTTCTTGTCAAGGTTTTCATGAAAATGCTCGTTCTCTATGCCTTTTCCGTTTTCCCGTTTCTTTTTTCCGGGGAGTCGGGAAGGCTTGGGAAAATGTCAAAGAAAGGTTTGAAGGGATTAATGGCTGAGTAGTCAATGTCCCGATCCAGCCACGTTTTGAACTGGCTATCCGTCATCGTCCGATAGGACAGATAATTTTTCAGTACCTGTTCCAGATATTTTTGAAAAAATTCATTGAGAATATTTTCACCATACTGGATAATAAGATGAAGAAGCGGCAAGGGGAGAAGGAAATTTCGTTTTCTTGATTCTTCAAGAATAATCTGAGTCAGGATGAAGGAGGTAACGTCTTCCTTGGTCTTCGCATCGACGACTTGGACCTGTCGGCCCTCCCGGATGGCACGGGTGATATCATCAAGATTCACATAGCTGCTTTGTGCCGTGTCGTAGAGCCGACGGTTCCCGTATTTTTTATAGAGGAGCTTCTCTGGCATATTTCTTTTTCTCAATTATTGGTTATCCCTCTAACAGGGATATTGACATAATGCAACAATTACTTTTTTATTTAGTGCGTTGGTTCACCGGTCATATTTTATAATATAGCAATATGGATTCAATATTAAAGCATATTTTAAATTAATATGGATACTGATGTGTCTTTCGTTTGTAAAAAAAATATTGTGCGTTGCAACATTTTCCCCTTGACAAACCGAAAAATGGGCTTATATTTAGGAACAAAAACAAGCAGGAGGTATTACAACCATGGAACAAGGAAAGATTGCAAAACAGATGGTAGATTTTCATAAGGCCACATTCGACAACACCTTTAACGCAATGTCGATTTTGCAGGAGCAGACGGAGCGGATGGTGGGTATGTTTCTCGAACAGTCCCCCTGGGTACCGGAGGAAGGTAAAACAGCAATTCAGGATTGGGTAAAGGCTTACAAGAAGGGCCGGTCGGATTTCAAGACTTCCGCCAACGATAGTTTCAAGAAAGTGGAAGACTTTTTTGTTACTTTTAACAAGCAGGGCGTGGAAACAAAGGTAAAAGCGGGCAAATAGCCTGAACAAACAATAAAAGGGAGGAAACAAAATGGATCCGAAGCAGATTTCAAAACAGATGTTCGATTTCAACAAGATGGCTTTTGAAAAGTCCTTAGCGGCCATGGTCGTCATGCAGGATCAGGCAGAAAAGATGTTCAACATGTGGATGGAGCAGAATAAGTGGTTTCCTGAGGAAGGCAAAAAGGCCATGGAGGAATGGGTTAAAACCTACCGAAAAGGCCGTGAGGATTTCAAGGCCAAGGTTGAAGATGGTTACAAGAAGATGGAAGAGTACCTGGCGCCAAAGGAAAAGTGAAAAATAACCTGAGTTTGACGGCGGCGCAAAAAGTCTGAAATTGCCTTTTTAGTCATTCCGGCGAAAGCCGGAAAACGAACTTTAATGCTCATAATCCAGTATTTGCGGACAGTTCTGGCCCCCGCCCCGGTTTACACCGGGGTGACGCGCCGGGGTGACGGTGTGTGTGGCTTTTTGCGAGCTTGTCAGTCTTGATGCGGAGAGAAATATTTTTTTATGCTGTCTAATTTTAATCAACAGGCATTAAGCCGTGCAGCGTCCGCCTATTCCGGGAGGTTCAGAGAAACTCCCGGGAAGATGCTGGGGGTTACCACGGATATGCTCAAGGCCGGTCAGCTCTACGGTCTGGGTGTTCTTGTATATATGGCCGATTTTATGGTCCCCTTCTGGACGGCGTGGGAAGGCTTCAACCGTCTCGAAAAGGAAAAGCTGTCAAGCACCCTCCCCATCCAGAGCGCGGCCGACTACTATGAATTGTTACAGTTTAATCTCCAGATCGCCGAGCAGGGAATGACGGGTTCTCTAAGGGGATACCGTGATTTCTGCAAGAAAGAAACAGCAAGAGCCTTCATTTCCCTTCTCAATAGCCTCTATGGAGATGAAGACGACAACATTCCTGATTATGCAGCCAATCTGGCTCGTCTTACCGATAACGTCATCAATCAGTATCCCGAAGCCATAAAAAAGATAGGCGGGGAATTCGGATTTCACTTCGATGACGGGGGGTACGTAAAGACGGCAGAAACGGAGCGGTTTGTCCTGTACCAGGTTCTCTCCCGGGATCAGAGCATCCATCCCCGGAAGGATGGAAAACCGATCATGATTATCCATCCATACGTCCTGGGGCCGAATATTCTGGCCTTTTTGCCCGACGAGAAGAAAAGCTATGTCCACGCCTTTGCCGATCAGGGGATCCCGACCTACATCCGGATTCTCAAGGACATCCAGACGACGGAGGCGGTGCAATTAATGACGGGTGAGGACGACGCCCGCGATACCCGCCGGCTCTGCGAATTGCTGAAAGCAACCCATGGCCGTCCCGTTACCCTGAATGGTTTCTGTCAGGGCGGGTTCATGGCTGTCCTGGATATCCTCTCCGGCGAACTCGATGGTCTCGTGGACGCCCTCATCACCTGTGTCGCCCCCATGGACGGCACCCGGAGCAGATCCCTCATGGAATACATGCAGCATTTACCATCCCGATTCCGGGATCTCAATTATGCCGGCAAGAGTCTGCCCAATGGGAACAGGATTGTCGACGGTAAGGTTATGAGCTGGGTCTATAAGTTAAAAAGCATGGAGAAAGAGGCGCCCCTTGTAATTCTCCATCGGGATCTCAGCAACATTAGAGGTTTGGAAATCGGTAAAACGGCGGCGGCCATGAATCATTGGCTGATCCATGACCGGATGGACCTCCCGGAAGGGATCACTAAACTCAGCTTCGATTCCTATACGATTCCTGTGGCTGAAGATGGAACCCTGCCGGTCAAGCTTTTCGGTAAAACCCTAAATTTTAAAGGTATTAAGGAAAAGGGAATCCCCTGGCTCCTCTGTTATGCCGAAGGGGATGATCTTGTTGACAAGGATGCCGCCCTGGTTCCTGCGGATTATGTCGATGTGGAAGTGACGCCCTTTCCGAAAGGACACGGGGCGATTGCCACATCCTGGTCTGATCCGCGTTCGGCGTGCGCTCTCCACACCCGGTTCGGTAATGGTTACCGGGGGCCGGTGCGTTTCCAGCTTGATCTGGAAGAAGGGAAGAGGAACAGCAATGGATCGTAATTTCTATGAATTCTGGGGGCAGCTTTTTACGAATCTGGCCAAAGGGCAGAAACAGATCGAGGATTTCAGAAAGTGGTTCGGTCAGGGACTGGTGGGATACGAATCGTTGAATGCCATGTTCCGCAAGGCTTATAATATGGACATGGTCGAAGAGGGATCTTCCGATTACAAGGAATTCTGGCAGAAGTCAGTGGAAACCTTCCAGAAGTCCTTCCGGGAAAGCCTTGCCCTGATGGAGGTTGTACCCAAGAAGGAGTATGAAACACTGGCCCTGAAATGCGCCGCCCTCGAAAAGACCGTGGCCGAGCAGGAAGAGACCATTCGCAGCCTGAGGAGGCTCCTGTCTGAAGAGGGGCTCGGGTCTCCCGCCGCCCTCGATGACCTCCAGGAGCTGATGAAAAAGCAGCACAACCAGTTCCAGGATCTCGTGAAAAATATGGCGGTCCTATTCGATCAGGAAACCAAGGTCGACCGCTCCGGGAAAAAGAAGCACTAGCAGGGAGAGAAACACCCCCCCATCCCCATGCCGACCTCCCCTTGGAGGGGAGGGAACTACAGGGGTAGCTGCGTCTCTTTACCAATCACCAAAGCATCCCCATCTTGGACATGCAATTGAGACACTATTTGATGGTGTCCCCAGCCCGTAGGGATCGGAACGCGTCTTCGGATGAAAGCAGTCCGTGACGAAGGCGGAAGTGCAACGCAGCCTACGGACTTTCCCCGGAGCCGTTAAACTTTCGGAGCTTTGGGCGGGCTTACCAGCGCCTCGCCGTCCAGAACAAGGGTCCCGTCCTGATTCCGGCAGGTGGTCCGGAGGCGGAGCCGGTTCTTCTCCTTAATGATTTCTATAACCTCAGCCCTGCCGGTAATTGTGTCTCCCATACGCACCGGGGCGAGAAAGTTCAATTCCTGACGAAGATAGATTGTCCCCGGACCAGGCAGTTGCATGCCCAGAATGGACGATATGAAACCCGCCGTCAGCATCCCGTGGGCGATCCGGGTCTTAAAAAATGTCCCGGCGGCATAGGATTCATTGATATGGGCCGGATTGAGATCCCCTGTAATCCCGGCATACAGGTAAACATCGGTTTCCGTCACCGTCTTGGCAAACTCGGCCGCATCCCCTATTTTAATGGCATCAATGGTTTTCCCGATCATTTTTCCCTCCCCATAAATTTATGATTCCCGCAACACAGCGCCGCAGGCGCCTGCCCTCGTAAAGACGGGAAACTTCCCCCAGAGTCGCTAAAACCAGCACTTGTAGGTCCAGGCCGATTCTTTCATGTCCCGCAGATCATCTTGCAACATGAGGTAGAGACTGGCATTCTGGATGGCCAGCCCTCCCTGGTAGGCAAGTGCCGTAACGAGTTCGATTTCGTCTTCCGAAAAAACCTTCTTCATGCTGCTGTAAAGGCGCAGGACGCCGATTACGTCCTCCTTGGCCTTTATCGGTACACAGAGGATCGAGACAATGCCTTCTTCCTTTTTCTCCTGCTTGTATTGAACACCCTTGTCTGTAAAGGCGTCATCTATAGCAACTGGTTTGCCTTTGAGGGCTTGGGCAATGCTTTTTTCCGCTGATATGG
>JBAYKV010000050.1:0-16550 GCA_041664405.1 Syntrophales bacterium
ACATTGTAAAATCTGCAACTCCCCAAACATCCATAGAGAAGGCAGCAGGAAAATCCAAGACTCCCCAACCGGCGGTAGAGAAATCAAAACTACGTGAGCGTCAACGTATTGACAATGGGTCGGAAAAACATAAGGCGACTCAACCGGCGGTATCCATAGCGATTCTACCTGCGGCGCAAGCCAATCTACCCAAGGCTGTTGCCGTTACACCTCATGCCCAGGTGGCGACCGATACAATGCAACAGATGGCACCTGTCGCAACGCCGCCGGCAGCATCCGTTCAGCAACAACATGGGGGGCCGCAGAATTCGCTCATTGAGAAGGCGATGCAGTCATTTCAAAAACATCAGTATGACCAAGCAGGGGAGTTGTTCCTTGCTATAACACGTCAAAAAAATGTCGATATCCCGACATACGAAAGAGCCGTTCGCCGTCTGGCCGATTGTTATTATTTCATGGGTGAGCAGGGATTCGCGAGAAAATATATTGTTGCCGCTGAGCATTACAAGGCGATCTTGCGGAATTATCCGGATCCGAAGGAAGAGAATGATCTGGCCTATTATCGATTGGCGATGAGCAATGACAAGTTGAAATTCTACTACGAAGCGGCTGCTGCCTATGAAGGACTTATAAAAAAATATCCTGACTCGACATTTATCCAGGAGGCCATGTTCGGGGCCGGGGTGATGACAAGAAAAATCAGCAGATACGCCCAGGCGGCAGACCGCCTGCAGTTATATCTTAAAAAATACCCCACAGGTAAATACAACCGGGAGGCAAGATTCTCTCTGGCGGAAAGCTATTACGAACTGAAAGACCTGAAAAGCGCCCTTCAAGTTTATGAAGATATCTTGAAAAGATGGCCGAACAAGGCAGACATACCCAGGGATGCCATCCTGTATATGGGATGCCTGCAGTATGAATCGGGAAGGTACCAGGATGCCATCGAATCGCTGTCCTACTTTTTGAGCGTCTATCCCCAGGGCGACCAAGCCAAGTCGGCTTATTATGCTTTAGCGGCGTCATTTTACGGCAACCGCCAATACCGAACCGCCCTGCAACTATTTTCTAAGGTCATCGAAACATATCCAGGCTCCCGGGAAGCAACGGAAAGCTTGATTGCCCTGGCTAATCTGGGGATTCTTCATCCGGAAATAAAATTTCCCGTACCAATGCCGGACCGAAAATATGTCGAGAATCCCATTGCTAACTATGATCTGGTTCTTGCGGCCCTTCCCGACAGTGAAACCGTGCAGCGCGTCCTTTACCTGAAGGCCCGTGGTTTGGAGAAGACCGGTTGCTTTCTCGAAGCCTTTGAGATATCAAAAGATGCCATCACCAGATATCCCCAAGGACCATATACACAGGAAACGACAAAAGTTCTAAAAACCGCCTTCAAATCCCTGGTCGATGATTCATTCGCTCGCGAAGATTACCTGTCGATGGCTGATCTGTTTTTTAAAACCTTCCATAAAGGGTTTTATGACCGGCCGGATGATGACGTACTGCTGAAAATCGCTACGGCGCTGCAAAAACTTTCATTCAAAAAAGAGGCGTTGTCGATGCTTAATTATATGGATGCCGTCTGCAAAGACAGCACTGTAAGGGAAAACATCAAGAAGGATATTGAAACCCTGAAGCAGGTCGCTGCCGCCGGGAATGAAAACCTCCTGAGTGGAGGGGACCGCCTTTATTTGGAAGGGAAATATCAGGAAGCCATGAAATGGTATGAAGGTGCCCTCAACAGTTCCGATAAAGCGGATAAACGCTGGATTTTGTACCGCCTGGCGCTGTGTGAGATAAAAGTTTCCAATGTGGACGCCGCGAAGAAGAAAATTGCGAGCCTTAGGGGAGGTGGTGAAGACGCCTTCTGGACCAAGGTGGCTGATTATATGTCGGAAGAAGCCGCGTGGACAGGGAAAAATATGGGATTGGCGTCGACGCAGAATTGAACTTGAAGCCGGGGGACATATGAAAAGCCTTTACTGCCATAGAGAAGATGCGCACAAGCAGTCATTCACAGATCTTGCGGCGGAGCTTGCCCACGAAGTTCGCAATCCTTTGGGGAGTATCGAACTGCTTGCTTCTCTTTTGATGAAAAGTATGGATGATCAGACGAATATAAGGCGAGCAGCACAGATTATTAAGGCAGTGAAAGAAATTAATGAGAGAATAACAAATATGATGGTTTCGACGAGGGCGAGGGAAATCGCCTTTGGAAAGATAGAGATCCACGGCATTATAAGAGAAATACTGCAGTTTTCCGAGATGATGGGCGATGGTAAAGCTCTCTTTCTGCTGATGAAATATGCGCCGTCAGAACCGGTTGTCTATGGAAATGGGGAAATGCTCAAGCAACTATTTCTGATGCTTATTCTTAATGCCCTGCAGTCTATTCGGGAAGGGGAATATCTTTTCATTGAAACGCGCTTCAAAATCGAAAACATGGAGGCTTCAAAATCATCTGACATGAATAGGAACGGGCATTTCGAGATTCGTTTCTTTATGAAAACAAACGCGGATAAAGGGGAGACCATGAGAACTGTGAACAGTCTCGAATGGATGTTTCAGAAAGAAGAAATGAAAACGGGTCTTGGGATTGCCGTCGTATCCAGCATCGTAGAGATGCATCAGGGCTCCGTTCATCTGGAAAAAGATGAAAGCAGCCTGGTATTTTGTATATCTCTACCGGCATTCTCCGGCCAAAGCTTAAAATGAAAAACAAGAAAATACTCATTGTGGATGACGATCTGACCATGAGGATGGCCCTTGCCGATTCTCTTGAGACGAGCGGCTATGATGTATGTATCGCCGAAAATGGAGATGAAGCCCTTAAAATGTTTGGTAAAAATCATTTTGAGGTTGTCGTGACGGACATGAGAATGCCCAAGATGGGTGGGATGGATGTCCTCAAGGAGATAAAAAAAATATCCCCCCAGACGCCGGTTATTCTCATTACGGCGTACGGAACGGTAAAAACAGCCGTGGAAGCCATGAAGGAAGGGGCGGCTGAATTTATCATGAAGCCCTTTTCCCTTGATGATCTGGAATTCGCGGTCAGAAATGTCCTGGCATCGCGAGTTGAGTTGGATACGCCCAGCGATGCTCTCAGGGATGCATCATACCCGGCCTCGATGGAAATTATTACCAGAAATGACAGAATTATCAAACTCCTTGCCATGTTGAAAAATGTCTCCAGAAGCCGGTCAAGCATCCTGATTCAGGGGGAAAGCGGCACCGGCAAGGAACTCTTTGCCCGTTATATATATCTGCACAGTAAGAGAAGGCAAAACCCCTTTGTCGCCGTCAATTGTGCAGCCATTCCCAACAATCTGCTCGAAAGCGAAATGTTCGGTTACGAGAAAGGAGCTTTTACGGGCGCCCTTTTTCGTAAACCCGGAAAGTTTGAACTGGCCGATGGAGGGACGTTGCTCCTTGACGAGGTCAGTGAAATGGATGTCCAGCTTCAGGCCAAACTCCTGCGCGTCATTCAGGAAGGTGAAATCGATCGGTTGGGAGGTAAGGCCCCCGTACCTGTCGATGTCAGGATCATCGCGACGACCAATATCGATTTAAAGGCCGCTGTTGAAGATAAAAAATTCCGTGGAGATTTATTTTACAGATTAAACGTCATTCCCTTAGTTATACCGGCCTTGCGTGAACGGAGAGACGATATCCCCCTCCTTGCGGATCATTTTTTGAAAAAATACAGTCAGGCTAACGACACCAGGAAACCGGATCTATCTCCGCAGGCAACTGACGCCTTGATGGCCCATGACTGGCCGGGCAATGTCCGGGAATTGGAAAACACTATGGAAAGGGCCATCCTGATTTGTGAAAATAATGCCATCCATCCAGGACATCTTTTCCTCGACGGCGATCTATTTAAGGAACCACCCGATTTCTTGTCAGGACATCAGGAATCGGTAAAATTACATATAGACACAACAAATATGACTTTGAGAGATGTCGAAAAGGCGCTTATATTTGAAACTCTCTCGAAGGTAGACGGGAATAAAAGCAAGGCGTCACGGCTTTTGGGAATCAGTGTGCGCACAATGAGAAACAAGCTTCATGAGTATCAGTTGGAAGGCCATGAATTCAGCGAGGACGAAGAAGAGCCGTAATGGTATGTGCTTTGCATGTTCTTTAATAAAAGTAATTGTCCAATATAAATAAACTGCGAGAAAACAGGATGCCCCCACTATTTAATAAAACATTTGATGTCCTCTCAAACATGCTGAACTACCGGTCGAAAAGGCATCAGGTTATCCTGTCCAATGTCACAAATATTGACACACCTGGCTTCAAATCAACGGATTTGACCTTCAGTAACGATCTGCGGGACGCCATGGTGAGCAAGGGTAAGGTACAGATGACCAAGACCCAGGATCGGCATATAGCGCCTGAACTAAACAAGAATGATCCTGGTAATTACGAGGTTCGTGAAACTGAGGAAGCGGTCAAGATTGATACGGAAATGGCCAATCTGTCGGAAAACCATCTTATGTACAATACGACGGTGGAAATGTTGGCGAGAAAATTTCGGACGCTGCAAACAGCATTGAAGGAGACGAGGTAAAATGGATTATTCACTTTCTTTTAAAATCTGCGGTGCCGGTATGGCGGCCTCGAGAACAAAGATGGACGTTGTGGCTAGCAATCTCGCAAATGCGGAAACGACAAGGACACCGGAAGGGGGGCCATACAAGCGGAAATCAGTCGTTTTATCCGCCGAAACCCCGCAGGACGGGTTTGGTGGGGCCTTAAAAGATGCATTAAGAACCGTCAAGGTGGACAATATTGCCGAAGACAGCACTGGATTCAAGACAATCTATAACCCCGGTCATCCCGATGCAGATGAGAAGGGTATGGTAAGTCTGCCCAACGTCAATCTTGTGACGGAAATGGCGGATATGATTACTGCCGCCAGATCCTTTGAAGCATGTGCCACGGCTTACGATGCGACAAAAAACATGGCTTTGCGGACCCTCGATCTCGGGAAATAAGCCAAAATGCTGAAAGGTGAGGGAAAATGAAAGATATATTTTCGATTGGAGGGTTAACCGATCCGGCCGGACAACTGCAAAAAGTTAAGCAGACGTCTCGACCGGAAAAGGGCGGGACCAGTTTCGGGAATGTTTTGAAAAATGCTGTAAACGATGTCAACCAGATGCAGGTCCAGGCCGATCAGTCCATTACAAAAATGCAGGTTCAGGAATCAGGCAGCCTCCATGAAGTCATGATTGCCCTTGAAAAAGCGGATATTTCCTTTCGAACCATGTTGCAAGTCAGGAACAAGGCTTTAGAGGCATATCAAGAAATCATGCGGATGAGTGTATAAATAGGCATATCTAATGGGCGAAAATATTAATCATTCGGATCGCAAAATATGAACCCGGGTCAAATCTTATCGAGACTGTGGCAGAATTTCAACATGCTGACGCCTGTCAGAAAGATGACGGTTGTAGCTTCCGCCCTGATCAGTCTCGCCGCTATTGCTGCCATGGTGCACTTTTCCGGTCAAATGGACTACCAAACCCTCTATTCGAACTTGTCCAGCGAAGACGCCGCGAGTATTGTCGGCAAATTGCAGGAGAAGAAAATCCCCTACAAAATCAGTCCATCCGGAGACGCCATAACGGTTGCATCCGATAAAGTTCCAGAATTGAGGATGGAACTTGCCGCTTCCGGCTTACCGAGAGGTGGTAACATCGGTTTTGAAATATTCGACCAGAAATCTATCGGGGCCACCGAATTTGAACAAAAACTAAATTATCGCCGGGCCATTCAGGGCGAACTTGCCAGAACAATCAACAGTCTCGAAGAGATCCAGCAAAGTCGGGTTCATATTGCCTTTGCAAAGGACACATTATTTATCGATCAGCAGCAGAAATCAACCGCTTCCGTCACAGTCAAACTTAAGACTGGCAAGAACCTGCGACAGAATCAGATTGACGGTATTGGTCATCTTGTCGCCAGCAGTGTCGAGGGACTAAGGTTTGAAGACGTTATGGTTGTTGACAGTAAAGGGAATATCCTTTCCAGGGGACATGATGAGAACAAATTATCCCAACTCTCCAATTCGCAGATAGAATATCAACGAAATGTTGAGCGGAATCTTACCAGCCAGATTCAGACCATGCTGGAGAATGTCGTTGGCAAGGGGAAGGCTGTTGTCAGAGTAACGGCGGACCTCGATTTTCGCATTACCGAAAAAACAGAGGAAACCTACGATCCCGAATCTCCGGTAATAAGGAGTACGCAGAAGCAGAGTGATAAAATGGTGTCCACCTCAGGTGCGGCAAAAGTGGGGGCCACGAGCAGCGCGCCGGGACAGGAAAAAGACAAACTCGATGAAGTGACCAACTATGAAATCAACAAAGTGGTCAATAAGACGGTAATGCCCGTGGGGGAAATCAAGAAGCTATCCATCGCCGTGGTCGTGGATGGAATCTACACAAAGAATGACAAGGGTGTGGAAACCTATCAGGAAAGATCAAAAAAAGAAATTGATTCATTAGATGATCTGGTCAGAAAATCGGCGGGTTTCAATGCCGCTAGGGGAGATCAGGTTATCTTGACAAGCATGTCTTTCACGAGGCAGGATCTTGACGCAACCCTCTCGAACATTCCGTGGTACGAAAAACTTGCGCCATTTGTTCCGGTGGCAAAATATGTTGCCCTCCTCGCCGCGATGGTTCTTCTTTTCCTTTTCGTTATCCGGCCGCTGATGTCTGGGCTGATGGCGAGTGTTTCTCGACAGGGGGGGGGGGGCCGGGACACCGTTCAACTGTCGGGTGCGAGACAAGGGAGCCTGGAGGGTGAATCAATGGCATTACTGAGTGGACAGGCGGAAGGGGGTGGCTTGACAGAAACGGAAATGGTTAAACAACTGGCCAGCACAGATGCAAAGAAATTTGCTGAATTACTCAGGAATTGGGTAAAATAAAGGGGATCATTTACCGATGACGAACGAAGAAAAAGCCGCAATTATGCTGCTTTCATTGGACGAGGCACAGGCGGACCTTGTCATGAAAAATCTCCGGCCAGCGGAAATTCGTCGTATCGGTAAGTATATGAATAAAATAAGTACAATTCCGGCAGACACTTTAAGGACGGTTGCCCGGGAGTTTATTACATTGGCCAAAGAAGGGGGAGGGACGATTGCCGTCGGGGAAGGAGTGGCCAAAAATATTGTCAGAAAAGCAATCGGAGAAAAAGAAGCAAATGTTCTAATGACTGAAGAGGCCTCTGAGTCAGGAGAAAACCCGATTGTTGAGAGGCTCAGGGATGTTGATCCACGGGTATTGCTCGAGTTCACGAAAGCGGAACATCCACAAACGATCGCCTTGATCCTTGTTCATTTACAACCGGTGCAGGCGGCAGAGATCGTGGAGAGCTTTTCGACGGAAATGCAAGGTGAAATTATCAGGCGCATGGCGACACTGAAAACGGTGCCGCGTGAATTCATAGAGGAAATAGCCAAGACGCTGGAAAAGGAGATTGTCGTTGGCACTATCAGTGAACATCAAGTGGGGGGTGCTCAGATCGTATCGGAAATACTCAATATGATGAACAGGGCAAATGAAAGTGAAATCATGGCATCTCTGGACGAAAAAGATCCGAATGTTGCCAGCCAGATCAGAGCCCTGATGTTCACCTTCGAAGATGTATTGAAACTCGAGGATCGGAGTCTGCAAGAATTGCTGAAAGAAGTGTCGTCAGAAGACCTGTCCAAAGCCCTTAAGGCTGTTGACGAAGGGCAGCGACAGAAATTCTACAAGAACATGTCACGGCGCGGCGCTGAAATGTTAAAAGAAGATATAGAAATGATGCCGCCGATCAGGTTGTCGGAGGTCGAAACAACTCAACGCTCCATTGTCGAAACAGCAAAAAGATTGGAAGGTGAGGGGAGAATAACCGCACTGAGGAGTACCCAGGGCGATGAGTACGTATAATTCTAAAGTCATCAAGGCATTGGATGTGAAACTGATCAGTGTTGATGATGGCGACTCCGAAATATCTAATAAGAAACTTGCCGGAACGGCAAAAAATTCTTCCCCGCAGTCCTCTAAATCAAGACTATCAGAAATGGATTTCCTAAAAAGCGAGCATGAAAAGGATATCAAGAATGCAGAAAAAGATTCCTATGAGCGGGGGATGAGCGAGGGCATCATTGCCGGTGAGGAGCAGGCGCGGAAAGAATCTATAAAGAGCATAGAAGCTTTGCAAAATCAGCTCAAAGAAGTCGCCTCATTAAGAAAAAGCATTTTGGAGAAAGCGGAAAAGGATATTCTGATGTTATCTGTCTCGATTGCTGAAAAGATTCTTCACCAAGAGGTAACATCCAATCAAGATACGGTACAAAATATTCTTAAGGCAGCCATGAAAAATATTCTTGACCGGGAAAACATCAAAGTTCGCCTTCACCCACAAGATTTTCATTATATGATGGAGAAGAAGGAAGACTTTCTTCAAGGTTTTGATGGGATTAAAAACATTGTCTTCGAAGAAGATGGAGGCATTATCAGGGGCGGGGCGCTCATTGAAACGCAGTTTGGTGAAATAGATGCCAGGGTTGATCGCCAGTTAGCAGAGGTCAAGAACCAGCTTTTGTCGTCAATAAACTGATCAAGATGCCAACCCATCCTTCCCATAATATTGATTTTAAAAAATATCATCGTCTGCTGGATAGGCTAAATCCCATCAAAGTTCACGGGAAAGTTAGTGAAATCATTGGACTCGTTGTCGAGGGCCATGGCCCGGTGGCATCGTTGGGCGAGCTCTGTGCCATATATCCGGCAGGAGAAGGACGACCCGTAACTGCTGAGGTGGTGGGATTTAAAAGAGGTAAGGTTCTGCTCATGCCCCTGGATAGCCTTCAAGGTCTTGGTCCGGGCTGCAAGATTATATCCCTTGGAAAACAGGCAAGCGTCGGTGTAGGAGACGCCTTTCTTGGACGAGTTATCGATGGTTTAGGACATCCCATTGACGATAAGGGAGCCATTGAATATGATGATGCCTATCCAATTTACGCAGATCCGATAAATCCTTTGAAGCGCGGTCGCATCGACGCGCCGATGGATCTGGGAATAAAAGCCATCAATGGCGTGCTGACATGCGGCAAGGGTCAGAGAATGGGAATATTTTCGGGATCGGGAGTGGGGAAAAGCGTTCTCATGGGGATGATCGCCAGGAATACGAAAGCTGATATAAATGTCATCGGTCTGATCGGAGAGAGAGGGAGAGAAGTAAGGGAATTTCTCGAAAAAAACCTGGGGCTTGAGGGATTGAAGCGATCGGTGGTAGTGGTGGCGGCTTCTGATCGCCATCCCCTGGTCAGAATGAGGGCGGCTTATGTCGCCACGACCATTTCCGAATACTTTCGTGATCAGGGAAGGGATGTACTGCTCATGTTGGATTCCCTGACAAGATTTGCCATGGCCCAGCGTGAAATTGGACTCTCTATTGGTGAACCGCCTACGACAAAAGGCTATACACCTTCAGTTTTCAGTCTGTTGCCGAAGCTATTGGAAAGATCGGGACTCGACGCGGGGAAAGGCAGCATAACGGGGCTATACACAATTCTGGTGGAAGGGGACGACTTCAATGAGCCGATAGCCGATGCAGCAAGGTCTATTTTGGATGGGCATATTTCCCTTACCAGAGAATTGGCAAACAAGAATCATTATCCGGCTATTGATATCCTGCAGAGCATCAGCAGGGTCATGATTGATGTCGTCGATGAGGAACAGAAGAAAAAAGCCAATGAGCTTCAGAATATTCTTGCCACATATAAAAAAGCGGAGGATCTGATCAATATCGGGGCCTATGTTCAGGGAAGCAATCCTGACATTGACTACGCGATCGCGATGATTGCCAAGGTTAATGCCTTCCTGCAGCAGGGGATAAATGAGCAGGTAGATTTTTTGAGTACGAAGGAGCAGTTATTAAGTCTTTTTAGTGACTCATAATTAAAATAAATATTCGGCGCAAGGGAAAAAATATACAACCTTTGTTACAGGCTCACGATGTTTGTTTTCAAATTACAGGCAGTTCTGGACACGAAAAAAATCATCGAGGAACATAAGCTCACAGAGTTTTCTGAGAAGAAAAATCAGTTAAACGAAGAGAAAAAAGTTTTAATTGACATACAACGGGAGAGGATCTTGCTTGTAGATCAACTGAGAGATTCCCAACACCTCATTCGTCATTTGCGAGACATTGAGTTACAGATAACATACATTGATGCCTGCACTGAAAAGGAAAAAAAACAGAAGAGAGTGGTAGAGGGCGTGACGAAGGAAGTTGAGGAAAGAAGGATTGCCCTGATGGAAGCAATGAAGGAAAGAAAAGTGATGGAAAACCTGAAAGACAGAGATATGGGAGAATTCAAGGATTCAGAGGCCATGCAGGAAAGAATAACGACGGATGAAACGGCCATCTTACGATTCAGGAGGACAGAGGGATGAAAAAAATTCTTATCGTGGCTCAAATATTGATTATAGGAATGGTTGTCGTGAAACTTCTGACAGCGGGACAGTTTATCTTTGACAAGGATGTACATAAAAAGGACCTGTCTTTTGTTGGCCAGGCGATGGCTCAATTAAGCACACCAGGTAATTCTCCAGAAAAATTGAAGGATATTTTTGATGACAAGCTCCTGAAAGAGCGGGATCTATACGGTGCCCTGGAAAATAGAAAAATGGAACTCGATGCCCGGGAAAATGCCATGAGGACCGAGGCGCAGAAACTTCAGGCTTTAAAGAAAGAAATTACGGATAAAATCGATGCCCTGAAAGCCCTGGAAAAGCAGCTTGACGGCAAGGTTGAAATTCAAAATACTGTAGATATCAAGAAATACAAGGATTTGGCGAAGATATATGAATCCGCTGCCCCTGCCAAGGCTGGGGCCATGATGGAAAAACTGGACATAAAAACGGCCGCCGGGATTACCATGAGCATGAAGAAAGATCGGGCAGGGGCTGTTTTATCCAACATGAATTTACAGAAAGCAGTAGAGATCACAAAGGAAATAACTCAACTCACCAAAGTGACACAGGATGCCAAGCCCTAATTACTACCCTGTTTAACATCCCCGATGCCGGCACGCGGGGATGTTAAACAGGTTAAAGACAACAGTAGGAAATATTTTCCCTTTTCTTCCCCCAAAAACCCTCCAAATAAATTACAAGTACTTGTAAATAAAGGCAATAAAGCCGTGGCATGTCATTTGCAAAGATAAAGTACAACAAACGCAATGAGACGGAGAGGATATGTCGGCAATAGAAATCATGACTGTGATGAAGGATCAAAAACCGGCGGGGGCAAATGCGGCCATGCTGGGAAGAATGTCTTCAGGTTCCTCAAGAAGCGGTGCTCCAAATGATTTTCTCGGGATGATGCAGATGACCATTTCTGAGTATCGGAACCAGGGTCATGCCGAAGTAAATCCTGCCCCTGGATCTGATGACAACAAGATGGGCAAGGACATCTTGTTGAAAAAGAATCATCTTGCCCGGGACAATAGCAAATCAAAAAAAGGCGAAGTGAATGCCTCCCCTGGTAAAGAAACGACAAAGCCTGCCGATGAAGAAAGCACCGACGGGCAGAAGGAGACCATTGCAACACCGGCATTTATTGCCGCCTTTATTGAAAAAATAATTACCCGGGCGAAGGCGGCAAGCGCCGACAAAACGGGTGAACCGTCCGTTCTTCCTATTCAAAAGGAAGGAAAAGAGGGGCTTGTCGGCTTGGAAGAAGTCCTGGTCATTCTTAATGAGACCGCTGATAACCTCGGCAAACAGCATAAAGATATCCTTGCCCCTCTGGCAAAGGAAAATAATACCCTGACAGAAGCCAATTTGAATATAATCCCGGAAATGAAGAATCAGTTGGTCATGGCGCTGGAGGAGAAGGGATTATCCGCTGAGGAGATCAAGGGCATCCTGAAGGCAGTCGAAAAAACATCAATCAAATTCATACCTACTGAACATACATTGCAGACGATAAATCAGCGGGAAATGAAAACTGAAATGGTCAAAGCTCCGGAGGGAAAGGAAATCACGGCGGATGTCATTACGGAAATTATTAAGGAACTTGATCCGGAAATTAAGACGAATGAGCCTGAGGTAAAGCAGGTCAGAGCGGGGAAGTTCACAGCTCAGGTTGAGGCGGCATCGCCGTCGTTTAGACAAGCTGCCGTCGCGATCCTTGAGAAAAAGGGATTTTCCCCTGAGGATATCAAAGGCATTCTGAAGGCAGTCGATCAAGCGACGGTCGGTGGAATGAAACCGGATGTGAACCCTCGTCCGGACCAGTCAATATCTATTCAACAGCCCTTGTTTAACAAAGAATTTATAAAAGAATCTACCGCTGGCAGGAAAAAGATTCATTCCGATATATATCAAAAAGAAGCGTCTCGTGAAGATTTCAGACATGAAGATGTCGAAGGTCGGATCAAGATCAATTCGCCTGAAAAGCAACTGGTAAAAGAGGGACCACAAAAAGAACTCCCCGGAAAACCTGAAAATACTCAGCCATCGGAAAAAAAGGATGTCTTTTCCGCGGCGCTGAAGGGAGCAGAGAATAAGCAGCCGATTGTTAACGATAAAGACATCGCTTCGCAACAGCTCGGGAAGGTCATCACGGCAACAGTTCAAGATGACCAGGGAAAATGGACCAAGTCAGCAGGGGATGTAACGGCAAAAACAAGCTATCCCAGGCATGAAGACGTTATCCTTCCGGTCGGCAGGGAGCAGTCTCCTTTGCAGTTGGACACCCTGAGCATGGTTGCAAAAGGCGCCGATCATTATAGCGGGAAAACAACTATTGATACCTCAAAATCCATATATCAATCTGTCGTCGATCAGATCCAGGACAGCTTTTTTCTTGCTCAAAATAAAGAAAGCGGGCAGGTCAGATTGACCCTTAAACCGGAGATCATGGGCCATCTGGATATGCAGATATCCGTCCGTAACGAAACGGTCCAGATAATGATGACCGTAGAGAATGAAAAAGTTCACCAGGCGATGAATACCCACATCGATGATCTTAAATCGGCGCTGCAGAATCAGGGGCTGAAGATCGATAAAATTGAAGTAACGTTGCAGTATCAGCCCGATCAGGAACGGACCTTTTATCAGGATCAGGCAAAATCACAGTTCAATAATCCCGGTCAGAATAGCAATAATGAGAGAATGTTGAATCAGGAGCTATCTTTCGGGGATGACCATTATCCCATGAGTGGTCAGGAGATTATCCGGAGGCAAAGCATTACGGAAGGGGTCAGCATTTTTGCCTGATAAAGGCATACAAGGAGCGCATCATGAGCGATTCAACTACAGTAAACGGCATCGATAATATCATTGAGCAGTACAGCAGCAGCAACGCCACAAAGACGAGCAAGACCCAGTCCATGGGGAAAGAGGACTTCCTGAAGATGCTTGTTGCCCAACTAAAAAACCAGGATCCACTAAATCCCATGAGCGGGACGGACTTTGCCACCCAACTGGCGCAATTTTCAAGCCTGGAACAGCTCACGAATCTGAATAATGGAATAACGAACCTGGGACTCTATCAAAGCAGTCAAGCCAATTTGCAGGCCGTCAACCTGATCGGCAAAGAAGTGACGGCGGGTAAAGGCAATGGCTTTATCGCTGAAGGTTCCCCCGTCAATCTATATTATGATTTATCAGAAGATGCCAAAGAAGTTAAAATCAATATCTATGATGAAGCGGGTGTCTTAGCAGATACAGTTAGCGCCTATGATCAGGCAGAGGGAGTCAATAATTTGACCTGGAATAATGGTCAAGGAAAATCGGGGAATTTCACCTTCAAGGTATTCGCCTTCGACACCACCGGTGCAACTCTTCCCGTTGACACCCTCGTGTCCGGAAAGGTGACCGCCGTCAGCTTCAAGGACAAATCAATTTATGTAAATGTTGCGGGACAGGAATTACCCTTCAGCGAAGTCAGGGAAGTCAAGGGATAAGAGTTTATAAATAAAAACGAAGATATAAGTAAGAAGGAGGAAATAGACATGTCGAGCGCACTTTGGATCGGGACAACGGGATTATCGGCGAGCACCAAGGAGATGGACGTAATTGGCAATAACCTGGCAAACTCAAATACAATAGGTTATAAATGCGGACAAGTATCTTTTTCCAGTATGCTGAGCCAGAGTCTGTCCGGCGGGAGCGGTAATCAGCAGGTAGGCCAGGGGGTCGGCGTTGCGGCCGTATCCACTTCGTTTGCCCAGGGATCTTACGAAACGACGGGAAGCGCCACGGACCTCGCCATCGATGGCACGGGGTTTTTCATTGTAAAAAATGCTAAAGACGATCTGACCTATTACACCCGCGCCGGTAGTTTCTTCCTTAATGAATCCGGTGATCTCGTTGATAATAGCGGCTATAAGGTTCAGGGAAGGATGTTCGATGACGCAGGGGTAGAATCGACAGCATTGACTTCGGTCAACCTCACGGGTCGAAAATCGACACCGAACGAAACGACGGCCTTTAGTCTCGGAGTGAACCTTGATTCGGAATTGGCCACTACGGACAATCCCAATTACTATACGACAAGTCAGACGATCTATGATTCGCAGGGCTCGAAGCACGCGTTAGCCTCAAAAATCTATCGCTCCGTGGATGTCTCCGCGACCGAGGGCGAGCGCAGCTTCTGGTATATGAAGTCTGATATGGATGACGGTACGGCAGTTATTCCCGACCGTCCCTGGCTGGAGTTTGACGATGCCGGGAAGCTAAAGCTTTCGACAACCAGAGAAGTGATTACCGCAGGTCAAGCACTGCTGGATGATTCGGACACGGCTCTGACGGCAGAAACAAAATGGGGCGTATTTGAAAATGCGGCCGGGGCGACATATAGCTTTGCTAACGGTGAAACAATACTTTATACGATAAATGGTACGGTAGCCCCTCCATATACAATCAGTACCGTTGCGGGTGTAGATAGCATGCAGGACTTTTTGACTGCCATCGAGACTAATGCCCCGGTTGGTAAAAAGGTTCAAGCATGCATTGTCGAGGGTCGCCTTGTCCTTATCGATAAGGTAACCGGGGAAAGTAATATGGCCCTGACGATCACGGGAGGGACTGCCGGTGCCGTGGCTGCTTTCGGAACTATGGCTGCTTCCAATCCCTTTGGCCAGGAAGGAAGGGCAACGGCGCAGAACATCGTCTTTGATTTTGCTGCCCAGAACCCCTCCTGGGGGGATGGTGGGAAAATCACCTGGGATATATCCGCCGCCGACGCCCCGGAAGTCACATCATATGCAATGGATTCCCGGGTTAATACCATGAATAACGACGGTTATCCGGCGGGGCTGCTGAATTCCCTCGATGTTGGCGGGGATGGGATCATCACGGGATTCTTTACGAACGGTCAGCAGCAGAACCTGGCCAGGATACGGACGGCGAGCTTTAGCAGCAATGACGGTCTTAGCAAGGTGGGGAGCTATTTCACTGAAACTAATGATTCGGGAACGCCGAGCATAGGAAATCCCGGCGAGGGCGGTCTTGGCAAGTGCCAGTCCCACTCTCTGGAAATTTCTAATACCGATGTGGCCAAGGAGTTCATCAAGATGATCGCCGCTCAACGCGCCTATCAGGCAAGCTCAAAGATTATTACCACGACGGATCAGATGCTCCAGGAACTGATGCAGATCAAACGATAGCAGGAACCAAAATAAATCTGGAGAGGCGTCAAAATGACAAGTTCATTTTGGCGCCTCTTTTGCCGTTGACATACATATTACTTTGAGTTACGAGTATCCCTGAAAATGTGAGAATGTGTTGCTTTGTCTCATAGGACGTCAAGTTAATCACTGAGCGCTTTATGGAAATCAGACCCGCATATCCCGTCGCCGCTCCGGAAAAATCGCCGCCTATTTTAGCGAAAAAAGGGCGCTTAAGCTACGCAGATTTCGAAGTCGGGCATGAAGCACAAGATGTTGTCCTGCAAAATAAGAATATTGAAGACATTGTCGATATAACCACGGACGATATTATCCATATAGACCTTACCTACCCCAAATCATCCCGTTCTGTTCGAGATTCTTCCGCCATAATGTATTCATTGCCTCCCAATCGCAAAGAAAAGGGCACTGTGATTGATACTTGGGCTTAAGGTTTTCCCTGTATAACTTTTAGCTTTCATCATGTCGTCAATATAATGACGATAGCTTTCCGACCGTTTCCCTAAATCCTACAGTCTTTCACAGTATTATTCTTACATGTAATCAAGCGGTTGCATGTATTGTTTGATTTGGTACGCAAATTGCTCAGTAGATTGCTGAAGAGTAAGTAAAAATCAAGATAGGCAATAGATCCGTAACCGACGCAGAAGGATTCTCCAGGCATGGTGGATAAAAGTTGGATATAGCAACGATCATCGGTATCATCGGGGCGTTCAGCCTGGTCATTCTGGCCATGATCTCAGGGGGAGGAGGACTGGCATGGTTCGTAGATGGACCGTCGCTTATGATCGTTCTCGGGGGAACAACGGGGGCGATATTGATCAATTAT
>JBAYKV010000051.1:0-16510 GCA_041664405.1 Syntrophales bacterium
CATCCATCATCTAAATCTGTGCACCGTTAATAAATGAAGCAACCCCCGAACAACAATTAAGGAGGTACTCATGATGGAACGGCGGATTTTCCTATGGATGGGACTGAGTGTCCTGTTCTTTACGTTGCTGATCTGCACGGATGGATTTGCAGACCAGCAATACAAGGTAAAACGAGGCGACAGCCTCGTCCGGATCGCCAAGAAATACGGGGTTTCGACCCAGAGTATCAAAGAAGCCAACGGACTGCAGGGAAACGCCTTAAAGCCGGGGAAAGCGCTCGTTATTCCCACCGATGGTTCCCGGAAGCTCGCCAAAGGGAAGAAATCACAACCCCAGAAAGCCGCTCAGGTCTACATAGTTAAAAAGGGCGACACGGTTTATGGGATTGCGAAGAAGACGGGTTTATCCGTCAGCGACATCAAGGCGCTGAATCACCTCCGGAAGAATAAGCTCCGCACCGGTCAAAAACTTGCCCTGGTTAGGTCCGCGCCTGACAATGAAGCGAGACAACTTAGGCAAAAAAAGACTGCTCAGTCTGACTTAAACGAAAACGACGGCGAAGATGATCTGCTTTCCGATGAAAATCCGGTCATGGAGAGGGCCGCCGAAAAGGAGAGTGACGTTCAGCAATCTGATAATCCGCTGGGCAAGTGGAGAGACCCGGAGGAGCGTGACCTCGTCGTTAAGGTTGCCAAAGGCTTTCTCGGCGCTCCCTACCGGCTGGGGGGGTCATCTGTTCAAGGGTTGGACTGCTCCGGCTTTGTCAGAAAAATCTATGAGTTCTTCGATGTGAATCTTCCCCGCACGGCAAGGGAACAGTCCAGGGTCGGAGTGAAGGTCGCCAAGGGAGAATTGACGGAAGGGGATCTCGTCTTTTTCAACACCAGAAGGGCTTCCGTAGGTCACGTAGGCATTTACATCGGCAACAACCAGTTTGTTCATGCCTCCTCAGGAAAGAACGACCGCCATGTCCGTATCGACAGCCTCGACAAACCCTATTACAATCAGCGTTTTATCAAGGCGGTACGTTTAAAGGCTCTCGAAGCGGATAACGATATTTAGTTGAGCAAAGGGGAAATCTAAAGATTGCGGGCACGGCCTCCATCGCCGTGCCCTTTTCGTTATTAAGGGCTACAAATAAAGAGAACCGGCTATCATTATGGGAAAGACCATCACCGAAAAGATTATCAACGCCCATCTGGAAACAGGTAAATACCGGCCCGGCGAGGAGATCGGTATCCGTATCGATCAGACGCTGACTCAGGATGCAACGGGCACCATGGCCTATTTGCAGTTTGAGTCGATGAACCTGCCGGAAATCAGGACCAACTTGTCCGTAAGTTACATTGATCATAACACAATTCAGATCGGTTTTGAGAACGCCGACGACCACCGTTATCTGCAAAGCGTCGCCAGGCGATTCGGGATCCATCTTTCCCGGGCGGGAAACGGCATCTGTCATCAAGTTCATCTCGAACGTTTCGGGAAGCCGGGGGAAACCCTCATCGGTTCCGACAGCCATACCCCTACGGCAGGAGCCCTCGGCATGCTCGCGATCGGCGCCGGCGGCCTCGATTTGGCCCTGGCCATGGCCGGGAAACCCTTCTACCTCCAGAGTCCAAGAGTGTTTCGCATCAATCTCCTGGGAAAACTGTCTCCCTGGGTATCAGCCAAAGACATTATTCTGAAGATCCTCAGTATCTTCACCACCAAGGGCAATGTCGGGAGGATTTTCGAATACGGCGGCGACGGTCTCTTGTCTCTCAGCGTCCCGGAGCGGGCCACGATTGCCAATATGGGGGCGGAGTGCGGTGTGACCACTTCGGTATTTCCCAGCGATGACATGACTAGAAGTTTTCTGCAAGCCCAGGGCCGGGGCAAGGACTGGTCCCCCCTGCAGGCAGATCGTGACGCTGTTTATGACGGCGAGACAACCATAGAGCTTTCTCACCTCGAACCCCTTGCGGCCAGACCCCACAGCCCCGATAATATCGGCACCGTCAGAGAAATCGGCCCCATTGCGGTCCAGCAGGTCTGTATCGGCAGTTGCACTAATTCTTCCTATAAAGACTTGGCCACCATCGCCGAAATCCTTTGCGGAAAAACAATTCACGCCGATGTGAGCCTGATTATCGCCCCGGGATCACGCCAGGTTCTGGAAAACATCACCCGGGACGGTTATCTCAACCACATCATTGCCTCCGGCTCCAGAATCATGGAAAATGCCTGTGGCTTCTGTATCGGCAACAGCCAGAGCCCCCCTTCCAAATCCGTCTCCCTGCGCACGTCAAACCGCAATTTCTTTGGACGTTCCGGGACCAGGGACGCCGATATCTACCTGGTAAGTCCGGAAACGGCAGCAGCATCAGCCCTTACGGGCCGACTGACCGATCCCCGGGATCTCGGCGACGCCATGCCATTTATTCCCGTCCCCGAGAGATATCATGTTGACGATGGAATGATCCAGCGGCCTCTCGAAGGAGAAGAGCGGGGAAAGGTGGAAATTGTCAGAGGGCCTAATATCGGCGCCCCGCCCGCAAACAATCCCCTGCCCGATGACATTGACGGCGAGGTAGCAATCAAAATCGGAGACAAAATAACCACCGATCATATCATCCCTGCCGGGGCCAGGATGAAGTACCGCTCCAACATTCCCAAATACTCCCAATATGTCTTTGAGCTTCTGGACCGCCATTTCTACAAGCGGGCCCTCCAGATTCGCGACAGCGGCCGTCAGAACATTATTATCGCCGGTCAGTCCTACGGTCAGGGATCGTCAAGGGAACATGCCGCCATCTGTCCCATGTTTCTCGGAGTGAAGGTGGTTGTTGCCAAGTCATTTGAACGCATTCATGCCGCAAATCTCATTAATTTCGGCATCCTGCCCCTTGTCTTTCAAAACGAGGAGGATTACGAAACAATCAACTCCGGAGATCTCCTCCAGATTCCGGGCATAAGGGATGCCCTGAAAAGGTGCGCCCCGCTGCAGATTAACAATATCACCAGGGGCGGCGCCTTCCCCGTGGTTTATGAACTGACGGACCGGCAGAAAAAACTGATTCTTGCCGGCGGCGCGTTGAATGCCCAATAACGGCGTCACGGTTAACACAAGGACGCCGGGGAAACGGTCATTTACATAACATATCCCTGCAAAAACAAGCATTACTGAGACAAAACAAAAAAAGATGGAGCCCGTTTATATGAGTATGAAAAAAAAGATTATTGTTAAAACTCCCCTCGTGGAATTGGACGGCGACGAGATGACCAGGATCATGTGGCAATTCGTCAAGGACCGGCTGATTCTGCCATATCTTGATATTACCCTCGAGTATTACGACCTTCATGTAAAGCATCGCGATGAAACGAACGATCAGGTTACAATCGACTCGGCAAAGGCCATCATGAAGCACGGGGTGGGGGTAAAGTGCGCCACCATCACCCCCACAGAAGACCGTGTCCGGGAATACGATCTTAAGGAACAGTGGAAGAGCCCCAATGGGACCATCCGGGCCATGCTCGACGGGACTGTTTTTCGGACCCCCATCTTGGCAAAAAACATCAAGCCCTTTGTTTCCACCTGGAAACGGCCGATCATCATCGGCAGACACGCTTACGGCGATGTTTACAGCAATGCGGAGTTGAGAATTCCCGGGGCCGGCAAAACGGAAATCGTCTTCACCCCGGACGGCGGGGGAGAGATCCTCAGGAACACCATTCATGTTTTCTCAGGACCGGGGATCATTCAGGGCATTCACAATACCGACACATCCATCGCCAGCTTTGCCAAGGCCTGTTTCGCCTACGCCCTCGACCAGAGGCTGGATCTCTGGTTCAGTACCAAGGATACCATTTCCAAGACCTACGACGCCCGCTTCCGGGCTATTTTCGACCAGGAATATGAGGCAAACTGGAAAAAGGCATTTACAGACGCGGGAATTGAGTATTTCTTTGCCCTTATCGATGACGCCGTCGCCCGCATCGTCCGCTCGGAGGGCGGCCTTTTGTGGGCACTCAAGAATTACGACGGCGATGTCATGTCGGATATGATCGCCTCCGCCAACGGCTCTCTGGCGATGATGACCTCTGTCCTCGTCTCCCCCGAAGGCTATTTCGAATACGAGGCGGCCCACGGCACAGTCCAGAAACACTACTACAAACATCTCCAGGGGGAGGAAACCTCGACAAATTCCATGGCCCTAATCTTTGCCTGGACGGGAGGGCTGCGCAAAAGGGGGGAACTCGACCATTCTCCCGAGGTCATGGCCTTCGCCGACCGCATCGAGGAGGCGGCCATCGAAACGGTGGAAGCGGGCATTATGACCGGTGACCTGCTGGCCGTAGCGGAGAAGGCTCCGACGAACAGAAAAGTCGGCACCAAGGCCTTTATCGACGCTATCGGGGAAAGACTGCAAAAGAAAATGGCGTGAAAAAGCAAGTCAACATCAGAGACCTGACCTTTGAGGAAATTGAGATCTTCATCGCCCACTTAGGGAAGGAAAAGTATCGGGCCCGCCAGATCATGAAGTGGGTCTACCAGTCTGGTGTCAACTCCTTTGCGGAGATGACCACCCTCTCCCGTGAGTTGCGGCTTCATCTTTCAGAAGTGGCCTGCCTGGCCAGCCCGGAGATCGTCAAGATCAAGGCCGCCGCAGACGGCACTAAAAAGATCCTCCTCCGGCTCGCCGATGGGCTTCATATCGAAAGCGTGCTAATTCCAGGGAAGAATCACTGGACGGCCTGCCTGTCCACCCAGGCGGGTTGCGCCATGGGATGCCGTTTCTGTTTTACCGGCGCCCTGGGCCTGAAGCGCAACCTCCTGCCTTCGGAGATCACCGGCCAGTTGACGACTCTCAAGCATCAGACTCCGGAAGGTCACAACGTTAAAAATATCGTCCTCATGGGAATGGGCGAACCCCTGGCAAACTACGACAATACCCTGAAGGCCGTCCGCATCATGACTTCCGATGCCGGTTTGGGATTATCCCATCGGAAGGTTACAATCTCCACCTGCGGTCTGGCGCCAAAGATCGTCCAACTTGGCAAAGACATCTGCGTCAACCTGGCTATTTCCCTAAATGCCCCGGATAATAAGCGTAGAAATGATCTTATGCCCGTCAATAGGCGCTACCCCCTGGAAGACCTGATGAAGGCCTGCCGGGACTATCCCATGCCGGGCCGCCGGAGGTTAACCTTTGAATACATCCTTATGGCCGGCGTCAACGACAGTCCTCAGGATGCGGAAAAGGTCGCCCTCCTCCTGAAAAACCTCCATTGCAAGCTGAATCTGATCCTTTTTAATGAATTCCCCGGATCCGAATTCAAGACCCCTACCCCGGAGGCGGTGTCATCCTTCCAGCAGGTGCTCCTCAACCACAACTACACGACCATCATCCGCGCCAGCCACGGCAGCGATATCCTCGCCGCCTGCGGCCAGTTGACCGGGCAATCCTGCTGATTACCGTTAATCAATAAATATCAATAGAAGTTGCCTTCTATTCGCCCACAATCGTTTTGCTCAACCGGAAGATTGATCAACTTGTTGAAGTCAACAAGTGATGCTGCCCATGCATGCTTGCAGCAGATTACAATCCATACTACTCAGGAGCAAGGACATAAAAATAGAATATGCCGGTTATTGGCAACATCTACAAATGTTTGGTAGTGATCTTAAATCAGAACCGAGTATTACGGATCGAAAGGTAGCAATCGCGGCGACGCAGTCGCCGGGAACGCCAAGTTGAGCCGCAGTATAGCTTTAGTTATACTGTCGGTCTCAGACTTGATGTTAGTTGCCATCTTTCTCACGAGTCCATTTGAGTACATTGTTCGCACCCTTAAGAATCGGTTCTGCACAGTTGTTAAACCACTCCCTAATTGTATCTGTTGATTCGATTAGCTGATCCATCAATTCAGCAGGATAGTTATATTGCTGAATCAGCCATCCACTCTGCCTCGAAAACTCTGCAAGAAGTACTTCAGGAAGTGTAGTTATCATCACGGTAACAGCTGCCGCCTTGTCCTCAACCGAATCGGTTTCTGTCACAGTGATCAAGACTTCAGTGCAATACTCACAAAGGTAGACAAAACTCGACGCGTGACTCTGAAGAAGAGGCAATAGGTCTTGTGGTCGTGCGGCATGTATCTTGGCGTTGAGGCTGGAAAACAAGAAGTTTACCTTCATCTCTATCTTCTGTGCTTTCGCTATCGATACGCTGTACCTTTCAAAAAGAAGTTGACAGAAATTTGAAATCTTCCGAAATCTGTGAAGAGCATCAAGGTTCTCAAGAATGAAAATGAGTTCGTGGATGTTGAGTCCCAACACGGCTTGAGGCTCAACCTGGTAGTTCTGAGTGGCGAAAATCTCTACAATGATTGGTAGTAGCTCAACAATACTCTTACTTCGGCTCAGAACCTTTAATTGTTCAACTCTGATTCTCGTGTCTCCAGGATATCTTGAAACAATTTCCTCAAGTAGCCTGATCGCTGGTTTCTCATATTCTGGATTAGATTCTGAAGCAACGAGTAGTGTGCGAAGTCTAAGATTTTCGAGGTAGCTGTCCCCGGGGTAAAGCGTCAGCCCTTCTTCGATCTTCTGAAGTGCTTGCTTGTAATTTCTAAGGCATTTGTAGAATTCACCAACCCAGTAGTAGATTAATTTACTGCTCAGAAACGTAGATTTGGAGATTTCGAGAGCTTTTTCTAGCAGAGCCAATGCCTGTTCGTAATCCAAGAGATGTTTGCCAAGCAGTATTCCCTTGCAAATTAGCGCCTCTATCAGTATGGGATTCAGAGCAAGAGCCTTGTTGAGACATTCAAGCTCCTGTTCGTGATCTTCGCGCTTCCTATAGATGTCACTAAGGTTCTTCCATATCATAGCTTCTTTCGGTTCAAGCTTCAGTGCTCTTCGATAGCTCAGTGCGGCTTCATCAAGCTCATCCAGGGCAGATAAAACATTGCCATAGTTGTATAAATCCATCCAACTCCAATTGCTGGACTCGATCTCATGAAATAACTCTTTGGCCTGCAGAAGCGTTATCTTGTTCTCCTCACGGATCCCTTTCTCGCAAAGAATCGCCACGTGGATCTTTTTGAACTCAGGATTCCATTCCTCAGCCTCAGCTTTTATTATGTACTTCAAGGCCTCATCGTAGTTGTAAATATTATAATAGCACAGTGCAACTAGCGATGAAAGAGCCGAAGAGAACTCCTGACTCTCTTTCGCCAGTGCAATGATCTTTTCGAACTTACCATCTACAAACATCGTGAGATAGTCGCGGTAGGTGGAGTTGTGGATGTAGTCAGTGACCAGTATGCGATTGAACGGATTTGCTTCTAGATTGAGCCTCTTAACCAGGGTACCGTCTCTAAGCAATCGCTTGTGAATGTTTAATATTTCTTTGTTGCCAAGTTTCTCAGTGAAATGATACGAAAAAGTTTTGCGATTGTCGTTCCCAGTCTTGGGTTTCTGAGATCTACACGTCTGTGCAATTGTGCCAGCCCATTCCCAGTAGAAGATCTTCTCGTTCTCAGCGAACACAAGAAATAGTGAGTTCAAACTATTTAGCAGGTAGTTTAAGGTTCCAAGAGGAACGGCATATGAGAGCCCGCTAGTTGACTTCCTCACGTTGCGCTTGCTCTTCATCTGCAGGTGGCTCCTTATGTTCGTGACTGAGCCATCATCTACGACTTCGAGAATTCTATCGACACCGTAGTCTCTGCCATCCTCACTTCTTAGAAGGAACAGATTCTTGGGCAATACTGCCTCAAGTTCCTGAAAACTTGTTCTCTCTTGTATATGGGATTGATGAATTTGAGGCAGTTTGTCCATTGTTTCCCTTACCTAATTGCCAATCTGCTCATATTGGGCCTGTCCTCTTTATCCAACTAATCGCGGCGACGCAGTCGCCGGGAACAAAAAGTTCACCGGGCGCGTTAGCGATCCGGTGAAACGCCGGGTTATGTGAAATTCAATGATAAAATAGCTCCCACGGGTAGCCTTCTTGCCGTCTCCAGAGCAAATCACCATTGGAGGCATATCCAAGGTAAGTTACAAGCCCCATGCGGCCCGGGTCTATTTCAATTTCTTTTCCTTTCCACATTCTATCGTAAAATCTCGCAATACTGAAACTCACCAAATCAGCAATTTCCAAGCCAGGGGATGAAGCCGGCGAGACGAACTTGGGCTCTGGTATTTCAATTCCTTTCGACAGGAAACCATATAGAAGGCTTTGTTGACTGCCCCTGAAAGTGTCCCTTGCCCACTTATGTATAACTTCGCTGGCAAGCGATTCTTTCTCGGAATCGAAGAATATGTTCGGCTGAGCATTCTTTTCTGTCCATTCATCTATCGCATTCAATATTAGCAGAATATATGCTTCGTTTTTTAACCGGTTTGGATCAGATATACCACTCGGGTTGCCCCCATCAGTGACCAAGGCGATATTGTAGATAAAGAGATTGCTTTTTTTATCAAAGCCAACATTTCATCAACGAATCTGATCACATCCGCTAAGTTCAATGCCCGATATACTGGATGTTTTGCTCTGCTGGTGCCGGCCCACATATCTTTCATATGGACCTTCCAACTGTCGGGTGGGATAGCAGGAAGTAGTTCTTGTTTTAGCCTTCTAACTTCTATTTCGAAATCAGGTAGCAAACTCTGGTCAGCGCCTACGAGGGAATAGACAGATACCTTTCTAGCCTCATGCTCTCTTTCTGCGTCATCGCCAAAGAGAAAGCCTTTTGTTCTCATCTTATTCGTCGGCAGGGAAAACGGTATATGAGTCCCGCACCTCGGACATACCTGCGTAATACTCTGCAAAATCCATCTCTTCGGACCCGTATATGAAATTCCCTTTGTTTCGAATTTGGGCTTCACAGGAATCATGGGCATCTCGTGTTTCTCAAACCAGCCAGGCGGAAAGCCGATTTTGCAGGTCGGGCAAGTCATTGTAATGCTCGACAGACTCTGTGGTAAATGCCTCAATGGCACCGATATGCGATCAACCTCTGCCTGCTGACGTCTGGTTGGCCTATGATGGACAAAGAAAGTCTTGGGTTTCCTATCTGCGCTCACGGTCATGTTCCTTCGCTTCCGACACATAATCGCGGCGACGCAGTCGCCGGGAACGCCGCAAATAACCGGCGCAAATGAAGCGCCAGCGTAATTTGCGTCCGAGTTAATTTGCCTTGTTAGCAGATAAAATCAATTTGGAAACTTTCCATCACTTGAAACGTTATACAGGAAATTTGCCAACATATTGTTACGACAAAGCCAATAGGTTGATTCTTTTTCACAAATATGGTTTTTGATTTGCATCAGGATTAGTTTCATCTTTACGAATAGCTTCGCCGCAATTTCTGTTAACTGCTCTTCATATAGATCATAGTTATCTCCAAATTTGGTTTTGCTTTTGAGTTTGTATGTATCAAATTTTTCAAGATCCCATTCAAAGCCGAAAAAAAGGCAAAGGGAATCAAGAAGATTGTAAATGTAATTCACAACAACAATTCGGTCCCATTCAACTCCCATGAAAAAATCCCGTCCGATATTACATTCCAAAAAATCCATATGGCTCTGATAGTTTGCAATAAAAGCAATTATATCTTTTACCAGAATTTCGTAATTTTGATCAAGGTAGTATTGAGTCAGAAAGGCACCTAGGCTACGAGCGCTTGGTTTTAGTATTTGCTGATTATCAAAATAGTAGGGAAGACGTGGCTTGTTTAAATAGCTGTCGAAATTTTCACGAATATACTTTTTAGCCGCAAGGTAATAAACTGATTCTTCATGTAAATCGACTACGCAAATAAACACTGGAACAGAAAAGGAATACCAATATTCTGTATTTTCGATACTTACGCCACTAAGACAGTATTTGTTGCGTTTATTCCATCTTATTTTGCTTTTACCTTTAATTTGAAATGATACAAGTTCACCAGTCAGTCGCTTACTGTCGGCTATTTCTACATAAAAATCAATACCATAATCTCTTTCAGTAACTTCTCTAACGAGCCAATGGTCTGGAATGCTATTACGAAAAATCTTAGACGATTTGGTTTCAGTAATGTGCTGTGTATTTCTCTGAGGAAGTCCCATCGTAATCTCTGCTAATCGCGGCGACGCAGTCGCCGGGAACAAGTTATTCTATCGTTTCTGGATATCTCCACAAATTGAATGTCCATCCGCCTGCCATTTTGCCATTCCCGGCTAAACGATTATCCCAACGAAAGTCTAAGTGATTTAAAAGAATATACAATCTACGGATACCTTTTGTCATTGGCCATTTCCCCGCTTCCGTATATCATGTCAATATTCAGGTTATCCAGAAAAATGGAGATTCCACATCTGGGCTGTGCTGTCTGCATTACAGGTGAGAATGGCAGGATATATTTGGAGGAGTTAGGGCCAAGTCTTGAAACGTGCATTGCTATTCCTCACGTTCAAATTCCTTTTATCGTGGCAGGCAAGGGCAATGTTGCATAATGATTGAGAGTTGTCAATCTACTTTTAGATCAAATAGTTCCATTGATTAACGATCGAAAGTTGGCATATTGGAGGTGAAATCAACTTTATTGACTTCAGGAAGTTGCGGATGGGCAGCCTATAAAAAATCCGACTGCAAAAAATCTGCGCCTTTCCACCCGTATTCTTGCATAGGGTAGATCAACCAATCTCACTCATTAAAGTGCGGATGTTTATGAATGTTGTATTTACTGTCATAGAAAGTTAGAAATATTAAGTTTGTCCCCTTTTCAAATAATCCTTATGCCTGTTTCCAGAATCTCTTTAACGAAGTAATCGTTGACATTGAAGTCTTCCGGGCGGAACGGCATAGGGGAAATGTCATTGTTCATCTGCAACGTAATTTTACGTATTTTGTTTCGGTCTTCGAATCTGTTTCCGATAAAATCTGTTGAAACTATAGCCAAATCAATATCGCTCCACTCATCATGCTTGCCACTGGCATAAGAACCAAATAAAAACGCCTGCTGGACATGAATGCCGATATTTTCCAATCGCTCAATATAGGATTTGACGGTCTTTTCTATTCTGCTATCTGCTTTTTTAGCCAAGCCTGCATCTCCTTTATGCGCACCGGCAATGGCCACCTTTCAGCAGGTGCTATTGAAAAACCATTATACAACTATATGCGTTCTTTAGCCTTTCGATAAGCCATCTTTTTATCTCTTTTCCCCACAGCATAGACAATCAGGGTCGCCGTTTCATCATCGACGGCGTAAACCAGGCGCAGGCCGAGGGCGCGAAGCTTTATTTTGTAAGTATTGGCCATTCCGCTGACCTTGTCCGCCTCGACCTTCGGCGTCTCAAGCCTTTTGAACAGCTTCTTCTTGAATTGCTCACGTACCGGACGGTCCAGCTTGTGCCATTCTTTGAGGGCCGACTCTTTGAATTCAAGGTTATAGCTCATTAAGAGATATCTTGATGGTCTTTTCTAATTTTCGTTCTTTGACAATTTTGGCGATTTCCAGATCGTCTATCTTTTCAAGCATCGCCTCAAAGGTATCGGCCGGTACCAGGTATGCGGATGGCCGGTTGTGGTTCAATACAGCGACCGGGGCGCCCTCAGCCTCCGCAATGATTGCCGAAGGATTTTTCTTTAGATCTGTGATACTCACAGACGATTTTGCCAATAGGTAATCCATATATCATCTCCCGAACAATCCATTATTTAGTGCTTAATATCGGTCATATTAGGCGGTTTGTCAAGGAAAAACAACTCTATCCCTTTTCCATTTTTCACTATGCTATGCAGATTGTCAATTGCTTTTACAGGATGCATAGAACGTTCACGGCACGGTCCAATATCCATGACCGAAAGCGGGGACAACCAGATACAAAAAGCCCTCATCCCCACTTTGTCAAAGGGGGATGGGGGCTTTTTAAAAACTCACGGAAAAACTGCGTTACCCTCTAGAATCTCCTTCTGCCACCGCCGCCGCCGGCACCGCCGCCACCGCCGGGTCCACGTTTCTTAAAACCGCCGCCACCGCCACGCCCGCCTTCTTCCCGGGGACGCGCTTCATTGACGTTCAGGGCCCGACCGTTTATTTCCTTGCCATTAAGCCCGCTGATGGCTGCCAGCCCCTCAGCCTGTTCAGGCATTTCAACAAACCCGAATCCCTTTGACTGATTGCTGAACTGATCCCGGATAATATTAACCGATGCGACTTTTCCGAATCCCTCAAAAGCCTTCTGCAAATCTTCCTCGCTGATGGTGTAAGCCAAATTCCCTACGTAAATATTCATTTCATCCTCCTTTTATAAGGTAAAAATTGTTGCCCTTTGAATGATAAATTCCTCTGCAACGACCTATAGATGGTAATTTGGCGCTACGAATCTCATCATCATTGACTATTCCGTCGGTACCGCCGGTTCCGTCGTCGGTCCCACCGGTTCCGCATCCCCATCCGCAGGCGCCGCAAGCTGAATCTCTTCCCCCTCCTGCTCATCCTGCTTCTTCTTGCCCTGCCGACGGGCCATTTTTTCCTGGGCATCCTGACGGCGCTTTATCTCCTTTTGCCGCTTGAAAAATGTGTTCTGATTTCGTTTCGCCATAGTCCTCCTTATCCGATCTTTTTCAAAGCCGCTTCCTGAGCTTCATCAAGATCTGAGGTCCAAATAAAAAAACCCCAGACGCCTTTCCTCTGGCTCTGGGATGACAATATTAAACCAAAACCGACTCAGAAGTAGGGTCAATATCTCTTTATTGATGGTCTTTGTCAAGATATTTTTCCTCAATTGCATTGGCTATTCGATCGAGCCAACAGATCGCCTTTATTGCCCTTTGAAGCTGGGAGCACGTTTCTCTAAAAAGGCGTTTACCCCCTCCCGATGATCTTCCGTTCCCAGACAGAACAACTGTATACCCGTCTCCAACTCGATGCCCGCCTGGAGATCAAGTTTATCGCTTTGGTTGAGGACCTTCTTCATGAGACCGATGGCAAGGGGTGCATAACAAGCCAATTGTTCAGCGAAGCGCCGGGTCTCTTCCCAAAGCTTATCGTCTTCGACAACCCGGTTGACGAGACCGATTTGAAATGCCTTGTCGGCGTTGATGATATCGCCGGTAAACATGAGTTCCTTGGCCCGGTGCAGGCCGATGGTCCGGGGCAGAAAATAGGTGGCGCTGCCATCGGGAATCAAGCCGATCCGGACAAAGCTCTGGGAAAAACGGGCGGCAGCGCCGCAAAAGATGAGATCACAGGATAAGGCCAGACTAAAGCCGGCGCCGGCGGCGACGCCGTTGACCATGGCAATGACGGGTTTGGACATTTGGACAATGGTATTGACGATGCGGGCAATCTCCTGAATATACTTCCTCGACTTGGATATGTTGTCAAAGGTCAGGATATAGGGGAGGTCCCCGCCGGCGCAGAAGGCCCGCCCCGCCCCGGTAACAATAACAGCCCGGATTTCGGGGTCTTCATCCACCTCCCGCAGGGCTGCATGGGTATCGTCGAGGAGCTCCTGGGTCATAGAATTCAAGGACGCCGGATTATTCAGTGTAATTTTGGCAATATTGCCGATCCTCTCCAGTAAAGCCGCCTTTTCAGCCATCATCTCACCTCCATTTTTTGTTTTCCCCCCGCGGGCCCATTCCCGGCCCTCACTCTCCTGCCACTATAACGATTTTTTACCAAGAATTCAAAGGGCAAAGCAGCTTCCTCTTGACAAAAGGCATCTTTTAAATCATTTAAAGGCGGCAAGGAGGGACATGAACACAAATAAACAAAGACATTATCCTATTTTTGTTCATGACCGGCTCCAGGTGCTCGGTCACCCTTTTTTTCATGTATATCTGGTCCAGGGCAATAATACTTCCGCCCTTATCGAAATGGGGGTCTCGGCAACAGCGGATACGGTCATCGGACAATTGGCGGTGTTGAATATCCGGCCCGATTATCTCATTATAGGTCATCCCCACGTTGATCACATCAACGGCCTGCCCGCCATGAGGGAGGCCTTCCCGAAAGCAAACGTAGTTGCCGGGGCCGGGGCACCGGAGTTTCTAGCCCATCCCCGCACCGGGCCGTCCCTGGTCCACGACGACCACTTCATGACCGCCTTCCTCAAGGATAAGGGCATCGTCAACAGCCGCCCCCCCATCACCTCCGGACCCCTCCTCGGTGACGACACACTCATCAAAGGGGAAGGAGACATAATCGATCTTGGCGGCCTGACCCTGGAGTTTATCGTCACCAAAGGCCACTCCCCGGGAAATCTGGCCGTCCATATCCCCCAGCTCCGCACCCTCATGGTTTCCGACAGCCTGGGCTACTACCTCACGTGTCAGCGGTTCTTCCCCATCTATTTCACCGGCTATGCCGACTATATGGAGACAATTGACCGTCTGGCATCCCTGCGACCCCAGATCGTAGCCCCGGCCCATCAGGCATTTTTCCAGGGCGGGGCCGATGTCGTAAAAGCCTTTGACCTGGCCCGGCAGGAAGCGGAGACCATGAAAAAAAAGATTCTGGTACATCCCGGGGATGATGATCGCATTATCGAGGAAATCTTTAAGGAGTTCTACCGCGACGAGTTGCTCATCTATTCCCGGGAAAACATCATCGGCTGCTGCCGCCTGCTCCTGCGCAGGAGCAGGGAAGCCTGACATGAAGAAAGAATGGCATAATGGACGGCTTCGTAAAAGATCCGCAGGCAAGGCGCGCAAATACTGAGTCGCGAGGCGTACTTTGATGTACGCCGCAGTGACGAAGGATTCAGCGCAAGGAAGCATCCGGGTTTTTACGAAGCCGTCAAATAATAACGGAGGAAAGAAAAACATGAAAGTTATCGCCTTAAACAGCAGCGCCAGGAAAAACGGCAACACCGCCATTCTCCTCAATCTCGTCCTCGACGAATTGAAGGCGGAAGGAATAGAAACGGAACTTATCCAGATGGCAGGAACCGCCCTGCCCGGATGTAAGGCCTGTTACAAATGCTTCAAGAACAAGAACAAACACTGTTCCGTCGAGACGGACATGCTCAATGAAATTGTTGATAAAATGCTCGCGGCTGAGGGTATCCTCCTGGGTTCCCCAACCTATTTTTCCGACGCCACCGCCAATATGCGGGCCTTTATCGAACGGTGCGGATTCGTCGCCCGGGCCAACGACTACATGCTCAAGGGTAAAGTCGGGGCCGCGGTGGTAGCCGTCCGTCGGGCCGGGGCCATCCAGGCCTTCAGCGGCATGAATCTATTTCTCCATTACATGCAGATGATGATGCCCGGGACGAGTTACTGGAGCATCGGCGTCGGTCGCGATATCGGCGACGTCCTCAAAGACGATGAGGGCATCCAGACGATGAAGGACCTCGGAAAGAACATGGCCTGGCTCATGAAAAAGGTATACGCATAAGGATGATGTGGCGCGGCCATCAAGATCAAGATGGCCGCGCCACCAGGAGGAGAAAGATGAATGAATCTTCGAGTTTCATAAGCGAACTGGAAATGATTTCCAGCATTTTGATCCGGTGCTTTGTCATAGGAGTTGTCTTCGTCACGTTCTGGTTCATCTTCTTCCTGTTTGGCAGGGATGCCTGCCTACATGATTCATAATAATCTATTTCAAATATCGAGGCACGAATATGATTTGCTGAATTATTATGGCATGGCCTTTGTGAAACTTTGCAATTTCCTTTTTTTCCTCATCCCCTATACTGCGATCAGGATGGTGTTGAGGCGAAGGAATGCATAATGGGCTGAAGGCGAACAACCACCGATTCCGGAAGAGATAGGCGACCTGACTAAAACATATAGATTCCTGTAGTCAAGCATGTCAATTTGCTGCCATCTATCCAAGGTTTCAATCGGAAATAAACAAAATGAGAGTTATAGTTGATGGGAACCATCAAAAATGACAGAATTCTAACTTTAAATGTGGTAAAAGACTCGGAGGGCAGCCGTTCATGTGGTTTTGGTAAATGCGGCGCGTAACATTAAGACAAAGCGAATCTAACAGCGAAAGGAGGAACACATCATGAAAAAAGTATTGAGAGTGCTTATCTTTTTAGTTGTGGTTGCCATTGGCGGACCATTGCTATTTTCAGGGATCTCGTCCGCGGCGGAACCGACTAAAATTGTCCAGAGCGGAACGATTCTGACTGTAGCCGAATCCAAGAGGCTGATCGGCAAGGCTGTGGCACAGATGCCGATCGTGAAGAATGCCCTTGCAAACGGTATCGTCATCATCATCAAAGGGACAACCAATACTTACGTGGCAGAGGAGATTACTGGGAAGAAAGCCGACCATGCAGCATTTGTGACGGGAAGAATTGAACCCGAGAAAGGGGCCAAATACCTGCCCAAGGTGAAACCTGTTAATCACCTCATTCTGGAGAAAGGCAAGGTAGTTGATATCACGCTTGCCGATGCTGCGAAGAAGCTGAAAGCGGGCGACGTTGTCATCAAGGGGGCGAATGCCCTGGACTACAAGAACAGGATAGCGGCGGTTAATATTCTGGACCCGTCAGGGGGAACGACA